>CAYRMO010000161.1:0-3081 GCA_964425355.1 uncultured Algimonas sp. | reverse complement strand
AATTGAAACAATGGGTTAGAGACAATACAGCCTAGTTATCTGGGACAGCCCCTTATCTTTTATTTGGATAACGCCTTCTAATCGCGCCACCTCATCTGCGCGAAAGGAAATCGCGGCATTTGGATTATCTGCTAGGTGGACCTGAACCTCCGCTTCAACCAGCGATAGTGGCACAATACGACCCTCAACTGAGATTTGGTTTTTATCGTTCAAGGTAATCGTAATTGCTCTAACCGGCGTTGGATCTATTAATCCGTCTGTTTTGGTAAAATCGAGGCCTTCCTCATCCAAGAATACGGCCGTCACGATAAAGAAAATCAAAAGAATAAAGACAATATCCAACATCGGAGTCATATCGACTCCCGCTTCGCTGTTTCTATTAGAACGCAATCGACGACGAGCCATAGGCGATCTCCAAAATATTTTGATATATTATACTATAACATAAAATAATTAAAAATGCAAAAACTAATCTTGAATTATGTAATCAATCAGGGCCAGAGCTTCTTCGCTGTCCCATTCCGCATCACCTTCGAGGTAGACAATTTCACGACCATTCGGATTATAAATAACCGTTGTCGGGTATCCCCGCAGACGCAACAGACCAGAAATTCCAAAAGTCTCGTCATGATATGGTTCGAGATTTTTTATATCATGTTCCTTGAAAAATTTGTCGGGCTCGGCGCGCGTTCTATCAATACTAATCGTTACAACCTGGAACGCATCCCCGCCCCTTAAACCCTGTAACCTGTCTAATGACGGCATTTCTTTCACACAGGGCGCGCACCATGTCGCCCAAATATTGACCAATACAACTTTTCCCTGCAGATCCTCTAAACCAAGCATTTTGCCATCAGCGGTCTTATAAACTGTCTTTGGACGGGGTGTAGGCACCTCTCTAACATGCAATTTTCGTAAAGATTTAACGCCGTAATGGTCTAACCCTGTTTTCGGGACCTGACAGGACTGGACAAGTACGAATAGGACGACGAAAAGCCCGAGGACAAGCATTGCGCGGATCATATTCGCCAAAGTGAAAAATGAGGACGTCATGACGGACGAAATAAGCAAATCAAATGCAAAAGGCCAGAAAATGTGGGGGGGTCGCTTCGCCGCAGGGCCAGGCGCGCTTATGCAAGCGATTAATGTCTCGATTGGCTTTGACCGGAAACTTGCCAAACAAGATATTGCGGGATCCAAAGCCCATTCAAATATGCTGGCCAAGCAAGGCATAATCTCTGAACAGGACCGTGATGATATTCACAAAGGATTGGATGAAATCGGCGCCGAAATCGAGGCCGGCACATTTCCATGGTCAGAAGCGTTAGAAGATATTCATCTCAATATCGAAGCGCGCCTCAAAGATAAGATCGGTGAGGCCGGAGGTCGGCTTCATACGGGTCGGTCGCGCAATGATCAGGTCGCGACTGATTTCCGGCTCTGGGTCAGAGACCATTTGGACATGTTTGAAGGGCAACTTACCCAGTTAATCCAGGCTTTGGTCATTCAAGCCGAGGTCAATACAGATACGATCATGCCCGGCTTTACGCATTTGCAATCGGCACAACCCGTGACCTTTGGACATCACATGCTCGCTTATGCAGAAATGTTTGCGCGTGATCGGGCAAGGATCAAAGATTGCCGCACGCGTATGAATGAAAGCCCATTAGGCGCAGCAGCTCTTGCTGGCACACCCTATCCGATTGATCGAGAGATGACCGCAAAGGCCCTCGGCTTTGCGCGCCCAATGGCCAATTCACTCGATGCGGTTTCGGCCAGAGATTTCGCGCTTGAAGCTTTGTCGGCGGCAAGCATTTGCGCCACACATTTGTCCCGCTTGTCTGAGGAAATCGTCATCTGGACAAGCGCCCAGTTCCAATTCATCAAACTCTCTGATGCTTTCACAACGGGAAGTTCAATCATGCCGCAAAAACGAAATCCGGATGCAGCGGAACTTATCCGTGCAAAGGTCGGACGGATTATGGGTGCTTTGACTAGCCTGACGATTGTCATGAAAGGCCTCCCCCTCGCCTATTCCAAAGATATGCAAGAAGATAAAGAACCCGTCTTTGATGCCTTTGACGCGCTTGAATTGGGCCTCGCCGCGATGACTGGCATGGTTGCCGATATGGTTCCGAATAAGGAAAGACTGGCAGGCGCTGCAGGCGCCGCCTTTTCAACCGCAACGGACCTAGCGGATTGGCTTGTCATGAATTTAAATATGCCCTTTCGGGACGCCCATCACGTCACCGGATCCATTGTGGCTTTGGCAGAAAAACAAGGCACGACATTGGACGCCCTATCCTTGGAGGATATGCAAACTGTTGAGGCTCGGATAACTGAAGACATATTTTCCGTTTTGTCACCACTGGCCTCTGCTAGTAGTCGTACAAGTTATGGCGGGACCGCACCAAGCGAAGTTAAAAAGCAAGTCGCGACATGGAAAAAGGCCTTGGAAAGCTAGTCTTTACTTACAAGATTTGGCTGAACGTTTCAAAATTTCTACGATCGGCTTTTCAGCCCAACTCTCTTCATAGGGTTTGTTGATCGAGCTTGTTCGCCAAGACAGCCCCCATCTTTTGTCATCGGGCTGATATTTCGAATTTAGCCCCAAAGTCTGTTCCGGACTAACGATGACAATTCGAATAAGCCTATCCGTCTTAGCGCCAACGGCTTTAGCTGCCTGATGCGCTTTATTATCCGCCGCTATATAAACCGGAACAGCCCCCTCTCCAAAATCATATGTGAGTTTGCAAATCCGATTTTCAGATCCCTTTAGGTTGGTGAGGCGAAAAGTACGATCTTTTAAGCTTTCTGGTTCGGTCGGGCTTAGATCATTTAAAGTTTTGAACGATTTTTCTGCGGCGCGGTTGAATGATTTTTGATGGTCTAGTTTCACATCCAGGCGGTTCACAACATTCCCAACACTGGATTTAACGGACCCGGCGGCATTTTCAGCAATACGTGCAGGTGCTGTCGCAATCGACCAGGCTTTCCACAGCCCAAAGGCAATGAGACACGCAACAAAGGCGATACAGACCCATTTTATCGCTTTCCACATCTCGGACCGGTCTGGTTTTG
>CAYRMO010000160.1:0-3175 GCA_964425355.1 uncultured Algimonas sp. | reverse complement strand
GTAAGGTCAGAAATACGTAGCATTGGTCCGTCGCGAATACCTGCAATCGCCTATATAGGCCTCATACCTGGATTCATTAAACGCATGCGCAGAGTTGGGTTTGATCCTCTGACACAACACGTAAATTATGGGCCTATTGCAAAGCAGTTTAAGCTGTTTCGTATCGGATTAACCGGACGATTTTGATCCGATGTAAACGACAATAAATCGAAATCCGTTCAAAATAGGTACAGTTAACGATCTGTAAACCATAATTCATGGGGTGAATTATGGAGGACATTATGTTTCGATCTTTAGTTTTTTCATCCCTTCTTGCTTTGTCACTCGGCGTCACGAGTGCGGCGTCTGCCAATGACGATGACGGGCTTTATGTGACTGTTGGCGCGACGCTTTTGACAACCGAGCTTGATCTGTCTGACCTTGATGTGCAGGGCCAAGTCGTTGATCTGGGCACAGAGGATAGCAGCGTTTTTCTTATAAATGGCCGTCTGGGGTACCAACTCAATAAATATTTTGCTGTTGAAGGCGAAGTCGGCTTTGGAGTGAGCGGTGACACGATTGAGCGGAATGTTCCCGTAGATGTTCTGGGGCAAACTGTCGGTGTTGACACAACTGTCGATCTTAATGTTGATAATTACTATATCGGTTTTGCTCGTGCTATTTACCCGGTCTCGGACAATTTTGATATCTTTGCCCGTGTCGGATATGGCGAAGCCACAGCAAGTGCTGATGTTACGGGTAGTTTTGGCGGCTTTACCGCGGCGGCTTCAGCTGATGATAAAGCCTCGGGTGTCGCCTATGGGGCAGGACTTCAATATAATTTTGGCGGGGGCAACGGTATTCGTGGGGATTATACACGCCTTGAGAGCACGAATATCATTTCGCTTTCATATGTAAGAAAATTCTAACGTCCTAAAGTGATTAGGTGGATGTCGCCCAGGGCTTGATATCTTCAAGGGCGCGTTTGGCTAGGAGGCTTTTGCGGTAACGGGTCTTATCTTTTCCGCGCAAGCGCTTGCCATTGACCTTAGGATATTTGATTTCGCCTTCAATGGGCGGGAAAAGACCAAAATTTACATTCATGGGTTGGAATTTGGCTTTGGGGCCAGACATGAAGCCGCCTGTTACATGTTCAACCAAAGCGCCAAGGGCCGTGGTGAGAGCAGGCATGCCTATCGTCTCGCCGCGCGCTTGCGCGGCCGCCATGCGTCCCGTGATAAGACCAAGCGCTGCGCTTTCGACATAGCCTTCAACGCCCATAATTTGCCCTGCAAATCTAAGATCAGGGCGGCTCGCAAGTTGGAGCTGTTTGTTTAAGAGCTTGGGCGAATTGATAAATGTATTGCGGTGAATGCCGCCAAGCCGCGCAAAGACCGCTTTTTCAAGACCAGGTATGGTTCGTAAAATCTCGGTCTGGGCGCCGTATTTCATTTTAGTCTGGAAACCGACCATATTATAAAGCGTGCCGAGTGAATTATCTTGTCTGAGCTGAACAATCGCATGGGCTTTGATTGTTGGATTATGTGGATTGGTTAGGCCGACAGGTTTCATCGGGCCCCAACGCAAGGTTTCGGCACCGCGTTCAGCCATGACTTCGATAGGTAAGCAGCTTTCGAAATAGGGCGTGTCTTTCTCAAAGTCTTTGAACTCGGTTTTGTCAGAATTGACCAGCGCCTCGATGAAGGTTTCGTATTGGGTCTTATCGAGGGGGCAGTTGATATAATCGGCGCCGTCTCCGCCGGGGCCCTTTTTATCATAACGCGATTGCATCCAGGCAATATCGAAATCGATTGAGTCTTTGTAGATGATAGGCGCAATGGCGTCGAAAAAGGCGAGGGAGTCTTCGCCCGTCTCTTTCAATATGGCTTGCGCGAGAGACGGGGCCGTAAGCGGACCTGTTGCGATAATCGTATTGCCCCAATCTTTGGGCGGCAGGCCTTTGATCTCACCATATTCCGCCGTGACCAGAGGATGTTGACGCAGGATTGTGGTCACCGCATCTGAAAATTCATTTCGGTCGACGGCAAGCGCGCCGCCTGCGGGTAATTTCGTCATATCGCCCATACCCATGATCAATGACCCCGAGAGACGCATTTCCTCATGTAAGACGCCAACGGCATTTCCGGTCTTGTCATCTGAGCGGAATGAATTTGAGCAAACGAGTTCGGCAAATCCGCCTGTCTCATGCGCATCTGTCATGCGATTGGGGCGCATTTCATGTAGGATGACGGGCACGCCGCGTGACACACATTGCCAAGCAGCTTCTGATCCGGCGAGGCCTGCACCTATGATATGAACGGGTTTTATGGTGTCATGTGGTTGCATGGGCGCCCCCTAAGGAAAGTTTCCACCTTTCGCAACGAAATTTGACGGTGAATTCGACCTAATTTTGCCCAAATATTGGCGGGTTTCTGATGTCAGTTGCAAGTCATTCTTAGTTGACTGAAAAAGCCTGACAAAAGCGTCAGATTGTCCGTTGCATTTCGCCTTTGGTCTCAATAGGTTCCGGCGCGATTGAGGAGGATGAGTCTGTGAGTCTTCCAACCCGTTGAAAAGCGTGAATGTCATGAACGAATTCCTGCTGGAATACCTACCGGTCGTCATCCTATTTGGCATAGCGCTCGTATTGTCTCTTCTTTTCTTACTTGTACCAGCCGTGATTGCGCCAAAGGATCCAGATGCTGAAAAGGTCTCGACTTATGAATGCGGCTTTGCGGCTTTTGATGACTCGCGCATGAAATTCGATGTTCGCTTCTATCTTGTGGCGATCCTCTTTATTATTTTTGATATCGAAGTGGCGTTCTTGTTTCCTTACGCCGTCACCTTGGACACGATCACTTGGCAAGGCTGGTTGGTCGTCATGATTTTCCTCGCTGAACTCGCGGCTGGACTGGCTTATGCTTGGAAAGTCGGCGCGCTGGATTGGGAGTAGTCGCATGGTTCTCGTCAATCCAAATGGGGATAAAGGTACACCGGCCTATGATCCCAAGCTCCATGACGGTGCTTATTCGCAACTTAGCGATCAGCTCGCCGATAAGGGATTTATCACAGCAGCCTCAGATGATTTGATCACATGGGCCCGAACAGGGTCTCTAATGTGGATGACGTTCGGACTAGCCTGTTGTGCGGTGGAAATGATGCAGGCCTCTATGCCGCGCTATGATCTAGAGCGGTT
>CAYRMO010000159.1:0-3437 GCA_964425355.1 uncultured Algimonas sp. | reverse complement strand
ATATAATTTTGCGTCTGGTTTTCCCTGAAGTTCATAGGCCAAAAGCATACATTCAAAAGCCTGGTGATTTTCTATATTTGCGAGATCATTTTGAATTTGGTTTTGAATTAAGGCCAAGCGTTGCGTTGACAATTCGTCCATAAAATTGCCACTCAAATCATGAATGATTTGTTTTAGACCTTCATAATATTCGGTGTTTGAGGCTTCATGCATAATGCGACGCTCAAGTGTCGTTGCCCCTGTTTCGATATTTATAAGTTTAACGTAAAGGTCGAGTTCAGGTTCGACGGCAAGAATGATTGCGGAAATCGCATAGTCTAAATCTTCTGGTTGGGCGGTCAAGAGGGTTTCTAGATTGCCGTCATAGGCGGAAGGTCTAACAATTTCGAATCGTGCCAGATCATCGACAAGTTTCCATTGTAAGGCATTTTCTAGAAAATCAAATTTTGCATCACCGGATTTATTTATAAATGACGGGATCGCTATCTTGGGGAGTAAGGTCGTTTGTTGGCTTGGATTCTTAAGGGCTAGCTCGGTTCCAGAGTTTTCATTTATCACTGTGCTGACTTGATTTCGACTAATCATGACTGTTGCAATAAAGACGAAAAGACAAACTATTAGCGCAGAACATATTGAAACAATTTGACTCCGGTTTTTAAGGTAAACAAAAATATTACCTAGCTTAGATATACCTTTATTCGCATTCATCGCATAATTAGGGCGCTCGAATTTGGCGATGTATCGGCCAGTTGGGATGGAAATAATTAAAGACGGGTTTTTAATTGTCGCGTAATATAGGACTAGCATATTACGGACGCGTCCCGCCGAAACTCTAACGAGAGAGTCAGTCGCGGAATTAAAATCTGCACCTTTTTTGAATACGTCCTGTGCGATTTTTGTTTCGTTAATTTCGGATTGCCGTCCGTCAATAGTTGCATTGACAATGTAATTTAAAAGCAAGAGGGTTTTAGGGCTGGTTGCGAAAATTTCATGTGCAGATATGTCCGCTAAAGCGGTTTTTATTTCCCCTATGTCATAAGAGCCCACAGCCATGCCTCTCTAACCGCTCTTGATAACTAAACCTATGTTTCTAGTTTCATTAGCGAGTGTTTTCATCCCTCATTTACGAAATTTTTTAGCAAGCTACCGTGACGAGGTCAAACTACGCGACACGAGAGTTGCAGCGACAAGATTCGTTTCTTAGGAGAGATGTCGAAGTGATTCATGGACGAAAGACAATGCAGGTTTTCATGCGAAAATAGTCTTACCGTCAGCAGGCGGCACTATTGAATGTGTGAAGCTTGTCAAAATAGAATATTAGAGGCGATTTATGTCAGAATTTGTATCAATTTTATTTGACGTTAGAGATCGATTGGCGATTATCACATTAAACCGGCCTAAGGCAGCAAATGGCGTAAATTTGAGCCTGGCGACGGAATTGGCGCAGATCGCTACGCGTTGCGAAGAAAATGCCGATATACGGGCCGTGATCATTACAGGAAGCGGGCGTTTTTTTTCGGCCGGTGGCGATATCAAGGAAATGGCGTCTTATGATGATAATGTCGGGGCTGGGATCAAAGCCCTCGCCGACCAATTACACATAGCCATGTCTTCATTCGCGCGCATGAAGGCTCCTGTTATCGTGGCCGTAAATGGAATGGCGGCTGGCGCAGGATTTAGTCTGGCCATTAGCGGTGATCTGGTCCTGGCCAGCGATAGCTCCGCCTTTGTTATGGCTTATAGTAAGGCTGGACTTTGCGCAGATGGGGGCTCGACCTATAATCTACCGCGTTTGATTGGTCTTAGGCGAACAAAAGAGCTGATGCTGACAAATCGGCAACTTAGCGCGACTGAGGCGCTGGAATGGGGTTTAGTCAATGCGTTGGTTGAGCCGGAAAATCTCATGGATCGGGCAATGGAACTCGCAAACTCACTTGCGGATGGATCGATTGGGGCACATGGCGCCATTAAGAACCTGCTCTTAACGGCTTTCGACAATGACTATGAGACACAGATGGAACTGGAAGGTGTCGCAATAAGTGAATGCGCCGCATCAAAAGACGGTCGCGAAGGGGTTTCCGCCTTTTTGGATAAACGTGCCCCGGAATTTGAGTAAGAACCCGATTTACCTTTAGGGGCGTATAAATTTTTTAAAGACACGTCCATCCATCACGAGAAGCCCAAACCCGATGAATACCATGCCGATGGCTTGAAGGAATGTGAACCTCTCTCCCAAAATAGTGACGCCTAAAAGAATAGCAGAAATGGGGATCAAAAAGGTCACGAGCGCCGTATTTGTCGCGCCAGCCGACGCGATGAGTTTGAAAAATAGGACATAGGCGATAACAGTGCTGACAAAGGCTAGGCCGCATATGGCCCAGATCGCCTCGAAGGGCATATCAAAGCCAATCCAGGGTTTTTCGATGGTGAGGGCGAGTGGCAGCAAAATAAGCGTCGCCATTGTTACTTGACCCGTCACAATGATCATAGGTGACAGGCCCCAGGCTTTGAACCGGCGCGAATAGACACTTGCAACGGCGTAGGAAAGCGCTGCGCCCATGACAGCTAATTGTCCCAATATGGATCCCGTTACGCCTTTCAAGGACTCTGGGCCGATTAAAATAATAGTCCCCGTCAGGCCAATCATCACGCCCGCAAGTTTTTGACGGGTAACACGTTCGTCGACCAGAATGACGCCCGCCACCAATACGGTGAAAAAGGGCGTTGTCGCATTAAAAATAGAGGCCAGACCCGAGCTAATATGCGTTTGCCCCCAGGTGATCAATGTAAAGGGCAGGGCATTATTGATTAATCCGACGATGAACAAGCCGCCCCATTGTTTGAGCGTAGAGGGCAAGGTCAAGCGCCTGACCAACACAATGCACCAAAGCGCCAACGCGGCGAGGCCAACTCGCATCGTAACGATTGTGAGCGGGGAGAGATGTTTGACCAGAATTTCTATAAAGAAGAACGAGCCACCCCAAAGGATAGATAAGGTAACCAACATCAGAATATCGGTTGCGCTCATCTGCTGATTAATTTGGTGCTCCATAAAGCTGTCTATATGGATTTTTCCGGCGCTGTCGCGCTAAAACTTATCCATTGCGAAATGTATAGGCATAGCCATTAATGGCAGGAACCCCGCCCAGATGCGCGTAAAGAATCTTGGAGCCTTTGGGGAAATAGCCCTTGCGTGTGAGGTCGATCAGCCCTTGCATGGATTTACCCTCATAGACAGGATCAGTCATCATGGCTTCGGTCCTTGCGGCCAAACGAATGGCCTCGACGGTTTCCGGGCTAGGAACGCCATAGGCGGGATAGGCATAATCATTGATCATGGTGATATCAGCATCGGTGATTTCACGACCCAATTCGACAAGCTCGGCTGTATTATTGGCGATCTCTTTTATTTGGGCGTGAAGCTGATCCGGTGTGCC
>CAYRMO010000158.1:0-3666 GCA_964425355.1 uncultured Algimonas sp. | reverse complement strand
CCGCTCATCTGTAGAACGGGGACAATTACCACCTCCCGGCGCGGTCCGGCTTGAGGAAATGATCAATTATTTCCCCTATGAGTATGAAGCGCCAAATTCTGCTAAAGAACCCTTCAAAGCAAATGTGACGGTGACAGAGAGCCCGTGGAATTCTGAAACCAAGCTTATGCATATCGGGATTAAAGGCTATGTTCCGCCTGTTGCCGATCGGCCGGATAATAATCTCGTCTTTCTGATTGATACATCCGGGTCTATGCGCGCTCAGAATAAATTGCCGCTATTGATCAATAGTTTCAAACTTATGCTCAATACGCTGGATGAGGATGATACCGTCTCTATTGTAACCTATGCGGGCAGCGCGGGGACGGTTCTGGAACCAACCCCTGCCAATGAAGTGGATAAAATCGTTGGGGCCTTAGATCGTCTACGTTCTGGTGGGTCTACAGCTGGTGCCGCTGGATTAGAACTCGCTTATAAAGAGGCTAAAAAGAGCTATCAGAGAAAAGCCAATAACCGCGTTATTCTGGCGACCGATGGTGATTTCAATGTTGGGTTTTCGTCGCACGAAGAGATGAAAACCTTCATCGAGAAAAAACGCAAATCCGGTATTTTCTTGTCTGTCTTGGGCTTCGGGCATGGCAATTATAATGATCAACTCATGCAAGCCTTGGCTCAAAATGGCAATGGGATCGCCGCCTATATCGACAACCTATCTGAGGCTCAAAAAGTCCTGGCCGATCAATCCGGAGGCGCGCTGACAACGATTGCCAAAGATGTCAAAATCCAGGTTGAATTCAACCCAGAAACCATCGCTGAATACCGCCTGATTGGCTATGAAACGCGCGCCTTAAAACGCGAAGATTTCAATAATGACAAAGTTGACGCGGGCGACATTGGTGCCGGTCACAGCGTCACAGCGATTTATGAGCTCACACCGGTTGGCGCCTCGACACGAGAAACAGATCCATTGCGATATGTCAGCGAGACACCTGTCACAACAGGGTCCGAGGAATATGCCTTTGTAAAAATCCGTCATAAATTGCCGGATGCCGATAAGAGCACACTCCAGACCGTTCCGATTGGCGCGGATCATGAGCGCAGCTTAAGACGCGCAAGTGACGATATGCGTTTTGCAACGGCCGTGGCGGCTTTGGGACAGAAACTCAGAAGCAATCAGCGCCTAGAAGGCTATAGCTATGATGAGATCATCAAGCTCGCCAATAAAGCCAAAGGCGAGGATGAAGACGGCTATCGGGCCGAGTTTGTTCAACTGGTGAAGTTAGTCGATGGCATGACGCCTGAGGACTAACCGCGTTTGGGGCATGGCATTCAGGCTCCCTTCCGCCTGAATGCCATTTCAAATGTGTGAATTTGACCTATCTGTTTCCAAAACCAGCCAAGTTTTTAAAATATGAGAAACCTCGGCCACATGAGAATTTCGAATTGTATTCCCTAGATTATGTGATAGGGGGTGATTATTCGATTTCGGCCAGACGATCAGGCTTCTCTTGATGTTGTTAAATCCTCGTGGATGACAATATCTTAGACTTTGTTTTTTCTTACCTACATCGACTATTCAAAATCGCTCCCCTGGAGCGATGTTTTACGACGTGAAAGGAAAATACATGTCTGATATGCAAAGTGGAACCGTTAAGTTCTTCAACACAACCAAAGGCTTCGGCTTTATCCAACCTGAATCTGGAAATGACGTCTTTGTACACATTTCAGCTCTACACCAAAGTGGCATCGACACATTGAATGAGGGCGACAAGGTTCAGTTCACAACAGCCAAAAATGAGCGCACAGGCAAAATTGCCGCTGATAAAGTTGTAATGGCTGACTAGCCTTTGTGCTAAATCGGGATGCCCATTTAGAGACAGATTCAATGTCTTTAAATGACCGAATTTGTAAATTTTGACTCATCCACGGGTCACCGTGAGTGTATATGTCTAGTTTTACATCCTTAAAACTTGCGCCGCCATTATTGGCGGCTCTTGAGGATCTGGATTATAAAGTCCCGACGCCTATCCAAGCCCAAGCCATTCCGATTATACGCGATGGTCATGACCTCATGGGATTGGCCCAAACAGGTACAGGCAAAACAGCTGCTTTTACCCTCCCCTTATTAGATCATCTTTTTCTCAATGATCGCGAACCAACCAAGAAACGCGGACGCGCCCTTATTCTTGCGCCGACCCGCGAACTTGTGACGCAAATTTCAGATCAAGTTCGCTCTTATGGTCGAAAAATGCCGCATTTATCTGTCGCATCTATTTATGGCGGCGTCTCGATCGTGCGCCATATAAAACGTTTATCCGGCGGTGTGGATGTTATCGTTGCGACCCCAGGACGCCTTATTGATTTGTTGGATCGAAAGGCCTTGTTCCTAGATGAGGTTGAAGTTCTGATTTTAGACGAAGCCGATCAGATGATGGATATGGGCTTTATCCATGCGCTCAAAAAGATTGTTCCGCTCTTACCGTCAAATCGGCAAACCTTGCTCTTTTCAGCCACGATGGTCCCCAAGATCAAACAACTTGCGGGGCAATTCCTGAAAAGCCCCAAGACCGTTTCTGTGACCCCGCCAAATAGCACGGCGGATAAGGTCGAGCAGCGCATGACCTTTGTCGACAAAAGTGAGAAACCGGCCTTACTCGCCCTGTCGCTTTTGGAACCCGAGGTCACACGCGCCATTGTGTTTACGCGCACGAAACATGGGGCGGATCGTCTTGTAAAACGTCTGCGCGCCAATGGCATTGATAGTCGCGCCATTCACGGCAATAAGTCCCAGGGCCAGAGACAACGCACGCTTGACATGTTTCGCAAAGGCGAGATCAATATTTTAATCGCAACTGATGTTGCCGCACGCGGGATTGATATCCCTCATGTCAGCCATGTCTTTAATTATGAAATTCCCAATGTTCCGGAACAATATGTTCACCGAATTGGCCGAACGGCTCGCGCAGAACGATCCGGCGTCGCCCATGCCTTTGTGGACCCAGATGAAAGAGCTTATCTCAAAGACATTGAGAAGCTCCTCAAAACCAAAATTCCAAAAGTCGACATTCCCGAGAACTTCAACCAAAAGACAAAGGCGTTAAAGTCACGCCCTGCCCTTCCCGCGATTGAGAAACCAAAACCGCAAGCCAGAAAGGGTCGCGGTAAAAGTCGCAAAAAACGACCGAAAAAGAATATTACCGAGAAAAATAGAGGTGAGCAAAAATCACGCACATCTCAAAAACCATCTGAAACTGGACCAGCCAACAAGCCGGCTGCTAAACAAAACCGACCCAAAAAACAAAACCAAGATCCGAATAAAGCCAAGCCTCCGCATAGAAAACGAAGACGGCGGCGAAAATCTCGACCAAAGACAGGTAAGGGTCCGAGCTAGAGCTTATACCGGTTTAGACAATGACGCTTTCAATGAAGCGCGTATCATCAATAGATTGCTCAGAGATCGAAACCCTATTCCCAAACCCAAAAAGAATACCAAAAATATTGACTGCGCAATGAAAAAGCCACCCCAACCCAGCACATCGGGGTTTGAGAAGTCATAAGGATATTGGTTATCCAGCTGTCCGCGAAGCAAAACATAGACCGTATAAAGCATTGGAAAGATCAACCAAAGAAAAGGGTCGCGCGCCGGAATATGGTCTCGAGACTTTG
>CAYRMO010000157.1:0-3784 GCA_964425355.1 uncultured Algimonas sp. | reverse complement strand
CGCGCTGATTTGGGATATCGAATTCGAATATCAACTTCTTCTTCGACGTCTAAGGGACGGTATTTTCCGACAAGTGCGCCTTCCGTTAAGAATTGGATTGCGGACCCAATGCGCCCGACATCAAGGCCAAGCCGTCCCGCTTCTGCCCTGTCGATAACCAATTCCCAATCTATTCCGGGAAGGGGAAGATTATCGTCAAAACTATCAAGCCCTTCAATGGTTTCAAGTTTGGTTCGGATTTTTTGAGTCACCTCTCTCAGTTTGTCTCTGTCTTCGGATGAAATCTGAATGCCAATATCCTTGTCGATAGGCGGCCCAAACTCAACCGATTTAACCTCTGTAATCACACCGTTAATGCCTTGTGAGGCTTGTTCAATATCGGCGATAATGTCGGTTAAATTCCGGCGTTCAGCAAAAGGATATAGTTCTAAGTAAATTTTCACCGTGGTATCAGCGGGTACGCTGCCAGGCCCATCAAAGGAAAATCCATTAGATGACGCGTTTCCGGCAACAGTATACATAGATTCAATACCATCGATTTGCGCAAAACGTCTTTCGAGTTCTTCAGCAATACCCAGACTTTGTTCTGGCGTAGAATTTCCGCGCGTGCGGGCAAACACAAATATCTGATCACCAGGGCTTTGGGTAAAAAAGGCGACAGGTTTTGGAGGCGGTCCTTCCATACTCGCTTGAAAGATTCCAATTATCCCAAAGGTCAATAGGACAAGCCCCAAAATAACCAGAAGCGGAAATTGAATAAGCTTTCGAATGAATTTCACATAAACTCCCGTAAAGCCTCTGAGTTGCGAGGGATCGCCATCTGCACCGGCGAGTAAAGCTGCATTTGAATTGTTTTTTTTCTTCGGTTTAAATCCGATGATTGACCCCATGGTTGGTAGAAAGATTAAAGCCATCAACATGGATGCGGTCAGGACATAAATCATCGTCCGCGGAAAATAAGCCATGAATTTCCCGGGTATCGTGTCCCAAAATAAGAGCGGAATAAAGGCGGCGAGCGTTGTCGCTGTTGATGATAAGATGGGCCAAAACATCCGCTCCCCTGCCATTTGAAAAGCTTCACGTCGGCCAAGACCTTCATCCATTTTTCGGTCGGCATATTCAATAATGACGATAGCGCTATCGACCAGAACTCCGACGGACAGGATAAGCCCAAATAAAATCATCATGTTGATCGTTTCGCCTTGAACGAGAAACAAAAAGAAGGCGATTAAGAAACTTGACGGAATAGCCCACCCCACAAAGAGGGCTGACCGCCATCCCAAGGCGGCAATACATACAATGAAAACCAAAATCACGGCATTGATAATAGAAGACGATAGTTCCCTTCGCATATCCGTTATAAATATGGCCCGGGATTGACTAAATGAGGCATTAATACCTTTGGGCCACTCAGGCGACGCGGTTTGCTCATTGACGAGCTCTTCGATGAGTTGAACCGTCTCTAAAATATTTTCGTTCAAGCGCTTTTTCACTTCAAGGGAGACGGATTTGCGCCCATTAAAGCGGGCAATAGTTGTGCTGTCTTTGTAACCCGAGCGAACAATTGCTATGTCGCTCATCCGCACAATATTTCCGTTTGCTCCGCGCCTGACGACAAGATTATTCATGTCTTCGGGGGATGAGATTAAACCTTGCAACTTGATGTTAAACTTACCGTTATCTGTTTTAAGTTCACCCGCTGGGATGAGGCTGTTATTTAAAGCAATGGCGGCTGCGATTTCATCAAAGGATATGCCCAGACTGTCGATTTTCGAGGGATCTAAGATGGCCTCTAAAACGTCAATACGTTCCCCTGTAATATTGACTTCTAATATCTCGCCTCGGCTCTCCAACCGCCGTTGTAAATCTTTGGCTTGGCGCTGAAGGGCGCGTTCGGGGGCATCACCCCATAGATTGACGGTGAGAATGGGAACCGACGAATTGCTGATTTCATCAACAATGGGTTCTTGAGCCTCTTCGGGGAATTCGGCTCGGGCGCGGTCAACTTTTTCAAGGACATCAGCCAAGGCTTTGTCAAGATCGTGTGAGGCTTCAAATTCAATTGTAAGAATGGCGGCATTGGTCAAGGCCACGCCGTCCATTTGTATAATCCCGTCAACGGATTTGAGTTCTGTTTCCATCGGACGGATTAAGAGACGTTCGGCGTCTTCAGGTGAAATTCCCGGCAAAGTCACCTGTATATTTACAAAAGGAATAGGAACATCGGGTTCGGCGTCGAGAGGCAGCCTATCAATCGCCAGCAATCCACCAATGACGGCGAAAAGCATTATGCCCATCGTCATCCGCCAATTGCGGATCGAAAAAGCAACAATGCCGACAATGCCGCCCATATTTATTCGTCGGCTCTTTTAAAACTCGACAGAGAAGGGTTTGCCTGGGTTCCGATGGGAGCAAAATTTTGCCCTTGTGTAATAAGCCGGGTAGTATCAGGCAGACCCGTGATCCAAACGCCATTTGCATCTTCATCAATGGTTTTGACAGTCGCAAAACGGACAATGTCATCATCGTCTAAATATCGAACACCCACATTGCCATTATCATTCAAACTCAAAAGTTTAGAGGGTATATTATGCGCCATCGCGGTGCCTGTTTTAATAGAGACAGTTGCGGTTACGCCGCCCTTGAGGGCATATTTAGGATTGGGCACGGCAATTTCTGTCCTAAAGGTACGCGTGGACGCATTAGCTTTACTTTCAATAAACCGAACTTTGCCCGTCAGGCTTTCACCGGTCACAAGCTCGACCGAAGCCTCTTGTCCCGACGAAATAAACCCGACTTGATTTTCAGTCAGATCAATCGCCACGATGAGCGGGTTAAGCTCAACGAGAGTGCCGCAAGCTTGTCCCGGTGAGAGATAGTCACCGATTTCGATATGTTGTTCATCAAAAATACCGGAAAATGGCGCGCGCATATTTACATTATTCAGTTCGACTTCTGCCTGTTTAACACTGGCTTTGGCGCCGTCTACGCCGGCACGTTCGGCGTCAATAGAGGCGCTTGATTTATAGCCCTTTTCGACGAGGGTCAGGGTTGCCTTTAAATCGGCTTCTCGTGATTTTAAAACGGCCTGAGCCTGTTCGAGGACAGCTTGACGGGAGGCGACATCTTGACGGCACACCAATGTTCCGCGGCTCACCTTTTGTCCTTTGGACACAGGAATCTCAGTGACGGTTCCAATTGTTCGCGCCGCGATAGAGACTTCACGATTGGCTTCGGTACGTCCAAAAAGCTCGAACTTGTTTTGATGTTCCACGGCGTCTCGATATTCAAACACAACGGTTGGTACGGTCTTTTCAACCGTGATCGTTGTCTTTGGACGCGGTGGTTCTTTTTGGGCTTCTTTGGCATTGACCAAAAACCACAGACCAATCGCGACAACAGCAAGGCCTGCCACGAGATATGAGGTGTTGATTTTCATGATCCTAATATGTCTTTATGCTCGTTCCGCTTGGCTTGCCCAAGCATAATCTCCATACCGTTATGCGCAACTCACAAATTTGCAAAGGCCCGCGTCAGATTCGCATAGTCGCTGCGCGACGAAAAACTTAATCACCCATCTGATGGGGCTAAAACAGGCTTGACCCCTCTGTCCTGACTATTAGGGTAAGGGATTAAGCTTTATTGGGCCAAAGAGGGGAAACGCTTTGAGCGATATATTAAACCAATTAGATGCGCGCAGGGATGAAGCGCGTCTGGGCGGGGGGCAGCGCCGCATTGATAATCAGCATAAAAAAGGCAAATTAACCGCCCGCGAACGGCTTGA
>CAYRMO010000156.1:0-4212 GCA_964425355.1 uncultured Algimonas sp. | reverse complement strand
TGCGCAATATTCATCCATTTCGTGGCCGCTTCGCCAATGACATTAATCGACGTATTCGCGATATTCCGACATTGCGTGACCACTTGGCAAAATTCAATCGCTGAGCCCTCAACCATATTGTCAGCTTGGTTTGTATTCCATTCCCATAATGCGCCACTTGGCGCGGTTAGCCGGATATGGGGCTTTGGGAGAATGGGCGCGATGCCTTGCCTTGGCGGATCTTGATTTCGGAGATATAGACTTTCTGGATCTTTACAGCTGTTTCCCCATCGCAGTGCAGACTTATGCGGATGCTTTGGGAGTGACTGAGGGAAATGACTACACATTTACGGGCGGCATGCCATTCGCTGGGGGACCCTTAAATAATTATGTGTTCCAAAGCACCTGTCGTTTAGTTGAGCTTCTTAGAGAATATCCT
The DNA here is from genome assembly GCA_964425355.1 of uncultured Algimonas sp. Lineage (GTDB taxonomy): Bacteria > Pseudomonadota > Alphaproteobacteria > Caulobacterales > Maricaulaceae > Litorimonas. Next base: position 3,794 of record CAYRMO010000156.1, on the reverse strand, counting down.
AACAGTCATGGATTGATAAGCTCGGTATCAGGGATGTTAACAAAACAAGGGTTTGGTGTTTTTTCCACTCAATCTGGATTTAAGCCGTTTAGGTCTGATGATGTGACGGCTGAGGTAGAGACGCTACAGGCGAACAAACAGGTCTTAGAAGAGCATTCCGGGGATGCTGTCATCGCCGCCTATACAGTCTTATATCAAAACGGAAATCCCTGGCGTGTAGTTGCAATTTACGACGTTGATGAGGACATACGCGCTGTTGCAATCAGCGAAGATGCGGTGCTGATCAATGTGGCTTTGACTGAAGAAATTTGCGGTAGAAAAATCGTTATAAATGGAAAGTCGTTTGACTTTAAATCCGCGTAACTGTCATCAATGTGGCTTTTGAAATGCGAATAAATTAAACTTAAATGACTTAAACTCAGAAAAGGAAAAAGTTTTACACTGCACTTGGAACGTCGTGATGGAAATTCCTGGCTGATCGTGATGTTTTGGCTGCATTCGTCGCTAGATAACAAATTTTATCCCAACCTAAACCCAATATTCTCCCAGTCGTTGGATAACCCAGAACATGGCTATTGTAGCTAATCCATAGGTAATGAAGGTTTCTGTTTTTCTTAGGACTTCTTTGCCGGCTTTTGCGGTACCGAATAGCACGAGAACCGCTATTGCAATCACGGCGAACTGACCTAATTCCACACCGATATTAAAAAGAAGAAGCGCGAGTAATTCCGTGCCTTTTGGTAGACCTATTTCTGCCAAAGCGCTTGCAAAGCCACAACCATGTATCAAGCCGATGATGAAACTTATGAGATAAGGCCTTCGTGTTGCAAGGCTAGCGCTACCGCGACGTTTGCGCAAAATCTCTACCCCGAGAAGGACAATACTCGCGGCAATGAGGATTTCGACTGGGCGCGTCGGAATATTGAGAAGTCCAAAGGCCGCTAAGCCAAGCGTAATGCTATGGGCCAGTGTAAAGGCTGTCGCCACGCCGAGAATTTGCCGGCGTGCCACCAGTAAAGTTAGCCCAATAACGAAGAGAAGGTGATCCCAGCCCAGTAAAATATGATCCACACCAATTCCAATATAGTGCAAAGCAGGGCTTTGCGGCTGACCCCCAAGAGCCATATGTGGTTTTGCGGGTTTAATGAGCGCCGTGTGAGTTTCGTCGGAAAGATAATTAAGATCTATGAAGACATCGGTTAAAGTGTGTTCCAATCCTTTAAATGTAATCCTGCCGTCGGTGAGCGAACAAGATATCATGCGGCTTTCAACAACCGAGTGAGTCTTTATGGTCATTTTTGGATCCGAGACTATGCAGTCTTCAGGAAAGGCCGGTTTTATTTTTAACCGTTGTCCGTCAATGATGGGTTGTTTCCATGTATAGGAAAATTTCTCAGGAGCGGTTTCGGTCAGGCTCAAATAAGCGGGCCGCACCTCATGGGCAAAACTTGTCCCGACCGTCAAAAGCCAGAACAGGACGGCTAATCTTATTAATCGAGCGGGGACGTGTCTCACTCTTGGATCTCTTGGGGCTCATGGATATCTTGGATGTCGATTTTATATTTCCCGATAAGAGCCTTTAACCGATCCGCATTGGCAGTGCGAACAGCCTCTTCTTGCCAAGCCTGCTCGACTTGTGGCGAAATATCTTCGAGGGACGGAGTGGTTTTGGACGTTACGCCATCAATGCGGACCAAATGTAATCCAAAGGCGGATTTAATTGGACCTTGCCAGTCAGACCCATTCGCGTTGAAAATACCTTTAGTAAATCCCTCTCCGAATAGACGGTTAACATCCGTTGCGCTTAAATTTTTAAATTGTCGGTTCATGATGAAAGGGTCACCGATCGCTTTCCATGCATCGATCTGGCCATTGGTCTGTTCTACGCGATCAAGCAGGGCTTGCGCGTGCTCATCGAGCCTGCCGTCATGCGTCTCGGGTGAAATGAAAATATGGGAAAAGCTCCTAGTTTCTGGGAGAATAAATTTGTCGATATTACGCTCAAACCATTTGCTTAACTCAGCTTTGTTGATCGGAGCGGGCCCATCCACATCTTGTATTATAAACCGCATTTTCTGTGCGAGACGTCTACGAATTATAGTGTCGTCTTTTCCAAGACCAAGACGCTCAGCTTCCCGCATTAAGGCTTCTTCTTCTATATGTGCGAAAATAAGCCCTTCTATGTCTCCATCCGAGGGTTGGCGGTTGTTTTCATCGGCAAAAATTAAGACATGGCGTTGAATCTCTTCTGCACTTACCGTGATTGTGTAATCCGTTTTGCTGACATGTCCTTGCCAAAAGGCATGTCCAACAAAAAGGAGTCCGCCGAGAATGACAAAATGAACCAAAGGCTCATGCATAAGTTTAGACATTGTTTCTACCCGTCCGATTGACTTAATGACGTCGGTCTTCATATAAATCTTTTCAATATTTAATTTCTAGACCGTAAATTGAGATTGACCGCCAATTACAGAAAAAAGCGATCAAATTGCAGTGGGTGCGATAGTTGTGCGTAGAATTTTTGCCTTAAAATACGCAATAGATGTTAAATGACGATGTATTTTGGATATAATGCGTATTATTTTGTAAAAAAAATCATGTTTTTTATTGATAGTTTGAATGCCATGAGGTCTAGTGAACTAGGTCGAAGGTAAAAAAATGAATTCAATAGATGTCGATATTTTGGTTGTTGGGTCGGGGGCCGGAGCTCTGACAGCGGCTATAACGGCTCATGATCACGGGGCGAATGTGCTCGTCATCGAAAAGTCCGATATGTATGGCGGAACATCCGCCACGTCAGGCGGTGGCATTTGGATCCCCTGTAATCATTTGATGGCGGAGCATGGAGAGAGCGACACACCAGACGCTGCGCTTGAGTATCTCAAAGCTTGTATTGGTGATGCGGTCTCTGAGGACAGGTTGAAGTCTTATGTCGAGAATGCGCCGAAAATGCTGAAAGATATGGAAGACAAGTCCGATGTCCGGTTTGTCTCCACGCCCTATGCAGATTATCTCACCGAAAAACCGGGCAGTAAGGATGGGTGGCGCACGCTAGACCCTATTCCAATGTCGGCAACAAAGCTTGGGAAAGAGTTTTTCAATATGCGGCCTCCGCATCCGCAAACGATTTTCGGAGGCTTCACGATTACTGTGAATGAAGCCAAGAAAATTATCACGCGTGCCAAAGGCTGGAAGATGATCATGCTCAAGCTCATGCTTTCCTATCGCCTCGATATTCCTATGCGTATGAAGAGTAAGCGTCACCGGAGATTATGCCTAGGCAACGCCCTTGTTGGACGCTGTCTGACATCTGTTTTCAAGCGCAAAATTCCGATTTGGCGAGAAGCCCCGCTAAAATCTTTGGTCGAAACAAATGGTCGCGTGAGTGGAGCGATTATAACTAAAAACGGTGAGGACTTTCGGGTGGATGCGGCCAAAGGCGTTATTCTGGCGGCAGGGGGCTTTGAGCATAATGCGAAAATGCGCGAACAAAACTTACCCGGACCGACAGATACGAAATGGAGTGCAACGCCTGGGCAAAATACGGGGGACGCTCATAAGGCAGCTATTGATGTTGGCGCGAAGATGACCTTGATGGATGCCGCATGGTGGGGGCCGTCTGTTCGGCTTCCACGAGATGATAGATCCCGGGTTTTGTTCGCGGAACGCGCCTTGCCAGGCGTATATATCGTGAATGATAAAGGAGAGCGGTTCTTGAACGAGGCCGCCAGTTATGACGAAGTTGGGCGTGAACTCCAAGCGCATCCGAAAACAAGTTGGGTTATATTTGATCG
>CAYRMO010000155.1:0-4250 GCA_964425355.1 uncultured Algimonas sp. | reverse complement strand
TATCGGCGCAATGATATAAAAGCGCATTGACCAAAGTTGCGCTGCGTGAGCCGGGCGCCGGATGAACCGTCATGCCAGAGGCTTTGTTCAGAATGATCAAATGCTCATCTTCGAATAATATATCCAAAGGAATATTCTCAGGCTTTGGGGTGTCATCGACGGGAGGCGGGACCTGGACGGCATATTCAATTTCGGGTCGGACCTTGGAGGTCACTTTGCTGATAATATCACCATCCGCGCGAACATGACCCGACTCCATCAGGCTTTTAATGCGTGAGCGCGATAATTCGGTCCAGCTACTGAGCCATTTATCCAAGCGCTGACCCGCATCCTCATCTGAGGCAAGCCGGGTTTCCCAATGTGATTGGTCATCAGTCATAGGTTGCGATCAGATCTCGTTTTAGTGCGTCTAGATCGACGTCTTAAGATGACAGGGCCGCCGCGCAGAGCAGGTAAGCTCGACCATCAGGTGAGCTGTAAACCGCGCGCAGGGCAGGTGCTGTGATTGGCGTCGTGCTGACGCGCTCGGAAAAGTCTGAGACAAATTGCCGGACATCAGACGCTAAGCTGCTATCCTGGTTCATATTCGCCCGTAAATGTGAAATCGGGTCGGTAAGCCTTTGGCGCACCGTGTCAGCCAAGCCAGTTTCGCCAGTATTTATGCGCGCTTGTGTTGCGTCAATAATCGTGCCTTCATCGACAATGGCGGCGGGCGACAAATCAATACGGTCAAGCCTGTCCTGGATATTGATCGAATCCTTTGGCGCGCGGCCAGTGACGTTGGGCGCTTGTGCTGCTGGTGTCGAATCTGGTCGGTCCAACCCGCCCAGCATATCTTTCCAGCGCCAGCCCGAAGACTTTTCCTTTGTCGATGAGGCACGGCCAAACCCTTTTCCGCTCACAGCCTCGCCCCCCGGCCGTTTTATGACGTCGGGGTCAAAATTAGTGAGCGCGTCATCCGGATTTTCAATTTGCAGATCAGCCCCAAGATTTAGAGGCTCTTCAGGGATATCCAGATCACTCTCTGTCCTTTCCATGTTATAAGCGGGTCTAATATTCACGCCTGGACGTTGCGGTTCAACAGGCGGGAAATCCGAATCTAAGGGTTTTAGCAATAGGCGCGATTGCGGCGGCGCCTCAGGGCGTGTGTCCGCCCCGCCGTCTCGCAGCGTTCTAATGCGGCTTTGCAGGGCTTGCATCTCGGCTTCCATATTTGACAAATCTCTGCGCATCTGAGCGAGATTGCCTTCGACCATACGGGTCGTTCGCCCTTGCGAGGCAAGGGTTTCATCTTCTGATTTTTTAACTTGCGCCGAGAGGCCATCATAAAGGCGGTTGAGCTCTTCGGAGCGCTCAAGGGTTGCTTTTTCCAGATCGCGCAAGGACTGCTGACCCGACCCAAGTGTCGCCGTTAATAGATCGATTTTTTCCTGAGCACTTGTGCTGAGCGTATCGATCATTTCACTGCGTCTTGAAAGCGAATCTTCACTTGTCTTTAAAATCTCGATCGAGTCGTTCAAATCAGACTTTAAAGCGTCACTCGTTTCGTCAATCTTCCGAGAAATATCGCCGAGTTCAGACACACGCGTGCTCAGGCTTTGATCCATAGTTGAGCTTGCCTCTGAGAGTTTGCTCGCCGTTTCATCAATGGCACCAATCGTCGTCTCAATACGCGAACTCGCCGTTTCCGATGAGGTTTCAAGTGTTTTGCCTGTCTCAAGTATATGGGTGGACAGGGTTTCCATTTTTGATTCAAAGGTCCCCGATATGCTTTCAAGCGCCTGTCTTTGTAAGGTCAGGTTGCGCCCGACATCTTCTGAGCGGTGGGAGAGTTGGATGCCCGCCGCATCCAAAGCTTGGCTCTCGCGCGAAATTTCCGTTTGTACTGATTTAAACAGATTTACAGTCTCAGAGAGCTTGCCATTCACGCTGGAGATTTCGGCTTTGATCCCGTCTGCCAAAGTTTGCGTGCGGCTAAGGGCTTCGGTCTCAGGGGAAATCAACGTATTGGCAGCATTGGCGAGATCTATATTTCGATTAGAGATAGTCACTAATTGGCGCAGCGACATCCATAATAATGTAATTAATATGGCGGGCAGGGCGATCAGAACAATCAGGCCTGCGGTTTCAAATTTATCCGTGTTTTGGGACAGAAATCTATCTGAGAACATCAAGGCAGCGCCGATAAGCCAGACCAAGGTAAAGGCGAGACCAGTCCATTTGATCCAGGATGTAGAGCTGTGTTTTCGATCTTGGGGGGACCCCAAAATGATAGGAGCTTTCATTTCTCGAGTCACAAATTCTGGAAGATCATCTTTCACCTTGTCGTTATGATCCAATGGCTTAACGGCTTCTATTAAAGATGCATGTGGTGGTTTTTCAGGATCGGCAGCACTCTCTATCGAGAAAATTTTCTTTGTGATGTCGGACAAATTGACCCCCGATTTTGAACCATTAACCAGATATTTTCTGATTCTTGTTATCAGACCCATAAGACTGGGGAAAGCGGCGAAGACCGTATCATCCCGGCAAAACTGTGAATGGGCTGATAATGGCGACCTTAGAGAGACGGGCGGACGTCAAACGACGTCTGCTGGAAGAAGATATGCATGTCTGGCTGCAAGGCGGACTTTCCAGAGATGATGGGCGTTTGGCGCTATTTGACCAATTTGGCGAGCCGGTGCAAAAATCCGTAATACGCGAAGCGATTAAGGCCGGCTATGCCGAGCCCTGGTTTGTCAATCCTATGCGTCCCCAGTGGACGGTGTGCCGTTTGACCGAGACAGGCCGCCGCGTCGCCACCAAATAATTCCAACAATTACGGCGAGGGTCACAATCGTCCCGATCGAATCTTTCACGACATCTGGCGTTGCTAAAAACACGGATGGGGTTGGAAGCACAGAGCCTTCATAATTGACGAGGATCGCTGCAAAGCAATTATTGCCCGCGTGAATCCCTATGGCACTTTCTAAGCCGTCATCGATCCAGACGACCAAACACATCGCAAAGCCAAAAAAGAAATATCCGCTCATGACAATGGGCAAGGTCCCGGTTGCCGCGCCGTCCAGAGCTTCCGGATTTGACAGGTGTAAGGCCATAAAGGCGAGGGATGTAATCGTAAAGACGACCCATTTATTCTTGATGAAATGCATGAGCGCCTGATTAAAATAGCCCCGAAAGACAATCTCCTCTGTACCAGATTGCAGGGGGATCAATAGAAGTGAGACGATGGCAAAGCCCCAAAAGGCTTTCGCATTAAATGTGAGACGAATATCCACCAGGCCAAGCGTTGATCCAATCAACATTAATCCGCCCAAAACGACAACCGTAATTAGAAAGCCTTCAACAATTCGCCGCCAATTAATGTTCTGCCAAGCCGTATGCAGCGCTGTGAGACTGCGGCGATGCACAAATTTCTGAACCAGATATAAGCCCAGGCATCCAGCCGGAAATGTCAAAAGAAACACGCCATAGGTTATGGGGCTTAACCCCATGGCGCGCTGCAGCAACTCCGTTAATTCAGTGCCGTCAATATACTGATTGGCGAGCATGAAAAACACCACAGAAACAATAATGGCGATGACCGTTAAGACCGCAAAAACCGTGGTAACTCCGTCTTCTGATACTATTTTGCCGTCCCTAAATGCGGTTATATTCTGAGGCTTTTGGGTGTTTTGATAGGCCAAAACCAGTGTAATTAATGTGCCTATACATGCGGCGGCACCGATTATAAAAGACACACCAAAAAATCCGGCAAAGGCAAGGAAGTTTTCTTCCGCTATCATTGTCAATTCAGCAGCAGCAAACTGACTGGCTAATTCTGGATCAATCCGGTCCGAAATGCCGCGCATAGCCTCAATCAGAATGGTTTGTCCAATACCCCAAATGACGAGCGCTATCCATGTGCCAAGGATCCAGGACCACCAAACAGATCGGCCCGTTTTTGTAAGATCAAAATATTTCATGAAAGGGCGCTAACATATCCGGATAAATTGTCTAGTAGGGGACATGTCTGATTCTTTTGATTCTCCTGAAAGTGAAATCGATTTTGATCATCTCAACCAATATGTGTCGGGAGATCCTGACCTGACGCGTGAGGTGTTTGGCCTGTTTCGCAATCAAGTCGAAATGTGGGGCCGGGGACTAAGTGCTGATGTCGATGACGATATGTGGGCCAATGTCACCCACTCCCTAAAAGGTTCGGCCCGCGCGGTCGGGGCCTTGGGCCTGGCGGAAGCTTGCGAAACAGC
>CAYRMO010000154.1:0-4334 GCA_964425355.1 uncultured Algimonas sp. | reverse complement strand
GTGCGCATGCGGATATTAAACCCATAATCACTTTGGCGGTATTTTTTTGATGGTCTGAATTCCATGACCGGATAATTATTATGCTCGATCAGGAACCAGAAATCTTTTACGCCTTTTGGTTTTATCTTGAACTCGTCGCGCCCGCCATCGACGCGGGTCAGGCCAAGTTTACACCGGCCTCGCCAATCATATTTCAGCAGACCAAATTCATAGTCTTCTTTTTCAAATTCAAACTCAACAGGCCCGGTAGAGGCATTGGTTTTTTGCGCTTCAATTGCGATATCAATGCCGTGAATATGCGCCTGGGCCGCTGAAAAAGCGGCGTTACCCTTTGGACTTCGGATCTTGGACGCATAGGCCAGCCCGCCAATGGTAACGCCGTCTCGAACAAGTTCGAAAGACAGTTTTTCGCCAAAACTTTGAATGGCTAGGCTCATCTATGCATCAACCGCCGGTTCAACAAAAAGGGTTGTCCCTTTCACGGAGGTAATCACAAGATTATCCCCTTCTTTGGGGTCAGCACCAGAAGATGCGGCCTTCCATTGCGTATCACCGACTGTGACGCGACCATGGCCATTTTCGAAATCGATAAAGGCCTTTACGCGACGCCCTAACATTGACCGCGTGGGATCATTGACGTCGGATGGCTCACCAGACTTTAAAAGCGGACGGACATAAAAATGGCCGACAACCAATAAGGCAACCGATAAGACGAAGAATATTACAAATTGAACGCCCCAAGATAGCGGAAGAATAAAAACACATATGGCAACTATGAGAGCAGCAACAGCCGGCCAGAGAATATATGTGGAACCGGTAACCAGTTCCACGCCGACTAATATGATCCCTAACAGTCCCCAACGTGTTGCATTCATGGACTCCAAGAATGCGACAATTACATTGGACTCAGGTTCTATCATAAAGGTCTCCTATTTCTTTGCGTCTTTACTAGCAGATAAGAGTGACTCCAGCCCGCCAACGGTCGCCGCAAGCGCGGATAATTCAGCCGGCACGATCACTGTTTTCTGATTAGGTGAGTCTGCGAGCTTGCCAAAGGCCTGGACATATTCCTGGGCGACAAAGTAATTGATCGCATTGACGTCACCACGTGCGATGGCTGTACTGACCATTTCTGTCGCTTTGGCTTCAGCTTGCGCTTCACGCTCGCGCGCTTCGGCATCGAGATAAGCGGCTTCTTTGCGGCCCTCGGCCTCTCGGATCGCGGCTTCTTTCTCACCTTCAGCCTTAAGTATTTGAGACTGCTTATGACCTTCGGCGATCAAAATGTCAGACCGCTTTTCACGCTCGGCTTTCATCTGCTTGTTCATGGCTTGCGTGATATCATGTGGCGGTGATAGATCTTTAATTTCGATCCGGGTCACTTTCGTACCCCAGGTATCAGTTGCCTGATCAATAACGGACAGAAGCTGCGCGTTGATTTGATCCCGTTTAGACAGAACTTCATCAAGATCCATAGACCCGACAACCGTCCGAACATTTGTCAAACAAAGATTTTGTATCGCATTTTCAAGATTTGCGACCTCATAGGTTGCCATTTGCGCATCGATAACTTGGATAAAGACAACCGCATCGGCCGTGACCATAACATTATCTTTGGTAATCACATCTTGCGATGGGATATCAATAACGCGTTCGCGCATATCCATCTTGTTTGAAATAGATTGATAAATTGGAATAACGAAATGCAATCCCGGTTTGAGCGTCTTCGCGTAACGCCCAAAATTCTCCAATGTCCATTCCGCACCCTGCGGTACAATACGTATCGTTTTAAAAACTAAAAACAGCCCAACAACAACAAGTGCAATTGGTATCATTTGTGCTAAATCCATAATAATGTCCCCTTTCGACAATTATATTTTTGAGGCGCCCCGATTTTCAACTCTAAAGCTGTGACAGCATATAGTCGGCCGAGCTGACTTTAAATTCGCCTGGGCCTTCGACGAATAGTTTTTCGACTTTACCGTCATCCACAACCATAGAATATCGTTGCGATCTATCACCCATGCCAAATCCTGAAGCATCAAGCTCGAGGCCAAGGGCTTTGGTGAACTCACCATTTCCATCGGCCAGCATGGCAATATCTTCACTACCGGCTTGCTTGCCCCATGCATCCATGACGAATACATCATTCACGGAAACGCAGGCGACTTGGTCAATACCCTGTGCCTTTAAGAGCGCAGCTTTTTCTACAAATCCTGGAAGATGTTTTGCCGAGCAAGTCGGGGTAAATGCGCCTGGCACGGCAAAAAGCGCGACACGCTTGCCTTTGAATACATCAGCCGCGGTTTGAGGCTGAGGGCCTTCTGCCCCCATCGTCATAAATGTACAGCTTGGTATATTATCGCCTTCTTGGATCGACATATAAACACTCCCTCTCTTATCGTCTTTCGATAAATATAAGTATTCGTAATAAATTGCGCAAGATGTCGCATCCGATTTTCGCCAATTATCGGTAAAATAATACGAATCTTGTTATTAATTGAACCTTTATACTGCTGAAACGACGTAATCTATATATGGAACACTCTTTCAACGATTCTGAGAGCTATACAGGCAAACTCCTTCTGGCCACGCCAGAAATGAGTGATCCCCGATTTAGCTTTGCCGTCATTTATATTGTGAGCCATGACCGAAATGGGGCTATGGGTATCGCGATTAATAAGAAAAAATCGGGTTTACATATTTCCGACCTCCTGAGCCAAATCGGGATTGAAGGTGATGTTCAAGTTGCTGACGCCCCGGTCTTAAATGGTGGGCCGGTCGATATTGATCGTGGTTTTGTCTTACATAGCGCCGATTACTTTATTCCGGACACCTCCATGAAAATCTCTGATACGCTTTCTCTCACGACAACCAAAGATGTTTTGGAGGCCCTTGTATCCGCTGATGACGCTCCGAAACGTGCCATGCTCGCGGTTGGATATGCTGGCTGGGGGGCGGGTCAATTGGAAAATGAAATTATGAATAATGCTTGGCTTTTGCTGGAAGGAGATGAAGATCTGATTTTTTCAGAGGAGCTTGAAAATAAATGGACGATGGCCCTCAATGATATAGGAATCGACCCCAGCGCCTTGAGTTATAGAGGTGGACAAGCCTAGCCTGTTGACGTCCCGAAACGGTCCACCAACGACCACACTAATCGATGCTTAGACGGGCATAAATATCATGATCTCGCCATTTCCCGTCAATTTTCAACATGGCACGCGCCGTGCCTTCAAATTGAAATCCTGCCGCTTGTAGAACTTTGATCGAAGCCGGATTATCTGATTGAACAGCGGCTTCAATGCGGTGAAGCCCCAAATCATCGAAACAAAAGCTGGAAACCGACCCAACGGCGGCACGCGCAAAGCCACGTCCGGTAAATCTCTCGCCAATCCAATATCCCAACCGCGCGGATTGCGCCATACCACGATCAATATGGGTGACATTACACGCCCCAATAAGGTTTTCTTCTCGAAAAATATGAAACGGGTATGCCCGGTCCTGTTGCACCAGTTTTTTAAGGCGCGATAAGCGGCCGCGATAAGCAGAACGGTTTAGCCCCCGTGCAGAAATGTCAGGTTCCCAAGGTCGCAAATACTCTAGGCTCTCGCGACGTAAAGATATCCATGCATCGAAATCCGTCCACCGCGGATGCCGCAATGTGATTGCACCACCAGCGGACTGGGCCTTTAAAACTGTTTGACGATCTGTTGAACCTACCAAGATAGTCGTCCAGCACGTTTATGGATTAAAAGATAAAAAATAATCAGCAAGACTGCGAAGCTAAACCAGGTCAACATATAGCTCTGATGGTTATTTCGGATTTTGGGACGTTTGATCTCCAACTCGCTGACAGTATTGGCCCCAGCCACCAACTCAATATAGTGGCTTGTGATAAGTTTGGATCCATAGCTATCCCCCCAACTTCCATCTTGGTTAAACTTGAACCAGCTATTATTGAGACGATCAGGCTTGGCTTTTATCTTTTTCTCAACCCGTCCCATAGGGTGATCTTTTCGAATATATCCAAAAAATGGCCCGTCCATGGTCGCCAGGTTATTATCAGTGTCTTTTTTTGCGTCTTCATTGATGGTTTGGGTTCGCATAAAAATATACGGCCTGTCTCCCGAAATCTCGCTTTCAAAGGGCCGGTAGACATCCCAAAAAATGCCTCCCGCCTGAGATTTAAAAACGTTATAGAATGCGTCATCAGTCTTTATAGACCCACTTAGCGCAACCCGTCTAAAGTCGACAGGCTCACCAGATTTTATAGCAAGATCTAACGCTTCCAATGAGCGCAAAGGCGGGGCTTGCACCGAGGCCTCGACTTC
>CAYRMO010000153.1:2462-4474 GCA_964425355.1 uncultured Algimonas sp. | reverse complement strand
AAGAAAAGCCGGGCGGCTTCATCATCATGCATCCGGTTCTTCCCGACAGAAAAAATCAAGTGATCTACGGCTTCTGCATTGCGACCCGCACCGACAAGAACCTTGGCGAGCGCCAGTCGCGCATCCAGATCATCGGGTTTGGAGTCAACGATCGATTTATGCATGGCCAAAAGATCCTCGGTCCCGTCATCTTCAACGGCCTCGGCGCGAAGATCAAACTGGGCTCTGAGCGCCGAGATTTCAGGGTGATCCGGATCGCTGGCATCTTGGATTAATTGCAGGGCACCGTCTTCATTGCCGCTATCGATATATAGCCGCGCAAGACCTGCCCGTGCCGACGCATTATTCGGGTCAAGCTGCAGGGCTGAAGCGAAATCTTGCGCCGCTCCGCCGGGATCACCCGCCGCCAGACTATCTTTACCACGTGCCACTAAGGCTTTCGCATCTGCGACCGGATCGGTTTCACCCGCCAGTTTGGCAATAAATTCTTTGATCGCCGTTTCAGGTTGGGCGCCCATAAAGCCGTCCACAGGTTGACCATTTTTAAAAGCATAGACAGCTGGGATTGACCGCACACCCATTTGCGAGGCGACACCATTATGTTCCTGCGTATTGATTTTAACCAGTTTGACCTTGCCACCGGCCGCTTTCACATTGCGTTCCAAAACGGGCATTAATTGCTTACACGGCCCGCACCAGGGTGCCCAGAAATCAACAATGACAGGCACGTCATTCGAGGCTTCGATGACATCCGCCATAAAGCTCATATCAGATCCGTCTTTGACGAGCTCTGCTGCAGTATCAGTCATGGACTATCCTTATATTCAAAGACCCGTATGGGGTCAGGCATCTAACGGGGCAATTATAGCCGACAAATTAGGCCGTTGCCAGTTTTTCAACAAAGGCTTTGACCTCTGATTCAGGTTTAGCCCCGATAAAGGCATCAATCGGTTCGCCGTCCTTAAAGGCATAGACAGCCGGGATTGATCGGACACCCAGAGCAGAAGAGACCTGATTAAACTCTTCCGTATTGATCTTGACCAATCTGACCTTGCCGCCAGCCGCTTCTACCGTTCGCTCCAGAACGGGTAGGAGCTGTTTACACGGACCGCACCAAGGCGCCCAGAAATCCAAAATAATCGGAATGTCCTTTGACGCCTCAACGACATCGGTCATGAAGGTCTGATCTGAACTTTCAATCACTAAATCTGAATCTGCCATGACGGCTCCTTATTTTCTAAGTTCGGCACATATCTGGTTAGGCGGTCATTCCAATGCAAGGGTCTTCACCCGTCGATTTAGCTATGAGACGTCACAAGCGCGTGAACGGCCTAGGCTTTATAAGCCGAAAGGCGTTCGATCATAAGATCAAAAAACATCTCTGGCCTGGCCTTTATCGCCCAACGACAATTTGTTTCCCAATCCGTAACGGCCCAATAATCCACACTCGTATAGCCACGGGTCAGCGCGCTTTCAGTTTCCACGCGAATCCCCACAGATTTAAACGCAAAGATCTCCGGCCTTAAAAGATAGGCCGTCGTACAGGCATCATGAATAGGTGCGCCTTTGGTCCCGAATTTCTTGGCGTCAAATTCAGCGTAATTTCCACTTAACATCGGCACCATTATATCGCTCATATAATTTCCAAGCGCGCCGATTGTTTCAACATGTTCGGGCCTGATGAGCACCTGATGGGTGACGTCCAGTCCGAAAACCGTCTTGGGAATGTCGGCTTCAAACACTATGGCCGCCGCATGCGGGTCCACATAGGCATTAAATTCGGCGCTAGGCGTAATATTTCCGGCCTCGGATCGCGCCCCGCCCATAATGACGATTTCAGCTATGCGCGATGCAATATCGGGTGCGCGCTCAAGCGCGGTGGCAATATTGGTCAACGGCCCCGTGGCGACAATGACGATATTATTGACCTCCCGGCAGAGGCGAATGATCGCATTGACGGCATGTTCTTTTTGCAAGGGCAGGGCAGGTTCAAAAATCTCAATCCCGTCCAG
>CAYRMO010000153.1:0-2362 GCA_964425355.1 uncultured Algimonas sp. | reverse complement strand
TCAAAAATAAGGGGTCGGGTTTCCATAATGTCTTATGGCTATCTCCCCTCTTGAGGGGAAGCCCCGCCTGCCGTAATTCATCTTACAAATTTTTGACAGAGACACTTATGGCAGAGCCTACAAAAGACATTCAAAAGACCTTCATCACACCAGAGGCTCTGCTTAAGGATAGTTTTGAGCTGGGTTTACGGATTTATGAGAGCGGGTTTCGGCCAACCTTTATATTGGGCGTATGGCGCGGCGGGGCCCCGGTCGGGATTGCCGTCCAAGAAGTTCTGGAAACCTTACACTGTCCAACCCAACATTTTGCCATTCGCACCGCCAGTTACGGCGCAAGGGTCAGTAGTTTTGACGCGGGTGAAGAGCTGCCCGAGGTTCAGGTTTATGGTCTGGAACAAGTCATAGACCTGATTGGCTGCGATGACCGGCTTTTAATTATCGATGACATTTTTGACAGTGGCCGCTCGATTGATGCCATCCTCACTGCGCTGCAAAAAACCTGCGGGGGTAATTTGCCGTCCAATATCCAGATCGCGACGCTTTATTTCAAGCCCAAGCGAAATCTCACCGACCGCGTACCCGATATATATGTCCATGAGACCGACGCCTGGACTGTATTCCCCCATGAATTACGCGGTTCAACCATGTCTGAATTGCGCCAACGCGGCACAATGCCAGACCGCTATTTCGATTTGAACCTTGATCTCTAGCTTTGAGCTTTGAGCAAGGCGTCAACCGCATCGCGGTAGGGGCTTGCGGTTTGGGTGCCTAATGTCGTTGTTGTTAGGGCACCGACCGCACAAGCAAATCTCAACGCGTCATCATAGGATTGCTCTTCGGCTAGGGCCACAACAAGACCCGCAGCAAAGGCATCGCCTGCGCCTGTTGTATCAATCACATTTACTTTGGGCGGCTCGGCCCGCGCAACTAACTCACCACCTTGCCACAGCTCTGCCCCTTTTGACCCAAGCGTTTTTGCGATCAGACCTTTCACCTCTGAGAGATCATAAGCCTCAGATTCGATTTGATTGACGATAATCAGATCCGCTCGCTTTAATATGTCCTGGGCGTCTGGAAAAATAGGGGAGGCATTCACGGCCACAAATCCGGAATAGTTCCTTATCGCCGCACGGATTGTGTCCAGCGGGATTTCAAATTGAGTGATCAGATAATCGCTACAGAGTTTTGGCAGATGATCGGGTGCAAGCGCCGCATTGGCACCGCTCGCCACCGAGATCTGATTTTCGCCGGAAGCCGCCACACTGATCAAAGCCAGACCCGTATGGGTCTCTAGCCGTTGCAATGCTTCCAGATAGACGCCCTCTTTTTCCAGATTAATTATGGCTTGGGCGGCATAATCATCCTGACCTACGGCGGCTATAATTTCAGTCTCTGCGCCGAGCCTTTTGGCCGCCACGGCCACATTGGCGCCCTTACCGCCGGGCAGGGCCGTAAATGTCCCACCTGTCACCGTCTCACCCGCTTGGGGTAATCGCTCAGTTGAGACAATCAAATCTAGATTAATTGAGCCCAAAACTGAGAGACCAAAACTCATGAGACATCTTCCGTGAAATCAATCAAGGTCGGCGGATGGCCCACGGCTTCCGCAAAGCGGATCAGGTCTTGAGGGTTCACGCGCGTGCTCGCCGTATTGCGTAGAGGATGAAACCAAACGACCTCATGCTCAAAGAGGGCTTTGTCTAAGATAAGGCGCACCTCAGCGGTTTTATCATTCATGATGGAAAAGACGGTCACTGATCCCGGGACCACATCCAAAAGCTCTTCCAACGCCTCCGCCTTACCAAAAGAGAGCCGTTTGGTTCCGATCCGCTTATGAAGTTGGTTCAGCTTTATTTGCGTATCTGACACCGCACTAATCAGAACATATTGTCCCGCCTTGTCTTTGAGGAAGAGGTTTTTCGTATGACCTCCCGGCAAGCGCGCTTTGACATCTGCACCTTCCTCGACGGTAAAGACGGCGCGGTGCTCTTCGGTGTGGTGGTCAATGCCGATTTGATCAAATAGAGCAAAGAGGTCAGATTCTTTGGGGTGAGGTGTCGACATAAGCTTCAATATGACAAAGTCAGCCGCGCTTCAATTTATTCTATTCTAACAAATTTATCCTAGGGTACGCGATGATTGGGAGGCAGCATTTTCGCTTTTTTATTTCTCAGCCTCAAATCGCTTTTTAGGGGATAAATATGGCGGCTTGATGCAAACGGAATTTTGGTTTCCGTCTTCATACAAAGCTCGTGCAATCGAATTTTCTTTGTAAGAAATCTATATGGAGAAAGACTAACTTATCTGATATAACTGTTTGAAGGCAATCAGATGACCAGACTTTATTTGAAAAACATATTGA
>CAYRMO010000152.1:0-4494 GCA_964425355.1 uncultured Algimonas sp. | reverse complement strand
AAACCGGACTATCTTCAAGTTCAGTGCCCGCTTTGTTTAGCGCACCAAAGAGTTACCATTGTCCAGTTTGATGCAATTTTCGGATCGCGGCCTGTGGCAACATTTTCGTAAAAATCAGCTTTGACCTTATCTGCCGTCAGTATGCGCGCATCATATTCAGGCAAGCCATAATCTGACATAAAGCGAGCTTTGCGTACATCCGGCATTTCTGGAAGCTCAGACTTAATGCGGTCAACAAAGCTTTGCTCCAGCCGTATGGGCAAAAGATCTGGATCGGGGAAATAGCGGTAATCATGCGCGTCTTCTTTGGACCGCATCGTCCGGGTTTCAATTTTGACGCTATCAAAAAGGCGTGTCTCCTGATCAATCTCACCGCCATCTTCTAAAATTCCAATATGACGACGGGCTTCATGATTAATCGCTTGCCGCACAAAGCGCATCGAGTTGACGTTTTTAATCTCACATCGTGTGCCAAGCTCGCCGCCAGGTCGACGCACAGAGACATTCACATCGGCTCTGAGATTGCCCTTTTCCATATCGCCATCACACGTGCCGAGCGCTCTGACGATCCCACGGATTTTCTCAATATAGGCTGACGCTTCTTCAGGAGAGCGCATATCGGGTTTCGACACGATCTCCATCAAAGCCACACCGCACCGATTGAGATCCACATAGGTCTCATCGTCTGAAAGATCATGCACAGACTTCCCGGCATCTTGTTCCAAATGAAGGCGCTCAATCCCAACATTCACAGGTTCCCCGACATTGCCATCGGCATCGATAGGCAGGATTTCAATTTCACCTTCGCCAACAATCGGGTGCTCAAACTGTGAAATTTGATAGCCTTGCGGCAGATCGACATAAAAATAATTCTTGCGATCGAACCGCGAGAAGAGATTGATCTTAGCGTTCAATCCAAAGCCCGTTTTAACCGCTTGTTCGATACAAAACTCATTCACAACAGGCAACATGCCTGGCATGCCCGCATCCACCAAGCTAACTTGCGTATTGGGCTCTGAACCGTAATCGGTCGCCGAGCCCGAAAATAGCTTGGCATTAGACGCCACTTGCGCATGGATCTCGAGACCAATGATGACTTCCCAATCACCCGTCTCACCTTTGATCCAGTCTTTTTTATCTGCAACACGTTCAGCTGTGAACATTTTCTATTCCTCTTTACAGATCGACGAGAACGTCGAACCCGCCATAAATCATTCTTGTGCCATCAAACGGTAAGGTCTTTGAGTCCTCACCCATCGTTTCGATTTCGGCAAAGACTTTTTCATTCCCGGCCTCACGCGCAGCTTTATCTGGCCATACAATCCAGGAAAACACGATGGTTTCATTGTCTTTGGCCTTTACCGCCCGATAAAAATCAGTCTCTTTGCCCTTCGGGACATCCTCTCCCCAGGCTTCAATAACCTGTAACGCACCATGTTTTATAAATAAAACGTCTATGCTCTCTCCAAAGGCGCGGAACTTTTCTTTATCTGCTGTCGGCACAGCAAAAACAAATCCATCAATATATGTCATAACAAATCACGCTTAATTTCTATTTTTAGAATCCCCTCATTAAACCCACCAAGGGTTAGGTTTAGATGTAAAGCCAGCTGCATCTTCTAACGCACTGGCCGCTTTAAACACGGTTGCTTCATCCATGGCGCGACCAATGATTTGTAATCCGAGCGGTAAGCCGTCTTTGTTCAGCCCAGCCGGAACAGAAATCCCCGGCAGCCCAGCCAAATTCGTCGTCACAGTGAATATGTCGTTGAGGTACATTTGAACAGGGTCATTGACCTTACGCCCAACCGCAAAGGCCGCGCTCGGTGCCGTGGGTGTCAGGATCGCATCACATGTCTGCCAAGCATTTTCAAAATCTTCGACAATGCGCGTCCGAACTTTTTGCGCGCGAAGATAATAAGCATCATAATATCCTGCGGATAGGACATAAGTCCCAATCATGATCCGGCGTCGAACTTCATCGCCAAACCCTTCTGTACGGGTCCGCTTATAGGTCTCCATCAAGTTGTCACCGTCCACGCGTAGACCATAGCGCATCCCGTCATATCTTGCGAGGTTAGACGAAGCTTCGGCTGGTGCGACAACATAATAGGCTGGGAGGGCATATTTTGTATGCGGGAGGCTGATCGGCACGATCTCGGCGCCAGCAGTCTTCATCATCTCAACGCCTTTATCCCAAAGCGATTGAATATCTTCGGGCATGCCCTCAATAGAATATTCTTTGGGAATACCGATCCGCAACCCTTTAATCGATTGCCCGCAAGCCCCGACCCAATCTGGAACCTCCGCATTGATTGAGGTCGAATCTTTAGGGTCATAGCCCGCCATGCTTTCAAGCAAGATCGCACTATCTTTTACGGTCTTCGCAATCGGTCCCGCCTGATCCAGTGACGAGGCAAAGGCAACCGTGCCCCAACGCGAACATCGCCCATAGGTTGGTTTAATCCCGACAGTCCCGGTAAAACTTGCAGGCTGGCGAATAGAGCCACCCGTATCGGTAGCTGTTGCGCCCAGGCACATATCGGCTGCAACGGCCGTTGCGGATCCACCGGATGAACCGCCTGGGACAAGGTCCTCGCCCTTTTTCCAAGGGTTGATCACGGGTCCATAGTGGGACGTCTCATTGGAACTTCCCATGGCAAATTCATCGAGATTGAGCTTACCCAACATCACCATGCCATCGGCTTTCATATTAGCCGTGACGGAGGATTCATATGTCGGCGTAAATTCGCCTAGAATTTTCGACGCTGCCGTCGTCTTGACGCCTTCTGTACAAAACAGGTCTTTGACCGCCAATGGCGCGCCTTCAAGCTTTCCAACCTCGCCTTTAGCCCGACGCGCGTCTGATGCTTTGGCCTGCTCGAGTGCCAAATCAAATGTCGTTGTAATAAAGGCGTTGAGTTTAGATCCGTTTTCGCATGCCGTGATGTGAGCTTGCGTAATGTCTTCTGAGGTAAAATCACCTGCCGCCATGCCGTCCAAGGCACCTGCGAGTGTCAATTTTGTTAAATCAGACATAGCCTACTCCACAGACCGCGGGACAACGAAAAAGCCATCATCGGCCTTGGGCGCATTTTTCAAGACGTCGGCTCTTTTACCGCCATCTGAGACCTCATCCGCGCGCATAGGTGCGGGCATATCAACCGCTGATGTCATGGGCTCCACGCCTTCAACATCGACCTCGGCCAATTGTTCAATCCAAGCCAGAATACCATTGAGATCGACGGCAATAGACTCCCGTGCCGATTTCTCTACATGCAAGCTCGATAATTTCGCAATTTTCTTGACGTCATCAGCTGTGACGCCGTTTTGGGGTTGAGACATTCTTTTGGTCCTTCACTCTCGAAATTTGCGGTTAGCAGGCCCAAAAATCCCGCGCAAGCAATTGTGTTGTCCTTACCTCTTGTAACGCAGTTCCGCCCGCTTTAGGGCGACTGGGACAGACACTTAAGCACTTCGCCAGCTTGTCTAACTTTTGCTGAAAAGCTCCATCAATATGTCCCTAACCCTCCCACCCAACGCGCCGTCCTTTGGCGGCCCCTTATCTCGGGCCTTTGGCCGGATCATGTTGCGTATGGTCAATATGAAAGTTGGTGGAACCCTACCCGATGTTCCTAAGGCGATATTACTTGGTGTGCCGCATACCTCTAATTGGGATCTGCTTCTCGCTATGGGCATGAAATATACCTTAGGCCTCAACTATAACTGGATGATGAAAAAAGAAGCTTTTTTCTTTCCCTTTGGCGGCATGTTCAAACGTATGGGCGGCATTCCCATTGACCGTAAAGCCGCCAAAGGCGTCGTTGGTCAAATGGAAGACTGGTTCAACAATAATGAAAAAGCGTGGATTGGGATCACGCCTGAGGGCACGCGAACCAAAGTCGAGACATATAAAAAAGGATATTTACGTATTGCTTATGCAACCGGTGTTCCTGTTTTCGTCGTTGGAGTAGACTCGAAAACACGGACCCTAACATTTGACCAATTTATGGATTTAAGCGGAGATATTGAAACAGATAACCAACGCATTCGGGAGTTCGTGCGTAGTAAATATACAGGTCTAAAACCCGAAAACAGCTAAACGGAAATCAGTTTGAAATATGACAACTATCATATTGGCGCCGACGTGCCCCGCATGGGCAATGGATTAACGCGGTGGATCGGAGATATCATCCTGAAGTCAATCGGCTGGAAAATTGTCGGCAAACTCGCCAATGAGAAACAAGCCATTTTGATCGGTGGCCCCCATACATCCAATTGGGACCTGATACTCGCCTTGGGCAGCGCCCTCTCCGTTGGCCTAAAATTTTCTTGGATGATGAAAAAAGAAGCCTTTTTCTGGCCATTGGGTCCGTTATGGAAAGCCATGGGTGGCATTCCAATCGATCGGAAAGCAAAGCTTGATACAGTGGGTCAAATGAAGGCTTATCTCGCCGAAAAAGAGAAAGTCTGGATCGGGATCACGCCTGAGGG
>CAYRMO010000151.1:0-4557 GCA_964425355.1 uncultured Algimonas sp. | reverse complement strand
TCCGTCAGGGGCGTGAACATTGATCCGGCTTCATAGCGGTTTTGCGTCTCAACTGAGATCAAGAGCTGTCCGCCCGTAAATGCAAACTGGATATTCTTGCCATCCACAGTTTCCTCCAGGTCGACAAGTCTTTGCATGAATGTCGGCGTCAGCAGATAGCGCGCTTCAACTTGGTCTGTGCCGTAAGCTTCGAATATTTTTTCGAAAACTGGATCAACAAGACCAACCCGTTTCAATTCCCCTCTTTTTTTGGAATTAAACCAGCCTTGATCGCGAAGAACGATCGTCTCACCTAAAAATTTCTTATCGAAGGTTAGGGCCATAATCTGACCGCGAAACACTGTTACCCAACGATGCCCGTTCTTAGTCTTTTTACGTTTTAAAAAATGCGCCTCATGGAGTTCGAAATCAGCCCCATATGCCGACCCAGAAACGCGGTCCTCAAATTCATGCCGATCACAAAAAATCGGCAGGAGACCTAGATTTATAAATGAGTCTATGTTCGAAACTGTTTCAACTATCTCGGTAAAATCCCACCCTAGGAATTTACAAATTCCACCCATCAAAACTTCTTTTGTCTGGTTTTTAATCCCTGCAAAAAAATAAGCTGAGAGACCCACTCCGGCCGCAATAGATAGGCCTATGGCAAAAATCGCAAATGGGAATTTTAGACCTAAAAGCAAAATAGAAATTACGGCAACGACACCTATTAATCCGAGAATAACCCAAGCTTTCTTGGTCTTCTTCACGGCTTCAATGCGTTGCACCTCGCCACGCTCTAGCTCGGGCAATATATTGGCGTGATAATATTCAGAAAACCCTTTGAATTCTGGAAAATCTTTTATCAGTTCAATCATTTATCTCGCTTAATGTCCTCCCTATCTCTCATAAATATAGGAACGCTTCTATAGATAAACAATGAGACCTTACGCCAATGCCGCAACAGACTCCACACTATGAAAAATGGCGCCGATCTCATCCATAGGCTCAGACCAAGGGCGTAATAGAGCTAGGTTAAACCGGCTAAGGCAGCTTTGAGGGTCTCGACCTCTTCGACATATCCGGCACGCCGTTCTTTTTGCAAGTTTACAACTTTTTCCGGTGCTTTAGAAACAAAGGCTTCATTGCCAAGTTTTTTATCGATCTTGTCGATCTCGGATTGCGCTTTCTCGATTTCCTTATTCAGGCGCTTCCGCTCGGCATCCATATCAATCAGACCCGCCAGCGGTATCGCAAATTGTACGCCCTCGACAACCGTCTGCAGCGCAGCATCTGGAGCTTTATCTGCCAGCTCGACATGTTCAACCCGCGCCATGGGCGAGAGTTGCGGGGCATAGGTTGCGAGCCTGGGATCAAGCGTGTCTGAGAGCATTAAAAGCGGGGCTTTCTTGGCGGGCGGGATATTCATATCCGCGCGCACAGACCGGATATTCGTCACCAGCGTCATCAGCCACTCAAGCTCTTTGACAGCCTCTTCATTGATCAAGCCGTCTGAAAGCTCAGGCCAGTCCGAGACAATCAAATGCGCCTCGCGTTCCGCACCCAAATTCGCCCAGAGCTCTTCGGTAATAAACGGCATGAAGGGGTGAAGCAGTTTTAAAATCTGATCTAACACCCATGCAAATGTCGCTTGGGTCTCTGTTTTTTCAGGGCCTGCGTCTCCAGATAAAATGGCCTTTGAGAGCTCAAGATACCAGGCACAGAATGTGTCCCAGGTAAATTTATAGACAGCATCCGCCGCGTCATTAAAGCGGTACGCCTCAATATAACGCGAAACCTCGCCAGCCGTTTTAACCAGCTCTGAGATGATCCACTTATTCAGATTTAGCGTTGCACTGGCCGGATCAAAATCAGTCGGCACACAGCCATTCATTTGGCCAAAACTGGCCGCTGACCAGAGCTTGGTCCCGAAATTCCGATAGCCCGCAATCCGGTCCACAGAGAGACGTATATTACGGCCCTGCCCCGCTTGTGACGCCAAGCTAAAGCGAAGCGCATCCGCCCCATAAGCGTCGAACCCGTCAGGATAGGCTTTGCGCGTTGCCTTTTCGACTTTAGGCGCTTTTTCCGGATTTTTTAAACCACGTATCCGTTTTTCAACCAACGTATCAATTGAGACCCCATCAATGAGGTCTAGCGGGTCAAGCGTATTCCCAATGGATTTCGACATTTTCTTGCCATTCTCATCCAAGACTAGCGCATGAATATAAACATCTTTGAACGGCACAACACCCTGCCCATTTTCAGCTTTCATGAAATGTAGGCCCTGCATCATCATGCGGGCGACCCAGAAAAAGATTATATCAAAAGCCGTAACCAAGGTTGAGGTTGGATAGAAACGCGCGAGCTCTTCTGTGTTGTCCGGCCAGCCGAGGGTCGAGAATGGCCATAGGCCGGATGAGAACCAGGTATCGAGAACGTCCTCATCACGCACGTAACCGACTGGTACATCGTCACCCGTAGCCGAGACAATAATGTCGCCATCCGGCCCATAATAGGCCGGGATTTGATGGCCCCACCAGAGTTGGCGCGAAATACACCAAGGCTGGATATTGGCCATCCAATGATCATAGGTCTTCTTCCAATTCTCTGGAATGAACCGGGTCGAATTCTTGTCGCCCTCACCATGTCCGCGCTCAACCGCCGCAATAGCCTCACCCGCAAGTTTTTCGGCATCCACAAACCATTGATCCGTCAAGAGAGGTTCAATGACAACGCCAGAGCGGTCCCCAATGGGTTGCTGGATTTTCTTATCTTCGACTTTGATCAGATAGCCTTGGGCATCGATATCCGCGACAACAGCTTTACGGGCTTTGAACCGGTCCATGCCAACATATTTTTCTGGCATAATTTCAGAGGCGATCATCTCACCCTGTGGGCCCATCAGGGAATACATCGGAATATTGTTTCGTTTGGCGACCATATAGTCATTAAAATCATGCGCACCTGTGATCTTAACCGCGCCTGAGCCAAATTCAGGATCTGGATACATATCTGTAATGATCGGGATTAGGCGATCCGCCAAAGGCAAGCGAACCATTTTTCCGACAATTGGCGCATAGCGTTCGTCTTTGGGATGAACCGCAACGGCGCCGTCACCCAACATGGTTTCAGGACGCGTGGTCGCAATGGAAATATAATCCCGCTCTTCCTCTAGGGTGATATTCCCGTCTTCGTCTTTTTCGACATAGGTGTAAGTCTCGCCGCCTTCGAGCGGATATTTAAAGTGCCAGAAATGGCCATCTTTTTCTATATTTTCGACCTCGAGATCCGAAATGGCGGTCTGGAAATGCGGGTCCCAATTGACCAAACGCTTATCGCGGTAAATGAGGCCTGCTTCATACATATCAACAAAGGCTTTGGTGACAGCATCGGCCATTTGACCACCATCGCGATCCCCTAATGTAAAACGAGAGCGCGACCAGTCACAAGACGAGCCTAGACGTCTGAGCTGGCGCTCAATCATGCCGCCGCTTTCGTCTTTCCAATTCCAGACATGGTTTAGGAATTCCGCGCGCCCCATATCCTTGCGCGCCATATTCCCGTCAGCCGCCAATTTGCGCTCGACAACCATTTGCGTGGCAATCCCCGCATGATCCATACCGGGTTGCCACAGCGTAGCTTTGCCTTTCATCCGGTTATAGCGAATGAGGATATCCATAATCGTATTATTAAGCGCATGGCCCATATGTAGGCTGCCGGTCACATTTGGCGGCGGAATGACGATTGAAAAATTATCGTCAGGCGTGTCATCAGCCTTGGCCGCGCGCGGCTTAAAATAGCCCAGGCTCTCCCACATCTCATAGAGACGTTGTTCGGCCGTTTCGGGATTAAAATTTTTATCGAGCATGATCAAATATCCAACACAAAACCCGCCCTCAAAGAGGAACGGGTGTTCAGTTCGGCGGGCTTAGCCCACCTCATCAGTAATTTGAAGGGGCTTACGCCGTCCGGACTATTTCCCGGAGCTGATCCGTTTGACTTCTTTTGCCACAGCGCGCTCGACAATCCCTTTGAGATTTGCATCAAGCCAATCTTTGAGCATCGGGCGAAGTGCATCTTGCACCAGATCACCAATCCGTGGTCCACGCTCGCTGAAAACTGCCTTCTCTTCGACAACAGCATTTAACTCGGCAAAGGCGCCAGCAGCGGCGGTTTCCGTAACATCGTCAATAATTGTTTCTGTTTTGACAGCTTTAGCAGGCATATCGGCTTCCTCTTGTGAATCTATTTGAGTTTCAATTATTTCTTGTGTGTCGGTTGACCCAGCGTCCTCGGATAGCAGAGTGTCCTCAGCAGATGCGACGTCGGCTTCAGCTTGGGCAATCAGGGCTTCCAAATTGGCTTCGATATCCGTTTCAGTCGGCATATCATCATCAGCTTGATCCGATACCGCCGCCATGGCGACGGCTCCAACACCCGCTGCGGCGCCCGCCGCTCCGGCAAGCAGAGCTGACGCATTCCCGGCTTCTGCTGCGATGGCATCAGCCTCGGCAGCGGCCGCAATATCAGATAGCGATAGCGGCTCAGCTGGCCCAGCCTCCGCAACCATGACGT
>CAYRMO010000150.1:0-4625 GCA_964425355.1 uncultured Algimonas sp. | reverse complement strand
GGGTTTTACGCGCTAGAAGGACTAGATGTGCGAAATTTTAGCCTTTTGACCAGGCTAGTCGGGCGTCAAAAATTCGAAAAAAAGGGGGCGAATACGGGCGGCGATGGAGGCGCCGATTTTGATATTCGGTCCTTGTTTAAATATGTGAGCTATTGGAACCCGTCTATTCTTGCTGATGAAAATGGAGCAGCCTCCGTCGAATTTACAGTGCCCGATAATTTGACGGGATGGCGTGTTCTTGCTTTTGCCATGACGCCTTCTGATCGTATGGGGCTTGGACAAGCGAATTTTAAGGTCAATCGCCCAACGGAACTCCGGCCTGTCATGCCAAATCAGATAACCGAGACGGATATATTTAAGGCCGGGTTTAGTGTCATGAACCGAACGGATAAAACCCGCCGGATAAAAGTAGAATTAACGGCGACAGGAGACTTAAAAGCCGGTCGGAATTGCGAGAATCTTGGCGATAATTTGGGAGTCAGCTGCAGCTTGACTAAAACGGTTAAACTGAAACCTTATAAACGCAGTACGGTATATATGCCAATTGAGGCGAGTTCAGTTGCGGCGGAAAGGGATATTGCGGCTGGTACAATACAGTTCGACGCAATTGCACAGGATAAAATAGACGGAGATGGTCTATCACATGTTTTGATCGTTAATAAGCGTCGCGCCTTAGATGTAGCGGCGAATTACGCAACATCGACATCTGAGGATGGAGAAGAGCCAATATTATTTCCAGAAAACATACAAACAGATGTCGGACATGTCAGTGTCGTGCTCTCTCCATCAGTCATAGGAAATGTAGAAGGGGCTTTCACCTATATTCGAGATTACGATTATTCTGGCTGGGAGCCCAAATTGACGCAAGCCGTCATGGCTTCACATTTCCAAAATCTGAAATCATATATGCCTGAAGATTTTAAATGGGACGGGAGTGAAGACCTCACACAGGCCTTGCTCGAGCAAGCGACTAATTATCAAGCGCCTAATGGCGGTATGGTCTATTACCGAGCCCAAGACCAATATGTCAGCCCCTATCTAAGCGCCTATACTGCGCTAGCCTTTAATTGGTTGGCTGAAGATGGCTATGACATCCCAGAAGAGGTTGAGGCAAAACTACATGATTATCTGGCCTCACTTTTAAAACGTGATGTTTTTCCGACCTTCTATTCGCGGGGTATGTCCTCTTCCGTCAGAGCTGTTGCCTTAGCGGCCCTGTCAAAACATGAGAAGGTGAGCCTAAGTGACCTTGAACGCTATCGGGGTGAAATAGGATATATGGACCTGTTTGGTCGGACGCATTTCATGCAAGCGGCTCTGAATGTCGACGCGGCCGAAGATATTCGGCAAGAGGTCACAGAGAGCATTTTGGCAACATCCTTTCAATCGGGCGGAAAATTCTCATTTAATGAAGAGCTTGATGACGGTTATCGCCGTATCCTGGCGACACCAATGCGGGCAAATTGTTCAATCCTCTCGGCGATGACGCGCTATGGTCAAATGGCGGAAGGTAAAGACATTGTCGGAGATATCCCGTTCAAATTAACGCGGACCATTACACAAACGCGCGGAAATCGCGATCATTGGGAAAACACACAAGAAAATATTTTCTGCATGAATGCTTTAGTGGATTATTCCAAAGTCTATGAATCAATTGATCCAGATCTGAATATTGTTGTTGAACTCGATGGGGAAAGCTTTGGTGAAACCGAGTTCAAAAGCCTGAAAGACAATACTGTCACAGTTTCGCGTGCAATTTCAGAAGATGATCCCGGTAAGCGTCGTGTTGTAAACGTAAAACGACAGGGAGACGGGCAATTATATTATGCGACACGCTTACATTATGCGCCCTTAGATGATCATGCCAACCGACAAAATGCCGGGATCGATATCCGAAAAGAACTCAGCGTCGAGCGCGGTGGTAAATGGGAGCTATTGAAAACGGGTTCACAGATTAAACGCGGAGAACTCGTTCGGGTTGATATATATCTATCACTACCGACAGCGCGGAATTTTGTTGTTGTTGATGATCCCGTGCCAGGGGGCTTGGAACCCGTAAATCGCGATCTTGCGACGAGCTCGGTTGTGGATCAAGAAAAAGGAGTATTTAAAGCGGCGGGGGGCTCTTGGTGGTTCAAATTCTCAGACTGGAGTTATTATAACGTATCGCGTTATAGCTTTTATCATAAAGAATTGCGTCATGATGCAGCGAGATTTTACTCTGACTATTTACCAGCGGGAAATTATAACCTGTCTTATACGGCGCAAGCCATTGCAGAAGGCGAGTTTTCACAGGGTCCTGTTCATACCGAAGAAGTCTATGATCCAGACATATTTGGAAAAGGGCTTCCGGGCACGCTCGTGGTCGACGGATCGGTCGGCAATTAATGTTGAGCCGATTAAAATCCTACAGCTTTAAAGAGCTGATTATTCGCACAATAATTTGTCTTGTTTGTGTAGGGTTTATATTTGCTTTGCTCCTCGCATTTTGGACACGAGCCAATCTTAATCAACCGCCGCACTCTCTTCGGGGATTGATGAGTTCAGGATCGCATGTCCAGGTTTTGGATAGATCTGGCGTGCCTTTAAATACAACCTATCAAAACCGTTGGAATATTCACGATAATTCAGAGCTTCACGATATTCCGCAATTTCTAAGGACTGCATTTATACTCTCAGAAGATAAGCGTTTTTATGATCACAATGGTCCGGATTGGACGGCTCGAATATCGGCGCTTTTTACCAATATAAAATCGGGCCGTGCCATTCGCGGTGCCAGTACGATATCCGAGCAAACTGTACGGATGATTTATCCGCGTCCTAGGACATTGAAATCTCGATGGTTGGAAGGATTTGATGCGCATCGATTGGAGCGTGACTTCAATAAGGATGAAATTTTTGAGTTCTATCTCAACCAGGTTCCATATGCTGCAAATCGAAGAGGCGTTGCGCAAGCGGCCCATTATTATTTCAATCGCGACCTAGCCACATTGAGCCAGAAAGAAATGCTGGCCTTGACCGTATTAGTCCGAGCTCCCAGCTATATGGATCTGTGGAAGGATACAGGACGCGTTGAGGGGCGGATAAAAAGCCTGGCCGACCAATTGGTTCAAGCGGGTCATTTAACGCTACCGCAGCGGGACCTTCTATTAGAAGAAAAGCTGTCATTAGAAGCCCCGCGACGTAATTTGGATGCAAGCAGCTTTGTTCGTCATGTCAAATTGCATTTTAGTGAAACAAATTTAGATCGTCCAAACCTACGCTCAAGCCTAGATGCAAATCTTCAAAGCTATGTGCAGGCCTTACTTGATACACGACTAAGCGACTTGAAATCTAAAAATGTGGCGAATGCGGCTGTGCTTGTTGTTGATCACCAGACCGGTGAAATTTTGACTTGGGCAGTTGGCGGTTCGCGCGATCAGGAGACGCCAGGGCGGCTTATAGATACGGTGACGACGCGGCGTCAGCCAGGGTCTGCGCTTAAGCCTTTCCTTTATAGCCTGGCGCTTGAGAACGGGTGGAGCGCGGCAACAATGATCCA
Source organism: uncultured Algimonas sp. (assembly GCA_964425355.1). Taxonomy (GTDB): domain Bacteria; phylum Pseudomonadota; class Alphaproteobacteria; order Caulobacterales; family Maricaulaceae; genus Litorimonas. Next base: position 1,084 of record CAYRMO010000150.1, on the reverse strand, counting down.
TGACGGCCCTTTAATAGAATCGGTTGGACATGGTCTGCATAGCTATCAGAATTATAGTCGGGAGTTTTATGGCCCTGTAACGCTTCGACAGGCACTGGGAAACTCACTTAATATTCCGGCCCTAAAAACTTTGCAATTTGTTGGGGCCGAATCTTATCTGGATTATTTGGCTGAGTTCGGTTTTGAAGCCTTGTCAGCCCATCCTAATTTTTACGGGGATGGTATTGCCCTCGGCAATGGAGAGGTAAGCTTATTTGAATTGGTACAAGCCTATACTGTTCTTGCGAATGGTGGTCTTTACAAAGAGATTTCCGCTGTGCCTGACGCGCATAGAGCGACGCCTAGACGTGTTATGCCGCGTCAGGTCGCGTCTTTAATGGGGAATATTTTATCCGATGGGCAAGCCAGGAAATTAGAATTTGGGGAATATAGTATTTTAAATTTTCCAATCCAGACCGCCGTAAAAACGGGGACGTCCAATGATTACCGTGATAGCTGGGCCGTCGGATTTAACCATAGATATACGGCCGGGATTTGGATGGGTAATTTGGACCAGACTCCAACGGATGGCGTAACGGGATCCACGGGACCAGCGCTTCTTTTGCGAAGTATTTTTGCGCATCTGTCAAAATATGACCAAACAAGACCACTTTATCTTGATCCGACGCTTATAAGTACGGAGCTTTGCCAAAAAACACATGAGGTAAAACAAGCCGGCGATAGGTGTGAAACTTATGTGGAATGGTTCACAAAAGATACCAAACCGTCTGAAAGAATTATCGAAGCGTCAACGCAAACACCCATTCGGATGCGTCGTCCCGTAAATGGACTTCATATCGCTTATGATCCACGTGTTCCCGCAAAAGATCAGGCTTTTGAATTTTATATTCAAGGACTCTCAAATGGCGACATTATTGATTGGACGATTGATAATGAACAGGTCACCACAAAAACTGAGACCTATTTATGGCCTATCGAAAAGGGCGAGCATTTTGTGAAAGCGACGATCCGCCGCGACGGCGACGAGATTGTGACCTTAAAGAAGGTTCGTTTTCTGGTGAAATGAAAAACCCCGATGCGCGAA
>CAYRMO010000149.1:0-4740 GCA_964425355.1 uncultured Algimonas sp. | reverse complement strand
ACATGAAGGACTTTTGGCGAACCGCTGCTCATATCGACCGTCACAACCTGCGCGCAGATGGTCATAAAGCTCTCGACAATAGAAATCCCTCTCGCCTGTCCAGCTGGCAAGGCTGCATCCCAGTTTCCGAGTTTCGCGGCCGCGTCTAGGACTTTCACAAAACGCGGACGACCCGCCAGCAATGCCCGGCGATAGGCATATCCGTCTTTGCCGGCATGATGCGCCAACTCTTCGATAAAGCTCTCTGTGAAATAGCCATGTTGCGTGTGATCGACAGAGCGCCACGGGCCGAGCCGCGTATGAGACGGGCTATTGACGACCTCGACCTTTTTATGGGGTATGTTGTAAATAATATCACTCGCCTCGACCGGTTCACCCTTATGGTTAAACACGCTCTCCCATGTGAGCGGCATGCCCGCCTCGTCCACGGCAGCTTTAAACCGGCCCAATACGGCAGGGCGGTAGTGATCTTGCTGCGTGGTTTCCTCGCGCGACCAAATCAGTTTGACGGGATGGCCAGACGCCTTGGACAAACCTGCGGCTTGCAGCGCGTAATCTGGTGCTGAGCGGCGTCCAAAGCCGCCGCCCATAAAGGCCGTGTGAAGCGTGACATTGTCCAGCTTCATCTCCAGCGATTTCGCGACAGCTGCGCGTGTCCCAAGCGGGTTTTGCGTTCCGCACCAGACATCACATTTTCCGTCTCTCACCCAAGCGGTCGCATTCATCGGCTCCATACAGGCATGGGCCAGATAGGGCACAGAATATTCAGCTTCGATAATTTTGTCGGCACCGTCCCGGCCCTTGGCGACATTGCCTGCCTCATGCATGGTCTCTCTTTTGCGATTATCCAGCGCCTCGGCATATTGTGCAAAGAGCGTGTCTTGGCTGACGGAATTTGCCGTCGATTCCGTAAATTCCACATCTAGTGCAAAAAGACCCATTTGCGCCTGCCAATAGCCTTCTGCGACGACACCGACATAGTCCCCCATATTGTGGACAGATATCACACCTGACGTGTCTTTTGCACCGCTCTTATCAAGCCTCAGTACTTTTTCGCCGTGAACAGGTGACGCCATGACGGTCGCATATTTCATACCCGGCACTTGCGCATCGATTCCGAATTGCGCGGTCCCATCGACCTTGGACGGAATATCCACGCGCGGCAGAGATGTCCCCATTAATTTATAGTCTTTGCGCGATTTCAGCTTTGGCCGCAGATTAGGTTTCAGCGACGCAGCCGTCGCGGCAAATTGCCCATAAGGCGCTTTGCGATTTGAGACTGCATGGATGACATGGCTGTTCTCGGTTGTGAGTTCGCTTTTCGGAACATCCCAGTCTTTGACCGCCGCTTTAACAATAAGCTCGCGCGCCGCAGCCCCCGCGATTTGCATTGCGCCCGTGCCCGTAAATCGGACCGACGTCGATCCACCAGTAATTTGGAGGTCCATCGATTTAGCAATGGTCAAAAAGGCACCATTTAACGTATCAAAGACCATGCCCGGGACATTTTTGCCGCCCATAATCGCTTCGCGTGCCAGTTCGAAATTCGCATAGGCTTTTTCCGCTGGCGCTTCCATAATCTCGAGCGCTGACCAGTCCGCATCCATTTCTTCTGCGAGCATAGCCGATAATGCTGTATGGATCCCTTGGCCCATTTCGCCGTGCGGGATGATGGCAGTGATTGTGTTGTCTTCGGCGATTTTTACCCATGCTGTTAAGAGGTGCTCGCCTTCGCCTGTAACATATTTCGCCAGCTTTCCGGTTCTATCCCCGGGACGAATGGCGACACCGACGACAAGCGCGCCGCCCGCAACCAGGCCTGCGCCAATAAATCCGCGCCGGGTCCATTTGGCTTTGCGAGAGCGGTTTTTCCTCGCCAGTTTCTTGTCTGCTTTGCGTTCGGTCTTTGTTTTTATGTCTTCACTCATGATTAGCCTCCCACAGTTTTTGAGGCTTTGGCGGCCGTTTTTATGGCCGCGCGAATACGGTCATACATGCCGCAACGACAGACATTGCCTGACATCGCAATATTAATATCTTCATCTGTTGGATTGGGTGTCTCATTCAGCAGCGCCACGGCACTCATAATTTGGCCAGATTGGCAATATCCGCATTGTGGGACTTGATGTTTGATCCAGGCCTCTTGTACGGCGTGGAGGGTTCCATCCGCATTTTTAATCCCTTCAATCGTGGTGACCTCTGCGCCTTCGGCTGCCGCAAGGGGCGTTGAGCAAGACCGAACAGGCTCGCCGTCAATATGCATGGTACAGGCCCCGCACATCGCAATGCCACAGCCAAATTTCGTGCCCGTCAGTCCGGTCTGTTCACGCACCGCCCAAAGCAAAGGCGTATCCGGATCAACATCCAACCGCGTTGCTTTGCCATTTATCTTGAGTTGCACCATTTTATAGTCTCCGCATCTCCCCTATTCATCTGCTTGTAGAACAAGAATCAGATTTTTCAAAATAGAAGAAAATCATGAGAGGTCATGCGCAGGTGAATAGCCAAGGTAAATAGCCAGGGTAAATAGGATGGCTATAAGGCATAGGCCTTATTTAGGAAAATCGCTTTTCTGGCTTTAAGGGTTCGGATAATAGGTTTCACGCGAATTAAGGACGATAAATATGTCAGATATGGATCTGCACAGATTGCCGCCATTGCGGACGAATTTTGCTGACCCGGCTGATGTCCTCTCTTTTCTAAAAGGTGTCAGCCAAAAGGACGAGGCCTGCGCTTTGATTATTGTAACAGACACACATGGCGGGGGCGTCAGAGCCCCGGGCGCCCTTGCAGGCATATCCGAGGGGGGCGAGTGCGCAGGCTATATCTCAAATGGGTGTGTGGATGCTGATATGTTTTCGCAAGCGAAATTAGCTATTCAAGACGGAAAAGCCCGAGCCGTTCGCTATGGCGCGGGCTCACCTTATATTGATATTCGACTACCCTGTGGGGGCGCGGTTGATCTTATGGTTATTCCAAACCCAGACCTTAAAACACTCACAGATATTTCGGGTCATTTGGACCAACGACAATCCATAAGCTTTTACGCCTCCCTTGAAGATGGCCTCGAATATAGCGCGGATCAGGCCAATGAAACCGGCTGGCACGATGATAAATTCTATGTGCGGTGTGATCCCAAATTGCGTCTCCGGATTGCAGGACGGGGCACAGAACCCATTGCCCTGATGCGAGCCGCTCATGCGCTCGATTTTGAGGTCTTTTTGCAAAGCCCGGATCGTGATCGCTTAAAGGCCGCAAAGGCCTTGGGATTTAAGACAGAGCATTTGATAAGCCCTAAGATCGCTCCAAAATCCAATGATGATCCACATACGGCATTTATCATGATGTTTCATGACCATGATTGGGAAACGGATTTATTGATCGATGCCTTAAAAGGACCCGCCTTTTATATCGGGGCTTTAGGGGGACGTAAAACCCATGCCAGTCGCTGTCAGGTCCTTATTGAGGCCGGAGTCCCAGAAGGTGACCTAAAACGCATTCGCGGACCTATTGGTCTTGTCCCATCTGTCAGAAACGCGTCATTCCTCGCCGTCTCGGTTCTAGCCGAGATTATCGATATTTACAGAGAGACGATTTAAGTCGTCTTGTGTATCTATATCCTCTACAAAATGACGCGTGGGCGCTTGGTATTTCGTTGTAAGATGCGGGTTCTCGTCTACGAATTTCCGGTAGTTTTTCGGATCTCCAATCGCCTTCATTTTTTTGAGTATTGAAACCGGAAATATAACGGGGTTCCCGCGTTCATCTTCAAAATAGGGTATAAATATTTTATCCCGCGAACTCGCCAAAAAAGCCTCCGCATAATTACGAATATCATCTTCTGTCAGATAAGGTTGATCCGCGAGCGCAATCAAAACCCCCTCACCTTTTAACGGGATCGCACTCAACCCAGACCGGATTGAACTTTGCTGCCCAGTCTCGAATTTTTGATTGTGCACGAAACTATCATTAAGCCCGCTAAGAGCCGCCTTAATCTTGTCCGCCTCATATCCCGTGACGATGGTGAGAGAGGCAAATAGGGACACATAAAGCTCGGCCATATGCCGGACCATGGGTGTGCCATTTATATCCAATAATAATTTATTGGCCTCGCCCATTCGGCGAGACAGACCAGCAGCTAATAATATAACGTGGATTGGATACGTCATTAAAAAAACCTCAATGACCTATCACGCAAATTTAGTGACCGTGCAATGATGGAAATGCGGTATGAGCCTCAAAGCATGGCTTTGAGGATTCAGTGCAATTTTCTTTCGGAAAAATGCGCGAACTAAATTCAATCCCCCGGACTGATTTTTCATTTTATGATCGTCAGCTCCTGCCGGGGCATTCCCCGACGATAGTCGTGAGAACGCACATTGATTGTAGAGCGGTATTAGCCTTCGGGCATAGCCCTCAGGAACAAGTGCAATTTTCGTCCCGAAAAATGCACCGAACTAAATTTGATCCGCAGAATCAAATTTTTTGCTTCGCAAATCGTGAAATTGGTGCGGCCGAGAAGACTGAAATCTCTTCTTTATATCGAACGATTACAATGACTTAGATGTGCGCGCAAAGCATTTGTTTTGCAAACAGAGCATGGAATGTGTAGCAGTGGAGGGCCTGAAACATTACAGACGTTGTAATAACCACAATACGGACATTAGCTCAGCGTACTTCTTTGGGCAATACTGTTGAAAAACTCTGGAGTTATTTTGCTTGTCTGGCTCTTTGAGTAAA
>CAYRMO010000148.1:0-4808 GCA_964425355.1 uncultured Algimonas sp. | reverse complement strand
AACATAGTTCCGTCAGCAAATAGATCTTCATCGACAAGATCTGAATGGAATGTGACGTGTTGCATTTTCCCTTTCGGGTCTGTGAAACGAAGATCGACGAATTTGATTTCTTCGTCTTTGATCTTCTTTAAGAGCTTTGAAGCATCTGACATGATGTAGTTTCCCTGACTATTGTGTGGAGTGTTTTGGATTTAAAGTGCTGTATCGCCAGTTTCGCCTGTCCGGATCCGGATGGCTTGTTCAACATCTGATACAAAAATCTTACCGTCGCCGATCTTGCCTGTTTTAGCCGCTGTTTGGATGGCTTCAAGTGCACCTTCGACTTGGTCGTCAGCAACGACGAGCTCAAGTTTTAATTTTGGAAGGAAGTCAACGACATATTCAGCGCCGCGGTAAAGCTCGGTGTGACCTTTTTGACGGCCAAAACCCTTGGCTTCAAGAACCGTCATACCCTGTAGGCCGACCGCTTGTAGGGCTTCTTTTACTTCGTCAAGTTTGAAAGGTTTGATAATGGCTTCGATCTTTTTCATTCTGATCTCCTATTTGTCCCGCAAAATGATGTTGCGACGCTGATGACTCCGGCTACCGATAGAGTCGAGAGGTCTGCAGGCGTCAGCCGAAAGATGTAGTTGAAAACTTGTTAAAATGCACAAAAATTGGTCATTTGCACAAGGGCAAGATGCAAGATTAATCGTATTTCTTAGAGGTTACGTCGACTCGCTCTCAAAAGGGTGTCTGATTAAGCATTGCAGAATGATCCCATTGCGTTAAAGGTCCACCAATCATCTTGTCTATTCATGAGGCACGGGTTCGCGACTGCAGTTCACGTGTGAAGACACAAGGTGGTCCAAAAATAATGACATTTTGTCAAAACTGTATGGTTTTTCCGTACTTTTAACCGATCAAAAACCGGCTGTTCGCGACGGCAGTTCACCCGGCGGAGATAGACATGAAAAAATTGACCCCACGTCCCCCTAAAAAACCATTTATCACGGACGAACAAGCGCTGCGATTTCACGCAGAACCCATACCCGGAAAACTAGCCCTTCAACCGACAAAACCCATGGCGACACAGAGAGACCTGTCTCTCGCTTATAGTCCCGGAGTTGCGGTACCCGTTGAGGAAATCGCCAAAGATAAAGATCTCGCTTACGATTATACATCCAAGGGCAATATGGTGGCTGTTATTTCAAACGGAACCGCAATTTTAGGACTCGGAAATCTGGGGGCTATGGCGTCCAAACCCGTTATGGAAGGAAAATCGGTTCTGTTTAAGCGTTTTGCCGATATTGATAGTTTCGATATCGAAGTTGAAGAAGAAGACGCTCAGGCCTTTATTGAATGTGTCAAACGATTTGGAAATACATTTGGGGGGATCAACCTTGAAGATATTGGTTCGCCGGAGTGTTTCATCATTGAGTCAGAACTCAGAGACCTTATCGATGTCCCCGTCTTTCATGACGATCAGCACGGCACAGCCATTATTGCAACGGCCGGATTGATCAATGCCTGTCATCTGACGGGACGGAAATTTGAAGATATCAAGCTGGTTTTAAGCGGGGCAGGGGCGGCAGGACTTTCTGTTCTCAACCTCGTTAAGCGTATGGGCGTCAAAGACGAAAATGCGATTGTCATTGATAGTCGCGGTGTCATCTATAAAGGCCGGAAAGACTATATGGATCAGTGGAAAGCCCCGCATGCCATTGATACGGATAAGCGAACCTTAGCCGAGGCCATGGAAGGGGCTGACGTCTTTTTTGGATTATCAGTTGCAGGTATCGTGACCAAAGAAATGGTCGCTAGCATGGCGCCTAATCCAATTATTTTTGCGATGGCTAACCCAGATCCTGAAATTCTACCCGAAGACATTAAATCCGTCAGAGATGACGCCATTATTGCGACGGGGCGTTCCGACTATCCTAACCAAGTCAATAATGTTCTTGGGTTTCCTTATATCTTCCGCGGCGCATTGGATGTGCGGGCCCGGAACGTAAATGACGAAATGAAACTTGCCTGTGCGCAAGCTTTGGCTGATCTGGCGCGACAAGATGTGCCCGAAGAAGTCGCTGCGGCCTATCATGGGAACCGCCCTCAATATGGGCCGGACTATATTATTCCCGCCCCATTTGATCCGCGATTAATTTCCGAAATTCCGCCTTATGTAGCCCAAGCCGCCATGGATACGGGTGAGGCGCGTAAGCCCATTGAGGATATGGACGCTTATAAGAAATCATTGGCGAGGCGTCAGGATCCTACCGCTGCGATTTTACAAGGCATTACGGCCACCGTTCAAGAAGAGCCAAAAACCATCGTCTTTGCTGAAGGCGAAGAACCTGCCGTTATTCGGGCCGCACAGGCCTTCCAGCAAAGAGGTCTCGGAAAAGCTATTCTGATCGGTCGAGAAAAGCCGATTTACGATAATATGAAATTGCTGGGGGTCGAGCGTCCGGAAAGCCTGACCGTGCTCAATGCGCGTCTCTTTGATCGCAATGCGGAATTTACTGAAAATCTTTACCAACGCCTTCAGCGCAAGGGTTTCCTAAGGCGGGATGCGCAACGTCTGGTTAATAATGACCGGAATGTGTTCTCGGCCCTTATGCTCAAACACGGTCTGGCCGATGGAATGGTGTCTGGTGTAACCAGAAGTTATGACGTCGTCATGCGTGATGTGCGTCTGGTTCTATCTCATCGACCCGAAGAGCGGACTATGGGCGTGTCTGTTGTGGTCAATAAAGGTCAAACACTCTTTATCTCCGATACAAATGTCACAGAATTACCTGATGCTTGGGATCTCGCCAATATCGCAGAATCTACAGCCTATTTTGCGCGCTCTTTTGGATTTGAACCTCGTGTGGCGTTCCTGTCTTATTCTACATTTGGCAATCCTGTAGGTGAGCGCATGGAAAAGGTCAGAGAGGCCGTTCAGATCCTGGATGAGCGGAAAGTAGATTTTGAATATGAAGGTGATATCTCGGCCGATGTGGCGCTCGATCCTATGCATATGCTGACCTATCCATTTTCACGCCTGACAGATGCGGCAAATGTTCTGATCATGCCCGCCATTCACAGCGCTTCGATTTCCACGAAATTGTTGAAGACCGTGGGCGGCGCAACTGTATTGGGACCATTCCTGACGGGGCTTGAAAAACCCGTCCAGATTTGTTCACTTGGTGCAACAGCATCTGATATTGTGCAAATGGCGACCCTTGCAGCCTATGCGCCCTCTCATCGCGATATGAAGGAATAGAGCCTGTCTCAAGCCCCTCAATCCGCAAATGTTCTAGAAGGTTCAATAGTCGGGCATGTCTTACGCATGCTCGGGCCCTTTTCGATAGCGGTTATTGCGCTGATTTCGACGGGTATTGTGGATACGATTTATCTGGGGCGTTTAACCGACCCGGATAACCCTGATTTGGCTCAAATGGTCCTCGCTGCACTTGGGATAGCCTTTCCCATCAGCTTTATGGGCAATAGCGCCAATATTGGCTTGGGAGCAGGCACGATGAGTGCTGTGTCTCGTGCTCTCGGACAGGGAGATGTCGAGAAGTCCAGGCGTCATGCGGCCGCAGCCATTTTAATGGGTCTGTTTGTTATGACCTTGCTTGTGACTTTCATGTTATTAATTGCGCCCTATATTTTGTCAGTCATGGGGCAAAGTGAAATGGTAGTCCGGTGGGGCTATGAGTATCTTTTAATCGTTATGCCGGGACTGGTTATCATTTCCGTTGCCTCAATGAGTAATAATATATTGCGCGCAGGCGGGGAGGCTATACTGCCCTCATCAATTATGATCCTTGGGGCGGTCATCAATATCATCCTTAATCCATTTTTCATTTATGGCTGGGGTCCTTTTCCACGCATGGAATTGCAGGGGGCAGCCTTGGCCACGCTTATGGGTAATGTAATCGGGGCGAGTTATGGGTTTTATATTGTGTTTTTCCATCGCAAAGCCGTTGATTTTGCTGGTATGACCTTTCGGTCCATGCGGCGGGCCTGGTCAATTATTGGTCAAGTCGGTGTTCCTGCTGCAGGAACTAATATTATTGTGCCGCTTTCAACTTGGTTCGTTGTTGCCATTATTGGAAATGCTTTAGGAGAAGCTGATGTTGCCGCCTTTACTGTGGCTAGTCGGGCAGAGCTTATTTCAGTAGGCCTTTTATATGCCTTGTCAGCCTGTATAGGTGCGATCACGGGTCGGAATGGCGGCGCAGGCAAAACAGAAAGAGTTCGCGAAGCCTTTAAAGTTTGCTATTTGATATGCGTCATTTGGGGAACGATTTTAGCGGTTATACTCGCTATATTTGCCCATGAAGTTGCAGGTATATTTACATCGGATCAATCACTGATCGAAAAGATCATCCCCTATTTCTATATCGTCCCGATCACCGTATTTGCTTATGGTTTCGTCTTTATCAGTGCAGCCGGATTAAATGCGATAGGGCGCCCACTCTATGGCCTCACCTATACAATCTTTCGGTCTTTGATATTCTATGTTGGCTTTGTTGCAATCGGCGTTATGTCGGCGGGTCTGAACGGGGCATTCATTGGTGTTGCCGCCGCTAATATTCTCTCGGGGCTGATTGCGATTTACTGGACTCTAAACAAAGCACCTATGACCGCGAAAGAGAGTTGACGAGGGCGTGAATCGGGTCTATCGCGCCGCTTCACATCTGTGCGGGTGTGGCGGAATTGGTAGACGCGCCAGATTTAGGTTCTGGTATCTTCGGATGTGGAGGTTCAAGTCCTCTCACCCGCACCAACCGAGCGTTTTGCGAAGCAAAATTTTTGATCCAGTGGATCAAAAATAG
>CAYRMO010000147.1:0-4813 GCA_964425355.1 uncultured Algimonas sp. | reverse complement strand
CAATACAGCCGAGCAAGCCGCAAGAGCAGGCGCAATTGTTGTACCGTCGCGCCGTCAAGGCAAAGGTAATGTTGTCCGTCAAATGTTCTCAGATATTGATGCCGATATCTATATCATGGCGGATGGAGATGGCACTTACGACTCGACCGTCGCGCCGGACTTGATCAAAACCTTAATCCGTGACCGCCTAGATATGGTCGTTGGAACACGCCGTGACGTTAAAAAAGATGCAGGCCGATCAGGTCATGCCTTTGGCAATCGTATTTTCAATATTGCCTATCAATCTGTCTTTGGAAATGACTTTACAGATATATTTTCCGGATACCGTGTCTTTACACGACGTTTTGCTAAAAGCTTCCCGGCTCAAAGTCCAGGTTTTGAGATCGAAACTGAGATGAGCGTCCACGCCTCAATCTTACGCCTACCCATTGCCGAAGTTGAGTGTGATTATGGTCGCCGACAAGAGGGTTCAGAATCAAAACTTTCAAGCTTCCGCGATGGTTTCAAAATCTTGCACATGATTGGCACGCTGATGAAAGAGACGAAACCCTTTCTATTCTTTTCCTATTTCGCGACAGCCTTGCTGGGTCTATGCGTTATTTTAGGTGCACCTGTTGTCGTCGAATATTTTGAAACTGGACTGGTTGATAGAATTCCGACCTGGGTGCTATCTATGACACTGTTATTGGGAGCCATGATAACATTCGCATCTGGCGTCATTCTTGACTCAGTTGCACGAGGGCGAGCGGAGCAAAAACGCATTCATTATTTGTCTATTTCTCCGGCGCGAGGCGAACGTCATATTAATGCTGTTCCTCTACGTGAACGCAGAACACTCAATGAAAGCTCCAGTATATTGGTTCGCGGAGAAACGTCTTAATGTCTACCGGATCGATTGCCGCTTCGGCAGGTTCCGCAACGCTTGCCCTTCTCACCTTCACGCCTATTCTAATCGCCGGTGGGCAGATATTATTCAAACAAGCCAGTGAACGCTTGTCGGAACGCGGTGGGGCTTTTTTAACGGTTATGTTTGACCCTGCGATGATAATCGGACTGGCTGTTTATGGAATTGCAACCCTTCTTTGGATACAGGCCATTAAGAATGTTCCATTGTCTTTCGCCTATTCTTTTATGGCCCTAAGCTATGTTGCTGTCCCGATCCTATCTATGGTTTTTCTAGGCGAAAGTTTGACTTGGAAATATTGGGCAGGTTCAGGCCTCATTATCGCAGGACTAATTGTCGTACAAAGCTAAGGCAACTCTGCTCAATCTTTTTAGCTAGTTAAACGTCTGCCCATAAATATCCAACTCGACCACCTTGCCTTTTCCTGACGCCGAGGCAAAGTTTTGCACCGAACCCAATTGGGTCGCCTTATCCCCAATAATGACATAAATCATCTCATCTTCACCAAGATAGGTTTTCGCGATGCGTTTAAAATCCGCCTCACCCATGGCCACTAATTCCGCCTGATCATCTTCAATATAAGTTTTCGATAGGCTATAGCGCGACATATTTCTCAGCAAGCCAAGCTTGGCCCCGAGGCTCTCAAAAGCGCGTGTGTTTTCTTTGATTAGTTTTTGCTGGGTCGTCTCAACGGCCTTTTGATCAAAATCAGGACCGTAATTTATCAACATATTCCGAATGGTCTCAAGCGACGCCTCAGTCGCATTTGCTCGCACAGACGTCCCGATTGTGAAAGGCCGTTTGACCGTGCCATTCGGCACGCTTGAAAAGGCACCATAAGTATAGCCTTTCTCGATGCGAAGGGTCTGGGAGAGATCGCCCGAAATACCACCGCCCAATTTTTCATTGGTAAAGACGATCCGATTGAAATCTCTATCACCTGTCGCAGCTGTCAATTTTCCAATCCTGAGGACGGATTGTTTTGCGCCTGGCACATCAACGAAAAAGACTTTCGTCGTCCCCGCTTCCGGCGAGATATCAATATCCGGGCGCTTATTATTTTCGGGTGACAAGGCATCCGCCAAGCTTCTAAGTTTTGAGGCGGCCAAATCCGGATCAATATCGCCGACAAGATGCATCCGACCTTGAGCAGTTTGCAGGGCGCTATGGGCCTGTTTCAAATCGTCTATGTTTAGAGCCCCGATCGTATCCTGATTACCACCGGCCTGACGCCCCAATGGATGGTCAGTGCCGTAAAGCAATTGATTAAAGACCTGGCCGGCAATCGCATTTGGATTGGCTTCACGCCCTTTTATACGGGTCAGGGCGGCTGATTTGACACGGTCAAAGATTTCACCCTCAAAACGTGGCTCAGTCAAAATTTCTTGGATCAAATCAATCGTCGGTTCGAAATTCCGGCTAAGACAAGTGGCCGAAATAATCAACTCTTCCGAATTGGTCGACACAGATATACCCGACCCCAGTAAGCCGATCGCCTGTTCCATCTCGGCTGGGGTTTTCGAGGCCGTCCCCTCTTCCATCAGATCCGCCAATAGCGACAGCTGGCCGTTTTTGGAAGCCGCTTCCAACCACCGTCCACCAGGAAGGGTTAGGTCAAATTGTATGAGGGGTATTTCACGCGATTCAACGCCGCGTAATATGACGCCATTACCCAAATCACGCTCCCAGACCTCTGGCATTTGGAACAAAGGCAGTTCACCAAAAGGCGGTTCCGAGCGATCATGTTGGGTCGGGGTTTTATCATAGCTTGCAACTTCACCTGCACTCACCTCTTCAGATGCTACATTGGCCTTGACCTCTTCGATCCAGACAGAGGCTTTGGATGCGCCCGAAACCGCTAGATCAGCTTTCCCTTTGGGAACAAAACTCGTCATGACATAAGGCTTGCCCTTAATATATGTCTCATAGACCTGTTTGACATCAGCGGCTGTGAGTTTCGACAAGGCGTCGGCCCGCTTGGCCGAATAGCCCGGATCTCTCGCAAATTCATTATTTGTCGCCAAATCCCTGGACTTTCCTAATACGGTCGAGAGAGAATTATATAGAATTGTCTCTTGCTCGGCCTTGATCCGGCTAAGATCACCCTCACTCACGCCTTTTTCTTCAAAGCTCTCAAAGGCCGAACCAATGGATGTCAGGACGTCATCCAGATCGGTTCCGGCTTTACCTCTAATACGAATGGTGAACTCGCCAGCAATTTGGGACGCCCGGTGAAAAGCCGATACATTAGGCGCCAAATCCGTATTGTGAACGACTTCAATATATAGGGGTGAGTTTTTTGTGCCGGCAAATAATTGGGCCAATATATCCAGCGCCAACTCGTCTTCATGTAGGCTTTCAACTGTCGGGAAGGTCAGCCTGAGTTCTGGCAATTTTGCGAAATTATCTTCAAACCAGAGATTTTTCACCCGCTCTAAGGTCACGGGCTGCGCGTCCGGCGATGCGACCTCTTGACCCTTCGGAATTTCACCAAACCAGAGTTTGACTTTTTCCTTGGTCTCTTTCAGATCAATATCACCAACAATTGAGAGCGTCACATTATTGGGACCATACCATTTGGAGTGAAACTCTCTGAGGTCATCCAAAGTCGCCGCCTGGAGATCCGGCAAAGAGCCAATCACGGTCCAACTATAGGGATGCCCTTCAGGATAAAGCGCTGTGCGAATAACTTCGCCCGTATAGCCATAGGCGGCATTATCAACGCGTTGCCTTTTTTCATTTTTGACAACTTGTTTTTCCCGCTCAAGCGCAGCGGTGGTGACCGTATTGATCATATAACCCAGACGATCAGAATCGATCCAAAGGATTTTGTCAAACGCATCTTTGGGAACGACTTCGAAATATATGGTCCCATCCGACCAGGTCCCGCCATTTCTCTGTCCACCCCAATCCGGAATAGCTTTGCGGTTCCAGCCGCGTGGGACATTCTCGCTGTCGTTAAAGGCCATATGTTCAAAGAAATGCGCAAAGCCGGTCCGGCCCGGCTTTTCTCGGTTAGAGCCCGCATGAATAACAGTCGTCACGGCCACAATAGGATCAGAGCGGTCGACTTGTAGGATCACGTCCAGACCATTCTCCAAGGTAAATTTTTCATAGTCGACCGATAAGCTGGTTGATGATTTTTGAGATGTGTCACGTGATGAACTTGTAGAAGATGATGTCTCCCCGCTCTCACAGGCCGCCATTAAAATGGCCGCGGTCCCTATCAGCAATACTCTACGAAATGTCATGATTACCTCTCCTCTTGCACAACACAACGTCTAAACCGATAGGTTGAAAACTTAAAGCCGCGCTTTCTTCACAATTTGACAAACATTAGAAAACAGACAGGTTTCAATGAATTTTATGACCTTAGATTACAATATATGACGCTAAATGAACGCTATTTCATATAGCGTGACATTATTACAACTATAGCGCATTGATTTAATTAAACTCCAATATGAACATTTGCTTTTGGCTATGCGGATTTTTACCGACAAGGCGTCAATTTAGGAGACAAATCAAAATGAAAATAATTAATTTTCTTGCTACAACATCAGCAATCTGTGCTTTTGCAGCAACTGCGAGCGCACAAGATAATAGTGCATATGGTAATTTAGGAGTTGAAGTCTTAGACTTTCAAGGCGCATCCTATAACGTCGTCGGTCGGGTCGGCTATGACTTTCAAACCTACTTCGCGGTTGAAGGCGAAGGGTCCGTTGGGGTCATCGAAGATGGCGATGATTTCAAGCTTGATTATAAAGTTGCAGGCTTTGCCCGAGGTAAAGTTCCATTTGGCGAACAATTTGAAGGCTTTGCGCGTGTCGGTTACTACTATGCCGATTCTGAATTTGGCGATGCAGACGGTCTCGCATTCGGCGGCGGAATTGAGTATTTCTTTAGCCC
>CAYRMO010000146.1:0-4991 GCA_964425355.1 uncultured Algimonas sp. | reverse complement strand
ACGATCGCACATGGATATCTTACATTGTCTTTGGCGGCGAAATTAATGCCTGAGATATTAGAAATTAAAGGCATAAAGATGGGAATAAATTACGGATCAGATAAAGTCCGGTTTTTGAACCCAGTAAAATCTGGAGCGCGCGTGCGGGGGCATGGTGAATTCCTAGAGATCAAAGAGGTGCCAGGTGGATTTCAATCCACTTTACGGGTTACCATTGAGATCGAGGGTGAAGAAAAACCAGCTTGCGTCGTTGATACCATTAGCCGCTATTACCCATAAGGACCCTAATATGACCCAGCATATGATTGACGCTGTCGACTCCTATATTCGTCTTTTTAATGAACAAGACGCGCAAGGCATTGCCGATCTTTACGCGAATGACGCTACCGTGACGGATCCAATGGGAACGCCGCCCAAAGAAGGTAAGGCCGCAATTTTGGAATTCTACACATTGGCTGTTAAAAATGGTGCGAAGCTCAAACTTACCGGGCCTGTCCGAATAACGGGCAATTTCGCTGCTTTCCCATTTGAGTGCACAGTTGGAGGTATGACGCATGTTGATGCAGATGTCGCCGTTGAAGTTGAGATGCCCAAGGGCGCTATGACCATTCGCATTATAGATACATTCGAATTTAATGAAGACGGGAAAGTTACCGAAATGAAGGCTTATTGGGGCCCCACAAATATTGAACAACATTAGGAATTTATCATGCGCGACGCTCTCATTGTCTCCACGGCTAGAACACCAATCGGGAAAGCCTTTCGAGGCGCCTTTAATGATACCGAGGCCCCCGTCCTGGCTGGGCATGCTATAGAACATGCCGTGAAGCGTGCAGGTGTCGACGGCGAAATGATTGATGATGTGGTGATGGGATGTGCCGCCCAGCAAGGCAGCCAAGCCTATAATATTGGTCGCCTTGCAACCTATACAGCTGGCTTACCTAGAAGTGTCCCAGGATCAACCGTGGATCGTCAATGTTCCTCAGGGATGATGGCAATCGCAATGGCGGCGCAATCGATCATGACAGGGAATGCAGATGTAACAGTGGGCGGCGGCGTTGAATCAATTAGTCTGGTTCAAACCAAACATAAAAATTCCTATCGCGCAGTATCTGAGGCCGCCATTGCAGCTGTGCCAAAAGCTTATATTCAGATGATTGAGACGGCCGAAATTGTGGCTGAGCGCTATAATGTCTCTCGCGAGGCCCAAGACGAATACGCCGCTCAAAGCCAAGCTCGCACGGCGCCTGCACAGGAGACTGGGAAGTTTAACGATGAGATTGTGCCGCTTGCCTCTACTATGGTTGTGAAAAATCGAGAGACTGGCGAAATTTCTAAATCCGATGTCCGATTGGAAAAAGATGAGGGTAATCGTCCGAGTACCACAGTGGATAGTTTGGCGGGTCTTAATCCCGTTTGGAAAGACGGTCATTTCGTAAAACTTGGCAAAAATATTACGGCTGGCAATGCTAGCCAGTTATCTGATGGGGCCTCTGCGGCGGTTCTAATGGACAGTAAATTAGCTGAACAGCGCGGTGTGACACCTTTGGGTCGTTTTGTTGGGATTGAATATGCCGGATGTGACCCTGATGAGATGGGCATTGGTCCTGTCTTCGCTGTTCCGAAATTGTTGAGCCGTCACGGACTTAAAATGGACGATATTGGGCTGTGGGAACTCAATGAAGCATTTGCCGTTCAAGTCATTTATTGTCGAGACAGGCTTGGAATTCCAAACGAAAATTTGAACGTAAATGGCGGCGCTATTTCAATTGGGCATCCGTTCGGCATGAGCGGAGCCCGTATGGTTGGCCACGCTCTGATTGAAGGCAAACGTCGCGGCGTGAAATATGTGGTTAGCACTATGTGTGTTGGGGGCGGAATGGGCGCGGCGGGACTTTTCGAAGTCCTTTAGATCAGATTTTGTTTCTAGATTGTCCATCTATAAATTGAGAGCCCAAAAATGATGACATTTGATCGAGATGATCTTTTATTCCAACTATTTGATGTAGCGAATATCGAAGACGTATTGGGTTGTCCGCTTTGGGAAGATATTGATCGCAGCACGATATTGGGTTTGCTTGACACAGCTGAAAAACTAGCTGCGAATCATTTCGAACCTTGCGCAAAAAAGGCTGACGAAATTGAACCCGAATTTGTTGCGGGCAAGGTGGTTATGATTCCGGAAGCTCAAACCGCCATTGATGCCTATATTGAGGCTGGTTTCATGGGGACTGGATTGGACCTTGAATATGGCGGCACTGGACTACCAGAAAGTATTATTCAGGGGCTCTTTTTCATTCTTGCCACGGCAAACGTCGCCTATACGGGTTACGGTCTACTTACGACAGCGGCGGGCAGGCTGCTGGCAAAATATGCAACGGAAGAGCAAAAGCAGCGTTATTTGATACCCATGGCGGAAGGTCGGTTTTTTGCCACTATGTGTTTGTCTGAGCCGCATGCCGGATCGTCATTAGCTGAGATAACAACGACCGCAACGCTTAGCGAGGACGGCACCTATAAGATATCCGGGAGTAAGATGTGGATATCGGGCGGGGACCACGAACTTAGCGAAAATATCGTCCATTTAGTCATGGCCAAAATTCCTGGTGGACCTAAAGGCGTTAAAGGTATTTCTCTATTTATCGTTCCAAAACGCCGCCTTAATTCAGATGATAGTCTCGGCGATTTCAACGATGTTACGTTAGCGGGTTTAAATCATAAAATGGGATATAGAGGGATTACGAATTGCGCGCTTAACTTCGGTGATAATGATGACTGTATTGGATATTTGGTCGGTCAGGAGCATAAAGGCCTTAGCTATATGTTTCAGATGATGAATGAGGCCCGTATTTTTGTGGGCCTCGGCGCAACAGCCTTAGGGCAAGCCGGATATAGGGCCTCTCTAGATTATGCGCGCGAGCGGCCACAGGGAAAGCATCCAGGAGATACTGACCCGAATTCTAAACCCGTTCCTATTATTGAACATGCAGATATAAAGCGATTATTAGTCGCCCAAAAATCAGCCGTCGAATCTTCTTTGGCCCTGGGATTATATTGCGCAACATTGGTCGACATTGCCCGCAGCAGTGACGACCAAGATAGAATTGAATGTGCCAAACTCCTTCTCGACGTTCTGACCCCTATAACTAAATCATGGCCGTCCGAATTTTGTCTGGAAGCCAATAAACATGCCTTACAAATCTTAGGGGGCTCAGGCTATACGCGTGACTATCCGATCGAGCGCTACTATAGAGATAATCGTCTGAACCCAATTCACGAAGGGACGCATGGTATTCAAGGGCTCGATTTTTTAGGCCGCAAAGTCAGAATGTTGAATGGGAAGGGCTTGGACTTACTCTATTCCGAAATCCAAGACGTAATGATCAATATGAAAGATGTTGGTGGCGCTGAATATTTTACAAACAGGCTTTCAAATGCCGTGGAAGAGTTCAAAGGCGTGTCTGGCTCGCTAATTAAAGCGATATCGACAGATGCCAAAACCGGTTTAGCCAATGCCACCTTATATCTGGATTATGCTGGTCATCTGGTCATGGCGTGGATGCATCTTCGGATTCTCCAGGCTACGACCAAACCATCTAGCGAGCGGGATTTGTCCGAACAATTTATCAAAGGGAAGTGGCAATCGGCCAAATATTTCTATGACAGAGAGCTCTCGCGGACAAAACAATGGGCAGAAATTTTGCGGACCAATGATCAAAGTGCCGCCAATATGCGCGATGAATGGTTTTAAAGTCATCTCTGTCTTTAACAATTTAATTGAACTGAGAATATGATATGAAAGTTGCTGCAATTAAAACACCAGGCGGTTTCGAAAATTTGAAAATTGAAGACCGCGCACACCTAGTCGCAGGACCTGGTGAAATTCTCGTGCGCATACATGCATCCTCGCTTAATTATCACGACCTAGCTGTTGTCAAAGGCTGGATCAAAGCCGAAGACAAACGCATCCCAATGTCCGATGGAGCGGGGGAGGTTATCGCCGTCGGCCAGGGCGCGACTAAGTTTAAGGTTGGCGACAAGGTCGTAAGTCTGTTTTTTCCGAATTGGCAAAATGGTCCTATTGGATCTCTCGGCTTTGCCAGTGTGCCCGGAGACGGGGCTGATGGCTTCGCGGCAGAGCTCGTGACGCGGCCGGAAACAGCTTTCACGCCCATGCCTGCGGGATACTCATTTACGCAAGCGGCAACGCTGCCCTGCGCAGCCCTCACGGCTTGGCGCGGACTATTTGTCGAAGGCTCCGTCAAACCAGGCGACTGGGTTCTCACACAAGGCACAGGCGGAGTGTCCGTATTTGCTTTGCAATTCGCTAAGGCGGCGGGCGCACGGGTCATATCGACTTCGTCATCAGATGAAAAACTAAAGCGCATGAAGGCGCTCGGAGCCGATCATCTCATAAATTATAAGACAACACCTGATTGGGGGCGGGTGGCCATGGAGCTGACGGGCGGGCGAGGTGTCGATGAAATAATTGAAGTGGGCGGACCAAACACTTTGGCACAATCGATACAGTCCAGCCGGGTTGGCGGGCATATTTCTTTGATTGGGATACTAACTGGATTTTCAGGTGAGTTTCCAGTTGCGTCGTTCTTTTCCAAAAATCTGACAATGTCCGGTATCACAGTCGGTTCAGCCAAACATCAAGAGGATATGATTGCGGCGATTGAAGCGAGTGGGATAGAGCCAGTGCTCGACAAGGATTTTCCGTTAGATCAAATCGCAGATGCTTTTGCTCATCAGGAAAGCCAGACACATTTCGGCAAAATCACATTGTCGATTTAACGCTCAAAATATGGCGATACCCAAAAACAACGCGCAATTCGGTTTTGTATTCAGGCCAATTATCGCGGGTTGGTTCGAAAATGGCAGAATATTGCGTTAGTGGCGAAAATCAAACAAGGGGTAGATTTAGGGGCGGCTTGTAAAATACAATAAAAACAAAAATTAAACAGTGAAATGGTGCCCGAACCTGG
>CAYRMO010000145.1:0-5036 GCA_964425355.1 uncultured Algimonas sp. | reverse complement strand
AATAAATTCATGGCTGTGATAGCCTTCTCTTTGATCAACCATGGGCGACCTCCTTTTGTGTTTTCAAGACAGAGTCCCACAGCGCATCTGCATCATGGATCGATCTCACACCGTCCTTGATCGAGTTGCGAAACGGGTCTGTTTTCGGGGTGAGGTTTGTGTCGCGAATGGCCAGGCCATAAGCGCCTTCAATATAGGCTTTACGCTGCTCATCATCCTCATAGCCGTCCAGGATGGACTTGGCCTGATCGCCTAGCATTTTATCGACAACGGCTTTTTTAATGTCCTCATTGGACAGGCCATCAAGGCTAAAGCCATCGCCAAGAACGGCTTTGGCATCTTGTTTGATCCGGGCGCGTTCATTGGCGCGTTGATCCAGATCTTCATCTGTCGGCGCATTGGCCTTGAGATTTTCCATATCGACCTGAAGCGCGTCTAATTTGCCCTGTTTTTCGGCAATGTCCTTTTTCAGGGCATCATATTTGGCCTTCATGTCGTCATGTTTTTTGTCCGCGTCAGCAAACAGCTTTTGAACCAGCTGTAAGGCACTACCCGGCATATCTACCGAGAGTCCGTCGCGCACAAAGGTTTGGGTTTTGTCGGTCATAACCGAACCTCCATTTTGGTGGGAAGTGGGAGAAGCGCCCCACAATTGCGCGCGGTCTGTCCCGCCGTAATTTAGCCCACTGCTTTTGATGCAGTCGCCAAATCTCGTATTGCCGGCGCGGGGCCGCTCATCGGTCAAAAGCGCCACGTGATTAAATGTGACCTTGCCGCATTGTTTGAATTGATAGGGTGTCCCGTCGGGCGCCACGCCCTCGGCCGCCATGGTATCGACCAGATAACCCGCCGAAAGCCAGCGATGGCCATTTTCCGCCAGTTCAACAGCATCCGCATCGGTAATCACCATTTGCGCGATAATATGCTCGCCGTCCCGCGCAACCTTACCGCCAATATGGCCGACAGAGAGCACCTTATGGTTCTCGGCTGTGACGGGTTCATCCGGATGATTAATCGTGACAGGTCGCCCCGCTAGGGTCAGCATGGATTGCTTGTTAAAAACAACATCCGGGTCACGGTAAACGCCAAAGCTCTGCTCAGCCTCATCCCCGCTCAAGCCCAGCTCACGCCCCAAATATTGCTGCACATTCCCCGCCCGCGCAATCCGCGCCGGCCCCGCCAGATAACCGTCAGACGTACGAGTCAATTGATGGGCATCACAAGTCAAAGCATCACGCAAACGCATGGGCATCTCCTTTTTTGGGGTGTGGGGAAGTAAAGGCCGTCGCCCTAGGGCCTGTCCCTAGGGCCTCCTGGATGTCAGCATATTTTACCGATTGCAGCTCAGGTTAATCTCGAACCATCCGAGAGATTTCGGGCACAAGGCTCAAAATGACGTGGATTGGAGTTAAAAATTTTGTATCAAATATTTTCAAAAATGAGGCTTAAATTAAATTCTTGAAAGTCTAAGTAATTTCAATTGATTTTAACGTCTTCGAGGATATTCAAGACCCATGAAAAAACGAACCCTAGCTCTCATCATCACAGCATCAATATCTTTGTCAGGCTGCGCCTCTATCCTTCAGTCCTATTATGACGAAGAGGCAGAAAAATCTTGCCATAGTGTTCCAAGAGAAGACAGCTCCGTTCACCTCGCCGCAAAATCGAATTGCGTGAACGGGAAATACACCCCTGAGCCCAAAGAGAAACCGGAATGGAAAAATCGGGGCGAGAAATAGCTTTGGACTTATCCTATACCGTGATCAATCAAAGACTGGTCATTTTGCGCCCTGTCAAAATTATCTAAATTCCTGTAATTCTTCGGCACCGAGTTCGGTCAATCTGTCTCTTTGATCATATGTCAAAAAGAAAAGAACAATGGCTTGACCGTTATCTTTATAAAAAAAACGTTTCTCCGATTTATAACTTTTTTCGATGTCTCTTGCGATTTGCAATACGACGCCTTGATCCGCCCAATCCGCATTCACTTTTGGTGTATATTCGATCAAGCCTCTTTCTGGAACTTGATAACTTAATTTAGCTCTCCCTGTTTCATGAGATACCGCGTCTGAAATATTTTTAAACCGCGTCCTATCTCCCGAAATTCGAAGAAAGCCTTCTACGATCTCAATATAGCTTCCGTCGCCATAGATCGCTTCAAGATCAAAATTCCAAGCCACATCACTTATAAAACGCCCCAATGGCGCTTTCTCCGTTTGTGTCCCCAACATATAAAGGACCAGATCATAAGATCGAGATTGAAAGGCGTCTTCCGAGAATGAATTCAAAAAATCATCTATGGTGACGCCCCGATTGGTTCTGAGGCCAATCGCGTCCAATTGTATTAATTGCTCTGCCAAACTTACAGTCTCGACATTAGACAAGGCAGTATTTTCGGTTTCGGAAACCAACACGACAGACGGGATTTTTGTGGCAACGGACAGAAAATAAATCAACGCACCTAAAAAAATAGCAATTATCAATAATGGTCCCATTAGAGTGTTACGCCATGTTTTTGAGAATAGTGCAAAATAAAAAGGAGTGAGTTGTGACGGTTCGCATGGCTTTCTTTTGATCTACCAAGGCCTCCAATCACGGATTTTCGACCAGAATGACGGTTCCCGGTCAACAACTAACAATCGATCCGCAAATGATGGGTCAATTTCGATAAATCGCTTTATTTGCCTGACTGAATGAGCAAGCAGCTCAATGTCGCGATCATCATAAATGAACGGTTTTAAATATTTTTTAGATCCACCAAAGCAACTAGTCTCTTCTAGCGTTTCAGTTGTATTCGAAAATTCTCGTCCCAATAAACTCTGATAAATATAAAAACTACCGATTTTCCGCGGCATTTTATTTATACAGGAAAAATCTACTCCCAGAAAACTTAGAAGCGCTTTGTCAGATTCAAATTTTTCGCCACCTTCCATGAACCAATCTGGATTTTCACGAAATAGTTCAACCGCCTGATTTTCATAATCACCCGGCCCTATTCGGTTTGGAACAAAAGAGCTTGAAAATCCTAATGCGCCACTGAGGGTAGAAACAACACGCCTTTTATGTCTTATTTCTGCCGATGCTCTGTCTCGGCTATCCGTGACGTATCTTTCATCTCTTGCACGGCTTTCCTCTAATTGCCGATATATATATGACTCCGTATCTATAGGTGAAAGATCACCAACAATTTTGTCGTATAAGGCAAGAGTCCTCTCCTCATCCGGACGCTCTTCTATAAGTTTGTCTTCGAATTTCTTGTATTTTTCGGCATATATGCGTGATTTTTCTAATATGCCCGCGGGTACAATGTATGGGCCAGTACAAGGTTCTCCGACGATAATAGGCTTTTGGTTAACTACGACCGTACTCAGCACAACTTCTGAGCAGGACCGAGCTGTTATCATCAAATCATCCTCACTCACCTTACAGAATTTTTCAGCTATATGCAGGGTAGATACGCCCACTCTAACAAAGAGACCATGTCTGTCGATGAAATCTTCGACTGTTTTGGGTGTTCTATAAACCCAACTGTGGACCATCCCGACTTCAATATTTCTCTCCGAAAACTCACCCTCAACAATATTTTTTATTTCAAAGACATGGACGCCATTTTTTACATCAATTATTTTTCCATCAAATACTAAATCTGCGAATGCGAGATCAATTTTACTCAAAGACCTATGGGTTGAACAACCATATGCAAATTGTACTGAACCTAGCAAGGCGAGTAGTGAAATGAGGATGGCAAGACATTTTTTCATTATGAATATGTAGGTATGACCGTATATTTTTCAATCGGAACTAAGCTCGACTTAATTACGGTTCAAACCCATATCATTTCCACATTATCCCAAACATCCTCACCACAATCCATTGCCGCACGAATAGCCCTTGCCTGCACCTCTTTCGGCATCACACCACTCCGCGCCTGGATATCTAGCGTTTCGGCCTTTGTTTTGTCGATGTCGGCGCGGTCTTTTTCGGACATTAGACGTAAAGGATTGAAGGTGAGCTGGCCTTTCTCATATTCAATCCCAGCAGACGGTCTTATGACGCCATAGAGCTTTTCAAGACAAGGACGTAATGTGTTTTCTTGAAGCGAGGAGATCATGTCGTAATAATTGCGTTCATCGCCCTCGCCTGTCGCATTCAGGCCTTGCGGGGCGTGGCCGAGGAATTTGGTGATGGGCATGCCGAAACCGGCGGCGACGAGTTTGAGGTGCATCATGCCGATCTTATCAAGCCCCGCAAAATTAGCGGGTTTTTTGTCGTAATTATCCTCTGAGTCGAGGATCAGTGCATTGAGCAGGGATTTCATTTCCATGGCGATGCGGACGCGGTCTTTGAGGGCTTCTTCATAGGCGGCATTGGCAGACAGGCCTTGCATAAAGCCTTGCATAGACCAGACATCCAGACTGGCTTCTTGTAAGATATTGGCGATTGATCTTTGGCCTGCGGCGAAATCCAACAAGGTCTGGAAGACGGGTTCTAACACGCTATCGCCCCAGAATTCCGTCAGCGTCCCGATAAATCCAGGTCGGTCGAAGCCGATATAACGGATAATACGGGAATGATGGATCGCCATGCCCGAGGTCGAGGATGAGGCGATCTGGTAATGGCGCGGTGTCCCGAATGCGGGACTGATGGGGTCCGTCTCGATATGGACGGCTTGGATATAGTGGCGCGGGATTGAGGTTAGATAGGTGACGCTGCCCGCATTCATGGTTTCGGGGTTTAAAGGCTGACTTAGGTCCTGATCCTCTGTCCCGATATAGATCGCTGCCCCGCCATGTAGGCGTGACCAGATTAGGGCTTGTCGATTATGGCGATCCCCATCAAGGCGTTTCCATTCCTTTGACAAGCGCTGTTCATCCTCCAGCCCAAGCCCCCAATTCCAACCTTGCCGCAACATATCGAGCGCCGGCGTATCGACACCTTTGCGTGCAAGCCAGCTCGAGCGATAAGCCGCATCGATTTGATAGACATCTAGCGAACCATGGGAGAATGCACCTTGCGCGCCTTTATCGCGCCTCGTG
>CAYRMO010000144.1:0-5040 GCA_964425355.1 uncultured Algimonas sp. | reverse complement strand
TTTTTCCCGCAATAGCAGCCTGAGCGGCAGCCAATTTCGCAATCGGGACGCGGTAAGGCGAGCAGGACACATAATCCAGCCCGACCTTATGACAGAACGCAATTGAGGCTGGATCACCTCCATGTTCGCCGCAAATTCCCATTTTTATCTCTGGCCTTGTGGCCTTACCGCGCTCAGCGGCGATCTGAATCAGGTCGCCAACGCCGTCCTGATCAAGACTGACAAAGGGATCTTTTTCAACAATACCGGCCGCTACATAATCCGGGAGGAACCGGCCTGCATCATCACGCGAGAGACCAAAGGTCGTTTGGGTTAAATCATTGGTTCCGAAACTAAAGAATTCTGCGTGATGGGCGATATCACCTGCGCGCAAAGCCGCACGTGGAAGTTCAATCATCGTTCCGATTGTATAATCAAGCGCGCCGACCTCTTGAGCAATGGCGTCAATACGGATTTTTAGAATTTCGAGCTCTTTGGCGCTTGAGACAAGCGGGATCATGACTTCGGCAATGGCCGGCGTACCAGTTTCTTCTGACACCAGTTTCTGCGCTTCAAAAATGGCGCGTGCCTGCATTTCATAAATTTCTGGATAAGAGATTCCGAGACGACATCCCCGATGACCGAGCATCGGATTGCTTTCTTCAAGGTCCTTAGCCCGAACCATTAATTCTCTGGCGGGCACACCAATCTCAGCCGCAACAGATTCAATGTCTTTTTCAGTATGTGGCAGGAATTCATGTAGAGGAGGATCCAGCAAACGGATCGTACACGGCAAGCCCTTCATGATTCGGAAAATTTCTGCAAAATCATGGCGCTGTACGGGCAGGATTTTCGCCAAAGCATCTTCTCGGCCTTCTGGCGTATCAGCTAGAATCATTTCCCTGAAATTGGCAAGACGGTCGGCTTCAAAAAACATATGTTCTGTCCGGCAAAGCCCAATCCCTTCCGCGCCAAAATCAATCGCTGTTTGCGCGTCCAGTGGCGTTTCCGCATTGGTTCGAACACCTAATGTGCGTGCGTCATCAGCCCAGCTCATAACCTTTGCAAAATTGCCCGAAAGCTCCGGTTGAACCATGTCCACGGACCCCGCAAAGACCTGTCCAGTCGCGCCGTCTACCGTAACAACATCGCCTTTTTTGACGACACGGCCTGCGACAGAAAATTGTCCCGCTTTGTAATCAATGCGAATTTCGCCTGCGCCGGACACGCAAGGCGTGCCCATACCTCGCGCCACAACGGCCGCGTGAGATGTCATGCCCCCGCGCGCCGTTACAATCGCTTCGGCGGCGTGCATGCCGTGAATATCCTCCGGCGAGGTTTCAATCCGGACCAGAATAACTTTTGTCCCAGATTTCGCCAAGGCTTCGGCTTCATCAGAATGGAAAACCACTTGGCCAATGGCCGCCCCGGGCGAGGCCGGCAGACCCATGGCAATAATATCGCGTGGCGCGTCGGGGTTTAACGTTGGGTGCAAAAGCTGATCGAGAGATTGCGGGTCAATCCGGGCCAAAGCCTCGTCTTTCGTGATTTGTCCAGATTCCGCCATATCGACGGCAATTTTGAGGGCCGCGCGCGCGGTACGTTTGCCCGTGCGGGTCTGCAGCATCCAGAGCTTACCCTGTTCAACGGTAAATTCGATATCCTGCATATCCCGATAATGCGATTCCAGTTTTACAAATGTATCGGCGAGTTGCGAATAGACCTCGGGTAAGGCCTCTTCCATTGAGAGTGCCTCTTCACCCATCTCTTCACGGGCTTGCTTGGTCAAGGTTTGCGGCGTCCGAATACCGGCGACCACATCTTCGCCTTGCGCATTGATCAAAAATTCGCCGTAATATTTATTGTCACCTGTTGACGGGTCACGCGTAAAGGCAACACCGGTCGCAGAGGTCTCACCCATATTGCCAAAGACCATGGCTTGTACATTGACGGCCGTGCCCCAAGCCGCCGGAATGTCATTTAGACGACGATAAACAATCGCCCGTTCATTCATCCAGCTGCCAAAGACGGCATCAATAGCGCCTTGTAACTGCTCACGCGCATCTTGCGGAAATTCACGCCCTAAGGCGCGTTTTGTGATCGCTTTGAACTCTGAAATGATCGTCGCCCAATCCTCAGCCGTCATTTCCGTGTCCAGCATATAGCCTTGCGTGTCTTTATGCATTTCCAGCACATCTTCGAACGCGTGGTGATGCACACCCAGAACCACATCGGAATACATGGTGATAAAGCGGCGATAGCTATCAAGGGCAAAACGACGATCCCCAGATAATTTGGCAAGACCTTCGACAGTTTCATCATTCAGTCCCAAATTCAGAACTGTATCCATCATGCCCGGCATAGAGGCCCGTGCT
The DNA here is from genome assembly GCA_964425355.1 of uncultured Algimonas sp. GTDB lineage: Bacteria > Pseudomonadota > Alphaproteobacteria > Caulobacterales > Maricaulaceae > Litorimonas. Next base: position 2,686 of record CAYRMO010000144.1, on the reverse strand, counting down.
CCTGAGCGAACCGACACAAGAAGCGGGTTTCCTGCATCGCCAAATTTTTTGCCTGTCAGTTGTTCGACATGGGCGAGGCCCTCAGCGACCTCATCGTCCATCCCGTCCGGATAGACCTCACCATTATCATAATATGACGTGCAAACATCGGTCGTAAGCGTAAAACCTGGTGGGACCGGAAGATCAAGACTAGCCATTTCTGCAAGATTAGCGCCCTTCCCCCCAAGAAGGTTTTTCATGGAGGTATCGCCCTCGGCTTTTCCGCCGCCGAATGCGTAGACCCATTTTGTCATCTCAAACTCCATCGCCCATCAGGACGGGTTGGCTAGTCCAATTTATGAGTGCCCTTTTTCAGAAAAAAAAGGACTTGTAAATACCCGTTTATACGTATGTTAGCTCAAGATTGAATACGTTCGAAATCTGCGATTTGACGTGTTGTTTTCCCCATCATCGCCAAGAGCCTTAAATTATTATCTCTGACAGCGGTGTCATCCGTAATAATCTGCGTATGTGTGAAGAATTCATCAATCGGGGCGCGGAGATTTGCCAAGACTTTCATGGCCTCAGCATAATTTTCTGACTGTAGAGCGGAGGATATTTTTGGAGAGGCCTCCCCCATCACATCAAACAAGGCTGCGCCATAACTGTCTTTGGGACGAATCGCCTCTCCCGTAGGAAGATCGCCTTTCTTAGACTCAGCCTTTAAAATATTCGCCGCGCGCTTATATCCCGCCAGCAAGTTTTCGCCATCTTCGGTGCCGAGGAAGTCTTGTAAGGACATGACGCGGTTCACGATAGCCACGAGGTCATCTTCACCTAAAGCAAAGACAGCATCGATCAGATCGTGGCCAATGCCCTTATCTCGGAGGTAAACTTTGAGACGGTCTGCGATAAATGCGAGGAGGTTTAGCGAAATTTCTTTTTCTGCTTCCGGATCGCTTTGAATTGACTCTATAACTTGCGTACGGAGTTCTTCTGCAGCATCGTCAGCTCCGGCGAAGTTTAGCGTTTGAATAGTTTCATCAAAATCCTGGAAGGCATCATCAATCTGATATGTTTCCAATTGCTCAGAAATTTCATTTTCAATCAGGCTAAACAAGCCTTGTCTAACATCATTCTCCAAAATGATCCGGACGACTCCAAGCGCCGCCCGACGTAATGCGAAGGGATCTTTTGAACCTGTAGGTTTTTCATCAATCGCCCAGAAACTGACCAAAGTATCGAGCTTGTCAGCCAAAGCCACTGTCACAGCAATTGGATCACTTGGGACTTTATCGCTCGGGCCTTGCGGTTTATAATGTTCCTCAATCGCGATTGCGATCGCTGCGTCGCCGCCTTCTGCTTCATACATCAGGCTTCCGACCTGACCTTGCAGGCTCGTAAATTCAATGACGGTCTGGGTGACGAGATCACATTTAGCTAGCTTTGCCGCTTGCTCGGCTTTTTGCGGGTCAGCGCCAGTTTTCGGTGCAAGTTCTTTGGCGAGTGCTGCCACGCGTTCCGCCTTATCGCGGATTGAGCCCAGTTTCTTGTGAAAGACGACGTCGTCGAGCTTATCATAATAATCGATCAGTTTTCTCTTACGATCCTCAGACTGGAAGAAGACGGCATCTGACAGACGGGCTGAAATCACTTTGCCATTTCCGGCCTTGATCGCGTCGCCACCATCTGGTGCGACTTGATTGGCGACAATAATAAAATGTGCCGCCAGATTTCCGGTTTTAGGGTCGCGAACGGTGAATGTCTTTTGATGGGATTTCAGCGTCAGGCGGATGACTTCATCTGGCAAGGTCAGAAACTCAGGATCCATATCGCCAAATAAAACGATAGGCCATTCGGTCAGTCCCGCGACCTCATTCAAAAGGCCTTCATCTTCGACCAATTCAAACCCATGCTTGGCGCATATTTCAGACGCTTTGGTTTTGATTATGTCTTTGCGGTCTTCATGAGACAGGATCACATGTCCGTCCGTTTCAAGCTGGCTTTGATAGGTTTTAAAATCCGTAATTGTAAATGGACCCGGTCCATGGCGCCGATGTCCCATGGTTGTATTGGAGGACGACACGCCACCCACCTCGATATCCACGACCTCACTATCCAATAATAAGGTCAAACCCCGCAATGGCCGCACCCAACGGAAAGACGATCCGCCTGACTTCATGGATTTCGGCCATGGAAAATCACGCATCACATCCGGAATGAGCTCGGATAGAATTGCCTTGGTATCTCGTCCCGCACTTTCAATAATCGCAACATAGAACTCTCCCTTCTTAGGGTCAGTCCTAACTTCTGCTTCGGAAATATCTGAAAGACCCGACGCCTTCATAAAGCCTTCCAAGGCGCGCTCTGGTGATCCCACACGCGGACCTTTGCGTTCTTCGGAAATATCAGGAGAGCGTAGCGGGACATCCGCGACATAAGTCAGGCGTCTTGGGCCCGTAAAGACACGACCATTTTCAACGCTTAAGCCAGCTTTCTCAAGCCCCGCCGTCATGGCTTTGGACAAGTCTTGTCCTGCCCGCACTTGCATACGTGCAGGAATTTCCTCGGATAAAATTTCAAATAAAAGTTCAGCCATTAGGTGAGCTCGTTGTGTTCTAAATTATTATAATACGCTTTGTTCAGATACAAACCGTTGGACCAGTTAGGCCCCCTCCGACCTTCGCTGTGCTTCGGCCACCTCCCC
>CAYRMO010000143.1:0-5425 GCA_964425355.1 uncultured Algimonas sp. | reverse complement strand
GATCTCGAATCCGACGCTCACGAGGCTTGTTTTTCTAAAAATCTGGTTGAGCATCAGAGATCCTGGGCACAAGGCCTAGGAGACTTTGATTGAATTTGAGGTGAGGGCGTTGGCGCCTAGTCCTGCTCAGCGAGCCATTTTTCAAGCCAGTGAATATTATAATCACCGGATTTGAAATCTTCATTATCCAATAGGGCTTGATGGAGCGGCATAGTCGTTTGCACACCTTCAATCACCATTTCACCCAGAGCCCGGCGCAGACGTAAAATAGCGCCTTCACGTGTGTGTCCCCATACAATGAGTTTACCGATCAGACTGTCATAATAGGGTGGAATTGAATATCCGGCATAGAGTGCGGAATCGAGGCGCGTATTCATCCCACCAGGTGCGTGAAAATCTGTGACTTTCCCCGGGGATGGCGCGAATGTCTTTGGGTTTTCCGCATTGATCCGACATTCGATTGAATGACCTTTAAAGGTAATATCCTTTTGGGTGTAATTCAGTTTTTGTCCGGCTGCGATACGGATTTGTTCGCGAACCAGGTCAATGCCTGTGATTTCTTCTGTGACAGGATGTTCGACCTGAAGGCGCGTATTCATTTCGATAAAGAAGAATTCTCCTTTTTCGTAAAGGAACTCGATTGTACCTGCGCCTCTATAGCCAATTTTCCGGATCGCATCGGCAACAATTTTACCGATGTCTGCGCGCTCTTTCTTTGTCAATGTCGGCGAGGGGGCTTCCTCGAGCACTTTCTGGTTGCGACGCTGTAGTGAACAGTCGCGTTCTCCGAGGTGGACAACATTGCCGTGCTGGTCAGCCAGAACCTGAATTTCGATATGTCTTGGTCCTGTTAGGTAGCGCTCAAGATAGACTTCACCATTGCCAAAAGCCGCGATGGCTTCTTGTTGAGCGGCGGCAAGGGCTTCTTCAAGTTTGTCAGGCGTCGCGGCAAGACGCATGCCTCGGCCACCACCACCAGCGGCGGCTTTGACAAGGAGTGGAAATCCAACGTCTTTGGCAACTTTCTTAGCGTCTTCATAGGTTGTCACAGATCCATCTGATCCAGGCACAACGGGGATACCGGCTTCCATCACGGTTTGTTTGGCCGTGATCTTATCGCCCATAATGCGGATATGTTCCGCGGTTGGGCCGATAAAGGCCATATTATGGGCTTCGACAATCTCTGCGAAACGGGCATTTTCAGACAGGAAACCATAACCAGGATGGACGGCATCGGCATCTGTAATTTCGCACGCTGCAATGATCGCCGGAATATTGAGATAGCTATCCGTAGCACTATTGGGACCAATACAGACACTTTCATCGGCAAGCCGAACATGCATGGCGTCTTTATCAGCTTCTGAATGAATTGCGACTGTGTCTATGCCCATTTCCTTACAGGCGCGATGGATTCGCAATGCGATCTCGCCGCGATTGGCGATCAGGACCTTTTTAAACAGGCCTTGGTTTGATGATTTAGCCATATTTGATGATTTAGCCTGGGCCATGGATTTATACGATTACAAAAAGAGATTCGCCAAACTCGACAGGCGTCGCATCGTCGACAAGGATGCTATCAATCTTGCCTGATTTTGGTGCGGTAATGGGGTTAAAGGTCTTCATGGCTTCAACCAACATGATTGTGTCACCTTCTTTGACCTTGTCGCCCACTTTTACGAATGTGTCGGCATCAGGTGAGGGACGGGTATAGGCGGTTCCAACCATGGGTGACTTAACCGCACCCGGGTGGGCGGCTGCATCCGCAGGGGTTTCTTTGGTTGCTACGGGCTGACTTGTGGATGCCGCTGCCATTCCTGCGGCTGGCGCGGCGACGACATGCTGGACTGCGGCCGGAGCCGCGCTTTTAGCGACGCGAATTTCAAGATCACCGCGTTTCATTTCGATCTCTGTCAATTTAGTGGCATTCAGGATATTGGCTAATTCACGGATAAGTCGTGTGTCGGCTTTACTGTCGGGCACTTGCGCGGGTTCAGTTTTTGAAGACGATTTTTTAGCTGTCGATTTTACTGACTTTTCGGCCATGATGGGCGCTCCGGGTTAGAATTCGTGTCGGTTTTACGCGGTTTCAGTCTGGGGTTTCTAGCAGGTTTATGAGAGCTTGCACCCCCAATAAATAGGAATTTGCACCAAAACCACTTATTGTTCCTGTGACAGCTTCAGCGACCAAGGAACGCTGACGAAAACTCTCGCGTTTTGCAGGCTGCGAGAGGTGGATTTCGATAGCGGGGACGGAAACCGCTTTTAGCGCATCATGAATAGCAACCGATGTGTGTGTGTAGGCTGCGGGATTGATGATGATCCCTGACCCGCTTGCCGCAGCTTCTTGAATGAAATCAATGAGTTCGCCTTCAATGTTAGACTGTTGGAAAACGATATCATAAGATCCCTGTTTGGCTTGTTCCTGACAGAGAGCCCGAATGTCTTCGAGGCTTTGATGTCCATAGACCTCGGGTTCACGTGTTCCCAATAGGTTCAAATTTGGACCATTTATGATATGTATGGGCTTTCGCATTGAATTCTCTCCGATTGGCGTGGTAACGCGCCGCGAGACGGACTTCAACAGTGAGAGTGAGTGTGCATCTTATCATAAATGGAAAAGATCATGATGATTTGCCAGATGGCATGAGTGTCGCTGATCTCATTGCGCATTTAGAGCTGCCTGAAAGAAAAATCGCGATTGAGCGTAATCGGGAGGTTGTTCCCAAATCGAGTTTTGCTGACGTTACGCTCGAAAATCATGATATCCTTGAAATCATTCATTTCATTGGAGGTGGATAAATGTCTGAAAAACTTGTCATCGGAAGTTATGAGTTTGAATCTCGTCTAATCATCGGGACGGGTAAATTCAAAGACTATGCCGAAAATGCGAGGGCTCTTGAGGCGTCTGGTGCCGATATGGTGACGGTCGCGATCCGTCGCGTGAATTTGGACCAACCCAATGCGCCTTTATTGACAGATTTTATCGATCCGAAAAAAACAATATACCTACCAAACACGGCCGGATGCTATACAGGGGAAGACGCTGTTCGCACCTTGCGTTTGGCCCGTGAATTAGGGGGCTGGAACCTCGTAAAGCTAGAGGTTCTCTCAGATGTGCATCTTTACCCAGATATGGCCGAAACATTGACCAGCCTTAAGCTCCTTGTTGAGGATGGATTTGAAGTCATGGTCTATTGCACGGACGATCCGGTCTATTGTCAAAAACTAGAGGCTGCCGGGGCCGCGGCTATTATGCCTTTGGCGGCGCCAATCGGATCGGGTTTGGGATTGCTCAATCCGACCAATATCAGGCTTGTAAAAGAAGCCGTAAATGTTCCGGTTATCGTGGATGCTGGGCTTGGCACAGCCAGTGAGGCGGCAGCGGCAATGGAACTTGGCGTGGACGGCATTATCGCCAATACGGCAATTGCTGGAGCAGGCGACCCCATTCGTATGGCAAGCGCATTTAGGCATGCAGTGATCGCAGGGCGGGATGCCTATTTAGCCGGCCGTATTCCTAAGAAACAATATGCTGTGCCAAGCTCACCTCTGTCTGGGATGATTTCATAACGATAGGTTATAGCCTTGATGTGATGTGTGATGCCAATTTTGGTGTAAGGGTCTTGCAATCGCCTCTTTCAATTCCAACCTGTTTCGTTTATCGGCGCCTCTGAAAATAGCGGGACTACCATATGTCAACTGTACTCTTGATTATACAATTGATCATTTCGATCATTCTGACTGGCCTTATTTTGATCCAGCGTTCCGAAGGCGGAGCCCTCGGCATTGGTGGCGGTGGAGGCGGTGGCTTGATGTCCGGGCGATCTGCAACAACGTCGATTGCACGCATGACAGCTATTTTAGGGGCCATATTTATCATAAACTGTTTGGCGCTTTCTGTTGTTTACCAGATTGAAACGCGGGAAAGAACTGAGTCTGTACGAGAGTCTGACGAAGCTAACACTGAAGAAGTTATAGATCAGGGCTTGACCCCAACCCCAGATTCATCCGATGGAACGATCCCGTTAGTTGAAGAAGCTCTGCCGACGGAAACATCCGAATCAGATGCGGAAACGACGCCAGAAGCGGATACGCCCGAAGAGTAGTTTTTCGGAAAAAACCCGCTATGGATCAAAGGCGGGATATGCCAAGATATATTTTTATAACAGGCGGTGTCGTTTCATCGCTTGGCAAAGGCTTGGCTTCGGCGGCACTCGGCGCTTTGCTACAGGCACGCGGCTATAAGGTTCGCCTGCGTAAGCTTGACCCTTATTTGAATGTCGACCCAGGGACAATGAGTCCCTACCAGCATGGTGAAGTCTATGTCACGGATGACGGGGCGGAAACCGATTTGGATCTGGGTCACTATGAGCGTTTTACGGGCGTAAGCGCCGCGCAATCTGATAATATTACAACCGGGCGCATTTACTCGAATATCATCTCTAAGGAACGTCGGGGTGACTATTTGGGCGCGACCGTCCAGGTTATCCCGCATGTCACAAATGAGATTAAGGCCTTTATTGGCTCAGATGCTGGAGATGTTGATTTTGTTTTATGTGAAGTCGGTGGAACTGTCGGCGATATCGAAGGTCTTCCCTTCTTTGAAGCGCTAAGACAATTCAGCCAGGAACAGCCCCGTCAAACAACCTGTTTTCTCCATGTAACACTCATGCCATTTATCAAGGCGGCGGGTGAAATGAAGACCAAGCCAACGCAGCATAGTGTAAAAGAATTGCGCTCTATTGGTATTCAGCCCGATATTTTACTCTGCCGCGCGGATAGGCCTATTGATCCGGGGGATAAGCGCAAGATCGCCCGTTTTACCAATGTCAGAGAAAGCTCTGTTATTCAGGGATTAGATGCCCGGTCAATTTATGATGTGCCTATGGCTTATTATGAAGAGGGATTGGACCGTGAGGTTCTGTCGCATTTCGGGATCGAAAAACCGCCCAGAGCGAAGCTTTCTAAATGGCGTAAGATCTCAGAGACGTTGCACAACCCTGAGAATGGGACGGTCAATATTGCCGTTGTTGGGAAATATACAGTCCTGCCGGACGCCTATAAGTCTATTACTGAAGCCTTAGTTCACGGCGGAATTGCTAATCAGGTTAAAGTCAAAATCAATTGGTTAGAAGCTGAGGAATTTGAAAATTCTGAAGCTGTAGAGGTCATGAAGGGCATGCATGCCATATTGGTTCCTGGGGGGTTTGGTGAACGCGGAACCGAGGGGAAAATTAAGGCTGTGCGCTATGCGCGCGAATATGATGTGCCATATTTTGGTATCTGTCTGGGCATGCAAATGGCTGTAATCGAGGCCGCGCGAAACCTTGCTGGGATTAAGGGGGCGAGTTCCTCTGAATTTGGCGATGCGGGCGAAAATGTCGTTGGTCTGATGACGGAATGGACCAAAGGCAATGAGAGATTA
>CAYRMO010000142.1:0-5517 GCA_964425355.1 uncultured Algimonas sp. | reverse complement strand
AGCGATTAAAATACCCCGGATTCATCTCCATCGAGAGCATGTTCATAGGATCCTCACCCAAGAAACGCCCAATCACCGGATCATAATACCGCGCCTGCATATAGGACAGCCCCGTCGCCTTATCCCGGATATGCCCCGTATAATCGCCTTGATCATCCGTCTCGTCAGGATGGATCAGGCTTTCGCCGAAGGGCGTATGCCAGTCCTCCCATTCCTGCGCGCCGCCCCATGCGGTGCCAACACGACCTGTGCCCAAGTGATCGGCATGGACAAAGCTGACCTCATCGACACCTGCAATGCGTTTAATGCGTGCGAGGGCACCATTGGAGCCGGAGACATAGTCTGTGCGGATATTTGTATCGGCGTCATAGACCTGAACCAACGTCCCTGCTGCGTCGAATATATTATAGCGAACCTTGTCTTGCGCGCCCTCGACCGTTTTAATCCGCCTTTGATGGGCGTCATAAGTATGGGTTTGCCCTCGGAAGTTGGTGAAGGTTGAGCCATTGGCGCCTGTGCCTTTACCAAACATCTGGATCGGGCGATTGGTCATATCATAGACCATATTGAGACGGCCTAGTCTTTTTACATTGCCCCGATCATCATGGCCCGCCCAACGCTGGCCTGTATTCGCATAATTACCAGACGCGTCCTTATCATATGACCTATGGAGGCGGTTCTTCCAACTATAGGTGAGCTCAATATTGCGGCCCGCATATTGCCCCGTTTCATAAGTCTTGGAGCGGAGATTGCCCAAGGCATCATAGGCGTAATCAATGTTGCCATGGAGATGGTCTTGTGTCTCGGCGCGGATCAGACGGCCAACCTCGTCATAAGTGAAGGTTCGGTTACGGGTCGAGGTCTTTAGGTCCTCAATCGTCGTGATCCGGTTATTGCCATCATAGCCATAGCGAAGATCAAGCGCTGCCCCGTTACGGACATGACGTAGACGCCAGGGGAGCTGTTTTTGCGTTAAGTCCTGTTTAAAGTGACCTGTGCCATCCCCAAAATCAAAGCGGTTGACCGCACCATTAGGATGATAGGTCGTATTTTGGGCGAGTATGCCCGCATTGCCAATCAGGCTGGGCAGACCACCAATCGCGCCATCAGGGCCAAGATCTTGAACAGTCCCGACCCGACCCAATGCATCAGGGTTATAGTCAATCCAGCGCCCGCCGGGATATTGGCGGGAGGCAAGATGGCCCTGCTCAGTATAACGCAAATTGGTCGAGAAATAGAAATCTGTCGTCGCGTCATCAATATCGCCCACCACACGGGTCTGGCCTGTCGTGGGGAGGTCCAGCTCATTATAGCCATATGTATGCTGCACAGACGGAATGGCACCCTTATAGCGCTCAGCAAAAATCTGATTGCCATTAACGTCATAGTCAAAGTTAAAGTCCTGCGTATCCGGCGAGTTGGGATAGGTAATCCGGTCGACCTGTCCAAGGTCGGTGTATGTTGTGACGGAATAGCTCTCATGGTTTGGTTCAACCCCGCAATCGGGGTTTGGTCCTAGACCCGATGTCATTGCGATCACCTGACCTGCCGCGTCATATTCATAAAATTTAGCGCCCGCCTCATAGGTAAAATGCGAACATAGGCGCTGCTCAGTGTCATAAAATAAGCTCTGGGTAAGATCTACCGTATGACCTTGTGATCCATGCTGACGAATAGCGGTCGGCTTACCAAAACTATCGCGTGTGATCTCGGTCGTAATATCTTCAGGCTGTTCAATCTTAAACAGCTCACCATAGCCATTATTGTGATAGGTCGTCTTGAACCCTAATGCGTCTTCAACGATGCGGCGGTGATCATTAGCATAGCTGGTCTTTGACACCGTAATACCGTTTTGCTTCGTCTCGACCACCCGGCCCAAGCCGTCATAGGAGGTTGAGATGCCATTGGCTTCGGTTTGAGATAAAGAGGGTTGGGAGGTAAAAACAACCCGGCTAAGCGCGTCATAGTCTGTATTGACAAATGAGACCGTATCATCACCCAGTTTTACCTGTTCGAGCGTCGGGCGGAACATAGAATCATAATTGACGATTGTCGTGGCCTCGCCCCTTGAAATCGTTTGGACCGCACCGCCCGAGCTTGGGAAGACATATGAAAAGAACGTGTCTGAGAAAAAGTCTTCCGGAGGATCAATCCGCAAGAGGCGTCCCATAATATCGTGCTCATAACTTGTGACATTATCCATGGGGTCGGTTTGTGTTAGAACCCAGCCATTATTATCGACACTTTGTTTTTGTGACGTTCCATCGGGACGTTTAATCTCTTGTGGTGTGCCGCGTTTCCAATCCAAGGCCTCGGTTCGGCGTTCCAAAGGGTCCTCAACCCATGCGATGTTTCCGTCACTGTGATATCCGAATTCCCCAAATTCTTTACCATACCGATATTGCTTCGTTTTTAGGCCCAGATCATTATAATCATATTTCGCAACTTCGGTCCCATTTAATGCGACCGTTTTCGGCAGACCCAAAATCCATTTACTCTTATTATGTGCGTATGCTGTCGTGGTTTCACGCGGCGTTTGGGTCACTGATGAATAGGTACGTGTTTCCGTAGGATTGCCGAAGGAATAATTTTCATGGCTATGATCTGTAATGAAATCTGTTTCCGATATATTATCTTCCCCGTCCAGATTTTGAACGGTTTTTATGGTATGACGCGGACGTATAAGTCGTTCTTTATTTTCTGTCGTGAGCCATGTCGTTCCAATTGGGTCCTCAAATATATGTTCATAATGCGTTGCCGAAATTAGCGTGTTCTGAGCGTTGTAAGTCTGCGTTTTTTTGATCAATCCATCGAGTTCACGAATGTCATCTATGTGATAGGTCGTTCGGGTTCGCGTGCCCACAGGATCTGTCACATCCGTCCATTTTGTACCGTCTTCCCGTTCGCCAAGCTGATCTGCATAATTATATGACCATATCGCATCCGCCTGGCCGGGAACTACCAAAGTCTTGGTCTTGATGGAGGAAACAATGTTATATGAAACACCTTGTGTCGCGGCGCTTCCTCTTGTGCCACCGTAGCTAGCGTTAAAATTTGCGTATCTACAATGTGGTACCTCGGGATATAAAGCTTCACCCTGTGATCGAAAATGTTTGGTGTTCTCAAAAACAAATTCGCCGACAGTTCCATTTGGATGGGTGATACTGACAGAATCGCTATAGCGCGTCGAACATTCTCCAAAATATTGAGGGGCGTCATATGTCATCTTTGATAAATCAAAGGACCAAGCCTGACCATCAGGCCTCTCCACTGATGTTAGTCGACCGCCAAACGCTTTGGACGCGTAGCTATATTTCCAAACCCGGCCATGAGCCGATATCTCATCAATATATCCATTGGGATCGCGTGTGATATCTATGCGGCGACCATCATTGGCACGGATCGCGATCAACCAGTTATTAGAATTATAATCATATTCAACCCAATTGCCGTGAACATCTTCAACTCTTGACGCTTGGAATTGTAATTCAACCCGGTCTAATTGACCCGTCGTAATAGAATGATAAATCCCATTTATGTTTTCATGAAACATATCGATACGTTTGGCCTTACGTAGTGTGTAATGGTCAAATATATAAGTGGTTCCGTTTGGCGCTGTCGCTTCCAGTCCATCCTCAAAGTGATATCCGCCGTTATTTTTTGGAATACATTTGAACCCCCAATAAGACAGGGTTCCCTTGATCGAGCCCGCTGGAAATAGATCCGTTTCAATCTCATTTAAGACGTCTTGAGAGCCTTGACCGGGGATGTTTAATTTTAATCCATTTGAATATTGCTCAGCGACCATGACACCACTATCAATCTCAAAATCTGCTGGGGTTGGCTGAACAGGGCCGCCAATCCCATTATTGGAATTGGTTAGGATATATTGCGCGTCACCTGGAGCGCTTTGCAAACACACAGAATGAGGGGCATATTGCGCAAGGACGATTGAAACATTTGGAACAGCAAGCTTCCAATCGCCGAACCCTAGTGAGGCTTTACCTGTCGCAGCCGTATAATCACTATTATACTCAGTATAATATTCACCAAAGGACCGAGATCGTCGAATAGAAACATCCAGGTTCGAATTCCCAGGCAGGGCAACGTCTATATGCTCAAAAGAAAAAGAGCCTGTATTGACGTCAATCTGATCTCCTAAAAGATCAGGCCCTAAACTTTGTAGTCTTTGTTCGACATTTGCTCTTTTCAAGACATCTAGCTCAAAAGAGGGTTCAATATTACCTTGTGAATATGAGAGATTTGGTGTGGCCAAACATGAGATGCAAAGGAGGCATCGCGAAAGATACATCCAAATATTTTTGAAATAGCTAGGCCTAATATCCATGTTTTTCATCAGTATTTCCCCTTATAGCGCCGGGAATATCAGCGCCCCCGACTCAAAAAATTTATAAAATTACCCAACTAGAAAAACCTTAGATCGCTTTTTTGTCAAATCACATTTTTGGTTTCAGGCTTGATTGAAATTATTTCTGGATTAAAAGAGAGATATATTTTGATGCCATATAGGGAAATTTTATGTCTTATCGTCTTCTTCTACTGATCGGGGTTTTTGTGCTATCGGGCACGTCTTTTGCGCAAACCCAATATGACCCATCTGAGGTTTTAACCGAGCTGGATTGCGAGGCGGCATATGGCATGGTCTCATCCATTGACGGGATTATGACCTGTACACTGCCGGTCATTAACGAGCTTGAATTTGAAACCGAAGAAGGCGTCGCGAATTGCAATCAAGGCGATCCTATTTCTGGGGGGAGTTTCTGCCGGGTCGCGCTGGATCCCGCAAATGAAGATACCGCGCCAGATTGCGCGGCTGTTTTGCTCGCGAAAAATGCCTCAAGTGAAAGCAATGATCAATGGCTGATCGACGTCGAACAACCCTATAGCGATGCCTGGAAATGTGCGCGGTTGGAGTAGGCTTCGTACGTTTACGATCGGTCCCGCATCAAGTCCGGGGTGACATAAGGTGGATCTAGAAATAGGTCATTATCTTGTCGCAAGCGTAGAGTAAGATTACGCTTTCTTGTTTTTCGACCGCCTCTTCGTCCAGATCTACCTACCCATGATTAGCTTTAAAAAGAGATTTTTTCAATTAGCTGGGAAAAAATTTCATCCCTTATTCACCATAACCCTCAACCCAATCGAAAACACTCTGCGGTAATATTTCATAAGCTCGGGAAACTTGGGCGCATCGCTTGGGTCTAACGCACGGCATGTGTCTCGGGCGACAGCGTTTCACGCACGCTTGTATCTAAAGGGTCATCCAATTTGGGTGGCCCTTTAATTTTTTGATCTGGAATCATTCGGATCTGAGACGCCGCATATCATCCTTATATTCCCACTTGACGATTTCGGTCAGAACTTGGGCAATGCGATGCTCGATTTTTTCAACGGCGACCTCGCGAGCCCCTGGGCGGCGGCCATCACCTATGAGGCTTTCTGCTGTTTCGCAAGCTTCCGCCAGGCCCAAGGCCCCGACCGCGCGGGCCGAACCTT
>CAYRMO010000141.1:0-5593 GCA_964425355.1 uncultured Algimonas sp. | reverse complement strand
TTGGCCATTTCCAACGGATCGTTTTAAACGCTGCGTATGGATGTTCTTATAACAGGTGTTGCGGGATTTATCGGCTTTCATGCCGCTAAACGTCTGCTTGCGGAGGGGCACCACGTGATCGGGGTGGATAATCTCAATGCCTATTACGACCCCACCCTGAAAACGGCCCGCCTCAAACAGCTTGAGAGCTCAGAGCGCTTTAGCTTCCGCCAACTCGATCTCTCAGACAAAGGCACATTAGAAACGGCGATTGGGTCCAGCTCGGTCACCCATATTCTACATCTCGCCGCCCAAGCTGGTGTCAGATATAGCCTGAAAGACCCGCATTCATATATTCAATCAAACCTTATGGGGCACCTCAATGTGCTTGAATTTGCCCGCCATCGAGGCTCGATCAAACATATCGCCTATGCCAGTAGTTCTTCTGTTTACGGCGAACGTAAACCCGGTGACGGGTTTAAAGAAAGCGACCGTGTCAGAGAACCCGCCTCGCTCTATGCCGCGACAAAATTAGGCGGCGAGATGATATCTGAAAGCTATGCCCGGCTTTATGATATCCCCCAGACGGGTCTTCGCTTCTTCACCGTTTACGGCCCATGGGGACGACCTGATATGGCCTATTGGATTTTCACGCAAAAAATTCTTGCAGGCGAAGCTATCACCCTCTTCGCGCCCGATATTATGCAACGCGATTTCACCTATATTGACGATATTATCCGCGTCATCCCAAAGGTATTAGCCCATAAACCAGAGGGGCATGAGATCTATAATCTCGGCAATTCTTCGCCTAATAAGCTCATGGATCTTGTGAGAGCCGTTGAGATGGCGACGGGTAAAAAGGCGCTCACCGACATCAAAGACAAACAAGCTGGTGATGTCAGCGCAACCTTTGCGGATATATCGGCAGCCGAAACCACATTTGGGTTTAAGCCCAAAACGAACCTCAAAGACGGGATCGCAGAATTTGTAGACTGGTATAGGCGGTACATTAAAATTTAGAGCCGAGCTCAAATTGAATTTTTTCTTAGGCGTATCGATGCAAAAAATTAGAATTTTACTGATAATAATCTGCCAATTATATGTTCTGAGAAACCTGAGAAAGATTATTCTCACCATCTTTCGAAACAGTACTTCCGATATCGCAATGGGCTTTAGCGGTAGCGTTTTTCATGATGCGCACCATCCGTGCCTGGTGTCGATATTGTTAGGCCCCCTCCGACCTCCGCTCCGCTTCGGCCACCTCCCCCGTAGAACGGTGGAGGAGACGTCACACGGTATTTCCTCCACCGCATGGCGGGGGAGGTGCCCCGAAGGGACGGAGGGGGTCGGCGCAAAGGCGCTTGGGCTAAGGAGAGGACCGCATTTTGCCGAATTTGGGCGGGTGCATTAACAATGTTGCCACTCAATAATTTGGGCAGTCGCATCATGGTGTTAGGTCCGTCTAATGCCGGGAAGTCGACGCTCGCTCTGGCAATATCTGAAAAGCTGGATATCGCGGTTGTGCATCTTGATCAATTACAGCACTTGCCCGACACGGATTGGCAAGCGCGAGATGAGGAAGATTTTAAAGCCCTGCATGCCGAAGCCATTTTGGAAGAGAGCTGGATCATGGACGGAAATTATTCCCGCCTGATGC
This sequence comes from uncultured Algimonas sp., assembly GCA_964425355.1. GTDB lineage: Bacteria > Pseudomonadota > Alphaproteobacteria > Caulobacterales > Maricaulaceae > Litorimonas. The sequence goes on along the minus strand of CAYRMO010000141.1, from coordinate 3,957 downwards.
AAGCCCGTTTCGAACGTGCAACAGGTGTCATTCTGATCACATCAAGCCCCTGGATACGCTTGTTTCGCTACCTCAAACGCAGCTTACGCCCCGCCGCCTCAAGGATTGGTGGCCTAAAAGGTGGGCCAGAATATATTAAATGGGAGATGATCCACTGGATCGTCTTTGCAACCGCCAAGAGCGATGCGCGTTATGCCAAAATGATAAAGAGGACTGCCCTGCCTTCGATTGAATGCCGCAACCCAGCGGAACTCAACCAGCTCTATGAAAATTGGGGTCTGGACCTTAAGTCGACGTAACCACGTCATAGCATTGCGGGCTTATCGCCCATGAGATAGCGTGGGCCGGAGCCATAATCGGCCGCCTGATCATCTGAATTGTAAATCGCGCAAACTTTAAGCGATAGGCACCCACAGCCGATACAGCCCGATAGCTTATCGCGGAGCCGGGTCAGACCTTCAATCCGTATATCAATATCAGCTTTGAAGATCCGGCTAATTTTATCCCAATCTTTTTTGGTCGGGGTTCGTCCATCCGGCAAATGGTCGAGTTGTGTTTTTATCTCGGCGAGGGTGAAGCCAAGTTTTTGCGCGATGACAATAAAGCTGATCCTGCGTATATCGGACGCCAGAAAGACCCGGTTTCCTCCTTTTGTACGTTCGGATTTCACAAGGCCTTTCTGTTCATAAAACCGTAGAGCCGAGACTGACGTGCCTGTACGTTTGGCGGCAATACCAATCAAATATCCTTTTTCTGCCAATCTTCCCTTTTTTACTGATGCCATAAAAAAGTCCTTGATCTCAACTTAAGTTGAGATCGTATCACGGCCCTCAAGCAAAAGCAAAGGAGGCTCGAATGAGCGACGTAAGATTGGAACATGTAAATATAAGCGTTCAAAATTCGCGAAAAACGGCGCAAGATTTATGCACGCTTTTTGATTGGCATATTCGCTGGGAGGGGGTTGCCGGCGGTGGGGCGGGTTATGCTTATCATGTCGGAAATCATGCCTGCTATATCGCCCTTTACACACCCAATGCTGGCAAGGTTTCTAAATTCCAAAAAAGCCAGCCATTAAATCATATCGCCCTTGTCGTTGATGATCTTGATCTCATTGAAGCTCGCCTCAAAGCCATTGGGCACACGCCCTTTGGTCATGATGATTATGAACCCGGACGGCGGTTTTATTTCTTTGACGAGAATATGATCGAGTTCGAGGTTGTGAGTTATGGCTAAAATAAAAACCGTTTATTCTGGTATCAGTGCAATTTGAGAAAACTTAGACTCAGAAATTGGGCCCTATTCGCCCATTTTCTGAGACGTGTTTGGGTTTAATCTATCTCAAAATGCACTATATAGCCGAAATTGCGAAAGCAGGTATGATGAAATAGGTCGTTTCAAAAAAGGTGAAGACATGCTGGAACATTCTGGGTCCTGTCATTGCGGCGATGTGAAATTCAAAATCCACTCTGATATTACTGAGCTTACGACATGCGATTGTTCTATTTGTATTAAAAAGAACGCCCTTATGACGAAGGTTCATGAGTCAAATTTTGAGCTATTATCTGATTGAAGCGGCCTATCAGAATATAATTGGAACCTAAGAATTGCGCGCCATTATTTTTGCAAGAGATGCGGAATTTATACCTTCCACCGCAAGCGCGGGCAGCCTGATCATTTTGGTGTAAATATTTATTGCCTAGACGATTTTGATAACTCGAGCGTCTACATCCGCACGACAGAAGGCGAAAATATGACTGTGAAGTCTAAAGGTGCTCGATCGAGCTGGCCTGGGCCACGGATAGATTGATCGCCATTCTAACGGTTACGGCGAAATAACCTCATCAAAGAAAAGCGCGGCGGCTTCATCGGCGATTTGAAGGAATTCTTCGGGTGTGAAATCCACATGGCCGGCTCCGGGTTTGAGGAAAAATCCTGTCGTGACGCCAACCGCGTCGAGGGCCGGAATAAAATCGCAAGATCCGGAACTTACTAATCCGGTAAAGGCGGCCCCTTCAGGCCCTGTGTCGCAGGGGACAACAGGATCAATTTCGTTATGCGCGGCATAGATAGGCGCCGAGTCCGCGTCGATTATGTTTAAATTCAAAACCGCTCCGGAAATCGCAACGGCGCCTTGGATAGATGAGCTCACATCCGTATTATTGCCTACAGATCCAAATACGCCGCCATTCGCATCCAGATAGGTTTGAATGGCTGGGCTTGGCACCGTATCATTTTCGTCAAAGGTTGCGACGGTTGCCGCCATCACACCACCAGCGGATGTTCCGCTGACAATCATCGCATTGCTCCGGATTTGGAAACTATTCGCGCTTTCCGCATCTGCTCTGAAAAACCGCACAGCCGCTAACATATCATGGCTCGCTTTGACGCCTGCGATTGATAATTCATCCGCATCAAGTGGGAACCGACCCAATGTGCGGTAATCCATAGTTGCGGCGACAAAGCCACGGCTGGCAAATTCTGCGGCCACAAGCTCCACATCCTCACGGTTTTGAAAGATAAAGCCTCCGCCTGAGGCTACAATCAGAACAGGCCTATTTTGGGTCGTATCATTACTGGGTTGGAAAATATCCATCAACAGGGTTTCGCCCTCTATAGTGGCGAGTTGCACATCGCGCATATCCTCGATCTCGGTGAAGAACCGATCTCTATATTTCACCGGGTCATTGAGCACGTCTGTGATCGTCAAACTAAGCGGCAGGTTATCTGAGCCGCCTTGGCCATCGGACACGGCTAAGGTGATATCATAAATATTATCCCCATCACTATCTGATGGATTTTCGAAATCTGGCGCGGTGATGAAACTGACATCCCCCGAACCCGCATCAACCGAAAAATGAACCGCATCTGCGCCGCCCGAAATGGAGAAACTCAAACTATTCCCATCCGCATCTGACGCGGTTGCCGTATAAGCCGTTCCAGTCACAGACTCTGCGACATTGGTGGTGTTGGACGACGTAAATGTTGGCGCGCTATTGGCCGTTGGCGGTGTCGTAGCCACGGGTGTTGACGTCGATCCGCCGCCGCCTCCACAAGCTGAAACGGCTAAAGATGAGATTAAAAGAAAAGCGAGGCGGTGGTTTTTCATGTTTCGAAAGTCGCATATTCGAGAATTTCGCGCAAGTTAAGGTGTAGTTAGGCGCAAAAATTTTAGAGTGCAGTTTGGTTCAATTCGTGTTTTAAGTCTAGCATGCGTGAACTTCGTCTAACCGTGCTTCGGGATAAACCCGCTTCTGATATTTTGAACAAATATGCCTATAATGGTTACAATCTGATCCATGACACGAAAACGGATCTATATTTTCTAACACAGGGTCCAAAACGTGATTTCAAGTTAAACGGATTTAACAGTGTCTATGACCGAGTTCTGAAGATCCCTTATAAATATGACGGGTCCTATCTCAAAAAACTCAAGGCGGATCATAAGGGGTTACTTGGCAACACGATCATTCATAATGAAATTTATCGGGACGCATTAGCCCTTAGTCAAACCCTCTCGACCCGTGTGTTTTGTGTTTATAGCAATGATGAAGACTGTGATTTTGCGGTTACCGCCGAAAATGGAAAATTAATCCGTCTGCGGTTCAAAGCCGGACAACAAAAAGGCAATCGCGTTGAGGACGATATAGCGGCTCAAATCGAAACCGAAATCCATGCGACTCGAATTTTGATGGATGGAGAGGAGTTGGATGATGAGGGTGTGTTTGAATATAGCGCCTATGAAGTCTTGGAGACCGCAGACACACCGCCCGGCGTAAATTCATATTGGCAATTCTATGAGGGAGAAATTGGCGGGCAAGTCATTTTTAAAACCCTCCAATCATCGAACGATGATGTAGAGCCCAATTTAATGTTTCGAAATGCCTTTTTAGAGTTCGAGATCGCCTTCGGCAAAGCGCCACCTGATTTTACGGACGTTTTCGACGAAAGCAGGTTCAA
>CAYRMO010000140.1:0-5632 GCA_964425355.1 uncultured Algimonas sp. | reverse complement strand
GATGACCGACGAACTGGACGGCATTGAAGTTAAAACACCCGAAAGTCAGTAAGACGCGCTAAGCCTCAAATAATTCTGGGTGGCCAGCATCCGCAGCTGCCTCTTTGGGGAGGTAGCATGTGACATGGGTTCCAAAGCCCTCATCTGACTCAAGCTCCACCCAGCCGCCATGGCGTTCAACAAATCGCTGAACAAGGGCAAGACCAAGGCCAGCGCCTCCCCGTGAGCTTTGGAAGCTTTCAAAGACTTGGCTTTGTTGTTCGGATGGTATGCCGACACCGTCATCTTTGACCCAGATTTTAACGCCTCCTCCAGCCGCGCGCTCTCCGCCCAATTCAATGAGGCCGCCAGGTTTCGTAAAGCGTAATGCATTAGACAGGAGGTTATAGACGACCTGTTTGAGACGTGTCCCGTCAGCGCGAATAATTCCGACATCCTTCGGACATGTGAGCTCCATCGTGATTTTCGTATCTTCGGCTTTGGTCGCAACATAATCGAGCGCGTGATTGAGAAGGTCGTAAATATCAACATCGCCCAAATCGAGATCAAGGACGTTGGCCTCAATCGCGGCAATATCCAATATGTCATCAATAATTTTCGCCAGATCTTCAGAGGCACTTTGGATCGCAAAGACATATTCGCTTTGCTTGTCATTCATTTCCCCTGCCCCACCATTTTGCAAGAAATCAGCATAGCCAGATATCGTCGTCAGTGGCGTCCGCAATTGATAGCTGACATGACCGACAAATTCGGATTTCATGCGATCGGCTTCTTCCAATGCTTCGGCGCGCTCGATCAAGGCGGCTTCCGCGCGACGTGCAGAAGTGACATCATTCCAGGCAATTAAGGTCGCGCCATCTGGTAAAGGCTTGGACAACCAGGTGAGCATTCTATCATCAGATCGGCGGATTTCACCTTCAACATGCCGGCGTATGTCGGGATTTGAATCCGTTGCTCTGGCTTTCAAGTCATCCCAAAAAAGCCGTTTATGATAAAGCGGCAAACAGAGTTGGATAATTTTCGAAAACCCGGGATTATCTTTTAATTCTTCCTCCGAGAGCGACCACATATCTGCAAAAGCATTATTGTGGATTTTGAGACGTCCATCCGTACCAAATACGGCTATCCCTTCCGTCAACTTATCCAGTGTTGCGCGCTGCACATTGATTAGCGTGCCTAAGCGACCTTCCATTTCGATCTTACTGGTAATGTCCGAAAACATGAGGGCGATCCCGCCTTGCGGGTCTCGCATACGGACCAAACGGAAGGCCCGGCCATCTGGTAGGTTCCAAATGGTCGGCGGCATCTCGGATGGCCATTCCGTGTAGAGCGCCAATTCACCAGACTTCCAACTCCGGTAATCCGGTTGAGCAGGCAGGAGGCTGCGCTCACGGATTAAATCAAGCCATTCCGAATGCGTTGTCGTTTCGCGAGACCAGTTTTCATCAAGGCCGAAAATGTCTCGAAAGGCAGCATTATCAAATTTGACCGTTTTGTCTGACCCAAAAATCACGACGGCCTCATCCATCGCATTGAGCAATTTATCATGCGCATCTACATGCTGCTGTAGTCGTTCGCGTAAATCGACCTTTTCTTCGGCATCTGTTGCGATACCTGCCACCCCACCATTGACAGGAAAGAGTGCTATTGTGGTGGCGCGCCGATCGCCTCCCAACACAATATTGCGGGTAGATTCTAGAGGCTCTGACGCTGACAAAACTTTTTGCCCATCATCTGCTGCTTGTTGATCGAGATGAATTTGATTGCTTGTTACGTCCCGCACATCAGATGCCCCAACGGCTTCGACATATGCATTATTGACCCAGTTGATTGTCCCTGAACTATTCATTCGCCAAAGCGGGAATGGCGCACGACCCATCATTTCAATAAAAGCAATCGGATCCGTTTCGGACAAAATACGTGAGTTTTCAAATCGTGTGATGGCGGTTCTTTCATCTTCCCCACGAATTGAAGCATCTTCAAGCCACAATACAACTTTTCGCCCAGCAACCCGTCCATCTGCTTCAATAACATTGCCCTCTGGCAAGACGATTGAAATAGAAAAGGGTTTCCCATCCGTCCGCAATTGCTGAATATAATATCGAAGGGGTTTTGAATCCGTGTTTTCTGAAATTGTATCTAGATCGGCAATGCCATCTAAAATTCGAGCAGCTTTGCTTGTCGTGGACCGTTCAGAAAACCTGATAATTGACGCGAGGGCCGCTGTACTTCCCATAACTCTGGGATCGCCCCAATCCCCAGACCCGATTGCTTCCTTGTCGTCCCACACCAAAATGAGTCCCGGATAGGCGCCGAGGACACTATCGATATCACCTAAGCGTTGGTCCAGATTTATGGCCTTTGCTTTCCATTTTGCACCCGCTGAATTTTCGCGGATCGCTAAACGCAAGGCAAACAAGACCGCAACAACTGCAATAAGAACAGCTGACAGTCCAATCCATGTCATTATGTCAGAGCTGCCAAACACGATCGGCGTGGTCCCTCCTCAGTTACCTCTCCTTAATATCTGGGCTTACAAAGTCAAAGCATGGGGGGGAAGGCGTAGAACTGTCAATTCAGAGAAAAACACAGGCTGAAAGGTATTAGGCTGCAATTTTTTCAATCACAGAAACAAGTTCGTCTGTCACCCGATCAACTTTGGCAAGGTCATCACCTTCTGCCATGACCCGAATAAGAGGTTCTGTGCCAGACGCGCGAACAAGAACGCGGCCTGAATTTCCAAATTCGGCCTTTGCGGCCTCAATGGCTGATTGGAGATCCATGTGATCCATCGGATTAGTCCCAGAATAGCGGACATTTTTGAGCATTTGTGGCACGGGCTCAAAAAGATTGAGGACCTCGCTAGCCGGTTTATCCTGCCGTATGATCTCTGCCAATATTTGTAGCGCCGCAATTGTGCCATCTCCTGTTGGCGTATAATCAGTCATCAAAATATGACCAGATTGTTCGCCGCCAACATTATACCCATCTTGGCGCATACGCGCTGACACATAACGGTCACCAACTGGTGTTCTAATAAGGTCCATTTTATTGTCGGAAATAAAGCGCTCTAGGCCCAAATTTGACATTACAGTTGCCACGATACCCGGCTTGGAAAGCTGACCTGTCTTTTGCCAAGCTGATCCAATCAAAGCCAGGAGTTGATCCCCATCAATAATACGACCCGTTTCATCACACATGATTAGCCGGTCCGCATCACCATCCAACGCGATTCCAAGGTTTGCGCCATGCGCGACGACTTGTTCAGATAAAAGATCCGTTGCTGTGGACCCGCAATCCTTATTAATATTCGTGCCATCAGGCGACACACCAACTGGGATCACGCTATCTGCGCCAAGTTCCCAAAGCGTTGCAGGAGCCGTTTTATAAGCCGCACCATTTGCGCAATCGACGACGATTTTGAGACCAGATAGACGCATACGACGCGGAAATGTGGCTTTAGCGATTTCGATATAACGCGCCTGCATATCTTCATATCGAACCACGCGACCCAGGTCAGTCGCGCTAGCAAGGCCCTCGCCAGCCTCGAGCAGATAGCTCTCAATCTGGGCTTCCGCATCGTCTGATAATTTTCGTCCATCGGGACCAAAAAACTTAATACCATTATCATGATATTTATTATGGCTGGCCGTAATCATTACGCCCATATCCGCGCGCAAGGTCCGCGTCAGCATCGAGACGGCTGGTGTCGGAAGCGGTCCCGTCAATTTAACATCCATTCCTGCGCTGGTGAAACCCGCGACCAAAGCCGGCTCAATCATATAGCCTGACAGCCTCGTATCCTTGCCAATAATCACAGAGGGACGGCGTCCATGTGTGGATTTAAAATAGCGACCAGCCGCCTGACCCAAGCGCAATACGCTATCTGGGGTCATTTTCCCCGCATTTGCCAAGCCCCGCACGCCATCCGTACCAAAAAACTTTGCCATAACAGCCCTTACCAAATTTCAAGCGTTTCATCTGTTTGATTTTTCGTGCCACTATCTTAAGGCAAAAGTATGAATGAAGCGGAAAATAATATCAAATTTGAACTAATGGGCAAACGGGTCTGGGTGGCGGGCGCAAGCGGCATGGTCGGTAGCGCCCTTATTCGACGTTTAAAGGCAGAAAACGTCGCAGAGATACTCGCGCCAAGCTCAAAAATGCTAGACCTGAGAGACCAAAACAAGACGTTAAGCTGGATTTTGGACCATAAACCTGATGCCGTATTTGTCGCTGCTGCACGTGTTGGCGGCATATATGCCAATTCGACATATCCGGCCCAATTTCTCTACGACAATCTTATGATTGCGGCCAATGTCATTCATGGGGCCTATCAAGCCGGGGTCGAAAAGCTCCTATATCTGGGAAGTTCCTGTATTTATCCGAAATTTGCGCCGCAACCTATTTCCGAGAGCGCTCTTCTAACGGGCCCGTTAGAGCCGACAAATTCTGCATATGCTATCGCGAAAATCTCTGGCATTCACCTCTGTCAGACTTACCGCGAACAATATGGTACGGATTTCATTTCCGCCATGCCCTGCAATCTCTATGGGCGTGGGGATAATTATCACCCAGAGAACAGCCATGTCATCCCGGCCCTTTTGCGCCGGGCGCATGAAGCGAAAATCAAGGGTGAAAAAGAGCTGGTGATCTGGGGAACGGGCACACCATTACGAGAATTCCTAGACGCTGACGATGCAGCGGACGCATTGGTTCATATCATGAAAAATTGGTCCTCACCCGAAATCGTCAATGTCGGCTCAGCCATTGAAACCTCAATCTCTGAACTCGCCGAAGCTGTGATCAAGGCCGTTGGGTATGAAGGATCGCTCACATATGATCGAACTAAGCCAGATGGGACGCCGCGTAAATTGATGGATAGTCAACGACTTCGCGCTATGGGTTGGCGTCCAAAAACCGATCTAAAAGACGGACTTGCAGCCGCCTATAAACTCTACCTTAAAGAAAATCATTAGAGCAACTCGGTCTTTCCGTCTTCTTTGATCTGGGTGACGATATCTTTGACGTTTTGCGCTTTATCCATATTGAGCACCAATACACGCCCCTCTTTCACAATAACCGCAATGTTGTCCAACCCAACAACCGCTACGCTTGGACCATCTGTTTCAACAAGAAGGTTTTGAGACTGCGACAAACGCACATCGCCTGACAAGGCCAGGCCTTGATCATCAGCTTTGATTTCATGCAACGCTCTGAAAGATCCTATATCGTGCCAACCCAGGTCACAGGGTATAACGGCTGCTTTTTCTGTGTGCTCCATTACCGCTTTATCAACAGGCTCATCCTCACATGTTGCGAAAATGTCGCCGTCTAGACTGATGGTATTGCCAGAAACCTTAGCCGCCTCGTAAGCTCCAAGAGCCGGGGCCCCAACGCCAGGCGAATATTGGGCCATTTCGGAAATGAGCGTTTTGGCGTGAAACAGGAAAATACCGGAATTCCAGAAATATCCGCCATCCTCTAAATAGGCCTGCGCTACGTCTTGTGGTGGCTTTTCGACAAATTTATCAACCAAAAAGCTACCTGGGCTCAAAAGTTCACCTTTTTTGATATAGCCAAAACCTGTTGCCGCATGGTCCGGTGTGATCCCGAATGTAACAAGATGGCC
>CAYRMO010000139.1:0-5801 GCA_964425355.1 uncultured Algimonas sp. | reverse complement strand
AGGCTGAAAAAGCTGTGCGGGCTAAATATGACAAGATTAAAGGCTCGGCCGTGAACCCTGTCTTGCGCGAAGGAAATTCCGACCGCCGAGCCGCAAAAGCTGTCAAAGCCTATGCCAAGCTTAACCCCCACCGGATGGGAGAGTGGACAACGGATAACAAGACCACTGTCGTCTCAATGCCTGGCAATGATTTCTTCGCTAATGAAAAATCAGTGACCATCAGTAAGGCCCAAGCGGGCGGCGCGAAGATCATCTTTACCAATGCCAAAGGAAAGAGCACAACGTTAAAAGATGGGCTGACATATGAAGACGGCACGATTGTCGATGGCACATTCTTGTCGGCCAAAGCCTTGCGCGCTTATATCGAAGCCGAAGTCGCAAGCACAGAGCCTGGGGTCCTCTTCTCGGTCCATCTCAAAGCGACTATGATGAAGGTGTCTGATCCAATCATTTTCGGACATTTTGTCTCTGTTTATCTGGAAGACTTCCTCAAGAAACATGGCAGCAAGATCGACTTTAATCCGAATTCAGGCATTGGCACATTAGAGAAGCTAATCGCGGGCAATGCCGAGATGGAAGCGGACCTTAAAGCCGCACTCGCCAATAAGCCGCCATTATATATGGTCGATTCAGATAAAGGGATCACAAACCTCCATGTCCCATCCGATGTTATCATTGATGCCTCTATGCCGGCCGTCATTAAGGCTGGCGGTATTGGCTGGGGCCCAGATGGCAATGCTGCGAATACAAAATGCTGTATCCCGGATAATAGCTATGCCCCGATTTATGACGAATCTGTTGAGTTCTTCAAAGCCAATGGCAAGCTTGATGTCACGACATGTGGTGCGGTCTCAAATGTTGGCTTGATGGCGCAAAAAGCGCAGGAATATGGATCTCATCCAACCACATTCACAGCCCCTGAGAATGGGACTATCGCGATTGTTCTGGATGGTGGCGAGACGATTATTAGCCATGACGTCGAAGCGGGCGATATTTGGCGGTCTTGCACAGCCAAGAAAGCCCCGATCCTGGATTGGATCAAGCTTGGTATTGAACGTTTTGATGCCACAGGCCTTGCCGCGTTCTGGCTGGATGCAAACCGTGCCCATGATGCCGAGCTCATTAAGTATGTGACACCAGCCTTAAATGTGGCTGGGAAAGATATTCCAATATTGGCTCCGCGTGAGGCGACGCGTTATACGCTGGAAGAGATGACCAAAGGCAATGATGTTGTCACCATTACCGGCAATGTGCTGCGGGATTACCTCACGGATCTGTTCCCGATCCTAGAGTTGGGTACGTCGGCGAAGATGCTTTCCATTGTGAAGCTTATGAATGGCGGCGGCTTGTTTGAAACAGGCGCTGGCGGGTCCGCCCCAAAACATGTCCAGCAAGTTCAAGAAGAAAATCACCTGCGCTGGGATAGTCTGGGTGAGTTCTGTGCCCTGGGTGAGAGCTTTAACTTCCTTGCGACCAAAAACCGTCCCAAAGCTGCCGTTCTAGGCGAAGCGATCGAAGATGCGACCCAGAAGCTACTTGTTGAAGGTCAATCGCCAGGTCGAAAGGTTGGTGATAATGACAACCGGTCTTCGCATTATTGGTTTGCGCGGTATTGGGCCGAAGCTGTTGCGGCGCAAAATGAAGATAAGGCTCTGAAGTCGCATTTTGCGGAAATTGCAAAGGACCTTTCAGACAATGAAGCAAAAATTCTGACTGAGCTAAAATCAGGTGAGGGGCTGGCTGTTGATATGGGTGGCTATTACCACGCCGATGAAGCTTTGACGACCATTGTTATGCGCCCCTCAGAGACGCTCAATAACATTATTGGCTAAGGTTTTGACGATCCTAAACTGTCTCTGCGATAGCTTAGGATCTCGAATGCCGATGTTGTGGACTTAATTTACAGGAACGGACGGTCCATTAAACTCGCCCTCAGCCGGACCGACTGGACCGACTTGGACATTTGGATCGCAAAAGGCTGTGATTTCGGTCTGATTGCCTGTTTGCGGGTCTTCTTTGACATAAAAAACTTCAGCTTGTTTTACAACGATTTCTTGCTGCGCCCGCTGCTCAATCGGTTCATAAGGTGGGTTCTCGATCACGCTATTTGTGTAGATTATTTTCGTTTCCGCCGGAATTTCCACGCGTTTCAAATCTGCGACCTCAAAACATAGCGGTTCAGGCGGCGCGACGACGATAGGCTGCTGAACGGCGACTTCGGGTTCTGGCTCTGGAACGACGGCGCAGCCGGCTATGAAACTTCCACTCAGAAGGAGCGAGGAAATGAGTAGGGCATTGTGGCGCATGGTTAACTCCAAAAACGATTATTAGGGCTATAATAGCAGATTTAGTCTAAAATACGACATAAATAGGCCTATTGCAGCAAACATTATATGAAAAACCTTTAAGGATAAGGTTAAGGTTTTATCAATATGAGTTACGAACGCTTAACTAGTCCTGAAGGCTATAGATGTTTATCCGTATATTACGGACATATAAAAGGATTCTCATGATTGACCTCATTTCCCAGGTTTCAACCTTGCCAGCCATCCATGATGGGGACTTTACGTTTCTATCCTTGTTCTTGCGCGCCGACTGGGTCGTAAAGGCCGTAATGATCGGTCTCGCACTCGCCTCAATCTGGTCGTGGGTTGTCGCAATTGAGAAAGGTTTTATGTTCCATATGCTCAAAAAACGCGCCACGGATTTTGAAGATACCTTCTGGTCAGGCCGGACCTTGGACGAGCTGTCTACTGCGCTGGGATCAGACACGCGCGATCCAATGGCACGGGTATTTGCCGCCGCCATGCGCGAATATAATGAATCGCGGGCTTCAGGTGGGGGCGCACGACCCGAAGCGACCCACGGTCGTATTGATGCGGTGATGAATTTGGTCATCAATAGAGAACTTGCCAAAGCCGAACGCGGTATGATTGTCTTGGCAACAATTGCATCGATCTCGGTGTTTATTGGACTTTTCGGAACGGTTTGGGGGATTATGAATGCCTTCCGCGCTATTGCGGCGAGCCAGAATACCAATTTGGCTGTGGTGGCGCCCGGTATTGCCGAGGCCCTGTTTGCGACGGCTTTGGGTTTGATCGCAGCGATCCCGGCTAAAATTTTCTATGATAAATATAGCTCCGACATTGATAAATATGGCGGCCGCCTTGAAGGCTATGCTGATGAGTTATCGGCTATTCTGTCGCGTAAATTGAATAAGGGCGGCTAATTATGGGCATGTCAGCACAAAGAGGGGTTGGTAATAATAGCGGGCGCCGTCGCAATCGGCGTACCCGCGTTGACTCTGAAATCAATGTGACTCCGCTTGTCGATGTTATGTTGGTCCTCTTGATTGTCTTTATGGTAGCGGCCCCACTTCTATCCGTAGGTGTCCCGATTGAGCTGCCCAAAACAGATGCGAAATCACTACCCTCACAAACCGAGCCAATCACAATCAGTGTCGATGAGTCCGGTATTATTTTTATCCAGGATGACGAAATTGCATTAGATGATATTGCGGCTCGCCTCGTGGCGATTAGCAATAATGGCTATGATGAACGGATATATCTTCGAGGGGCCGGAGAGGCGGACTACGAGTCTGTCATGAAGGTTATGGCCCGCGTCAATGCAGCTGGATTTTCAAACCTTGGACTTGTGACCGATCCAATCAATGCGAGTGGAGGCGGGAATTAAACTTGGTCTTCCCATATCACTTGCCCTGCATTTAGGTGTTTTTGGCGGATTTACCCTGTTTTCGGCTGATGCAAAGCCTTTGGAACCTGGGAAGATCATTCCTGTCGAAATATTGTCAGTTGATGAGACAACGAATGTTCAAGCGGCAATCAAACGCCCAAAGCCAAAGCCCGTTCCGGAGCCAGAGATTGAACAGCCAGATATCATGACGACGCAAACGCCGATGAAAAATGCGGAAAATGAGGGCGAAACTGTCAAAATAACACCGAATGAAGCGACGCCTGAAAAACAAGCGGAAGTGATTGTCCCAGTTGAGTCGGATGACGCCGTCCTGATTGAGCCTGAAACGTCAAAAGACCCCGAACCACCAGCCTTTGACCTCAATAAGATTGCGGGTCTGGTCGACAAAACCCGTGAAACGGCGCCGGACAAAAATCAACAAATTGCTCTGCAATCAGAAACCAATAATATTCGTTATGATGAATTTGCGCGCGAAGCCGCAGGTGAGGGCAGCGGCATGAGCGCGACGGAAATCGATCTCCTCGTATCCGCCATGCAAAAATGCTGGCGCATGCCGGCTGCCGCGCAAGATGCTGAAAATCTGCGGGTCCGCTTAAGCGTCAATTTTATTTTGGGTGGCCATGTCGAAAATGTTGAACTGATCGATCAGGCGGCCTCTCGAAAATTATCGCCTGGTAACCCGTTTTGGGCACAGGCGGAACGCGAAGCCATTTCAGCCGTTCACAAATGTGCCCCCTACGACTTTTTGCCAGATGAGCGCTATGGGGTGTGGCGCGAACTTGTCTTGAATTTACGTCCTGAATTGTAAACAAGGTTAATATGACACGTCTCACCCATGGTTTATTCATTCTCTTGATCGGGTTTTTGGCCGCATGCCTGTCCATGCCGGCTCAGGCTCAACTCGAAATTGACATTAATAAAGGCAATTTGGATCCGGTTCCGATTGCCATACCTGATTTTATTGCGGGATCGTCTTTTGAGCGGGCTTTTGGACAAAAAGTTGCTGAAGTTATTCGAACCGATCTCGAACGATCTGGCTTATTTCGGTCTCTTGATCCCGCCAGTTTCTTGGAAACACAGACCAATATTGATTATAAACCGACTTTTGCAGATTGGCGCGTTATCAAAGCTGATGCCTTGGTCTCAGGCCGTATTCGTCAAGAGAGTGAAAACCGCGTCCTCGTTGAATTCCGCTTATGGGATGTATTTGCGGGTCAACAATTGACCGGCGTTCGATTTGCGACAACGCCTGAGAATTGGCGCCGCACAGCGCATAAGGCCTCGGATGCAATCTATGAAGCTCTCACTGGGGAAGGTGGGTATTTTGACTCGCGTATCGTATTTATCGATCAGAAAGGTCCCAAAACAAACAAAGTCAAACGTCTTGCGATCATGGATCAAGACGGCGCAAATCCGATCTATTTGCTGGGCGGCTCGGATCTATTATTGACGCCTCGATTTTCGCCGGCTTCTCAGACTATCACCTATATGAGCTATGAGAATGACAAGCCGCAAGTCTATCTTCTGGATATCGAATCTGGTCGACGCGAATTATTGGGGGATTTCCCCGGAATGACCTATGCGCCGCATTTTTCACCAGATGGGGAACGCCTGATTTATTCCATGGCGGTTCGTGGCAATACAGATGTCTATGTCATGGATCTTAAATCACGATCTTCAACGCGACTTACGGCGGATCCCGCCATTGATGTTTCTGCTAGCTTCTCACCGGATGGCCGAAAAATCGTCTTTAATTCGGACCGCGGAAGTTCAGGGCAAATTTATATAATGGATGCCAATGGAAAAAATGTAAAACGTATCAGCTTTGGAAAGGGCCGCTATTTTGCACCAGTCTGGTCGCCGCGCGGCGACAAGATTGCATTTGTTCGTTCTGGTGGTGGCCAATTTGGTATTGGGGTTATGGATGTGAACGGCAAGAATGAGCGTATGCTGACAGAAAGCTATTTGGATGAAAGCCCGACTTGGAGCCCAAATGGCCGCGTTATCATTTTCTCGCGTGAGAAGCGCGACGGTAACGGTACGGTCGAAATTTGGTCTGTCGATCTGACGGGACAAAACCTCAGACG
>CAYRMO010000138.1:4314-5827 GCA_964425355.1 uncultured Algimonas sp. | reverse complement strand
GCGATACTTTGGTCAACGCTCAATATGATCGGCCTGTTACGCTCTCTATCAAACGTCCCAATGGCGTGATTATCGAGACCAAGCGCGTTGAGGTCGAAGAGATTAGTTTCCAAAATGGCATGATCTATTGGAGCTATCTTATTCCAGACTCTGCACCGCGCGGAAATTGGAAACTCGCCATTCAACCCGATGGTGTGCGCTATAATAAACATGTTGGATTTGCGGTCGAGGATTTTGTCCCTCAGAAATTGCGCTTCGAGGTCAAAGCCGATACGGCGCCAATCAAGACGGGTGATATCCGGTCAATCTTTGGCGATGCGCAGTTCCTTTACGGCGCGCCGGGTGCTGATCTGAATGCGGATGCCGAAGCTCGGCTTAGGCTCGACCCGCAACCTTTTAAAAAATATACGAGCTATCAATTTGGACCTTTAGAGCGATCCTTCCAAGAAGAACTCATCCCATTGGGCGACGCGGTCACAGATAAAGCTGGGATTGTTGAGTTTGAATTTGATAATAAGGCCAATCCGCTCACTTCTATTTATCCGATGCGCGCTGAAATTATCCTAGGCGTTTCAGAACCTGGTGGGCGCTATATTAAAAAATCGACCCATGTTCAGATTTTGTCTGAAAAACGCTATGTTGGAATCGCGAAAAATCACCCCGGATATTCGGTCCCGAGTGGCTCGCCTGCTAGCTTTAAAATCATCGCTTTGTCACCTGAAGAAGACCTCTTAGCGCAAAACCTATCCTGGTCATTGGTTCAAGAAGATTGGGGCTATCAATGGTATCGGCAAAATGGACAATGGCGCTATAGATATGAAAATCGCGACCTCCCGATTGATGCAGGCGAAATTAAATTAACGGACAAAGCCCCTTATATTTGGGATCACATGGTCGGGTCGGGTCGGTTTAGGCTTGATATTATGGATGGCGACAAAGTGCTGGCGTCGCGTAAATTCTGGTCCGGATGGGGCCGCTCAGGTGCCGATAACGAGGCGCCTGATCGTCTCGAAGTCAACACAGTCAATGAAATTGTTAAAAGCGGTGATGAGGTCAAACTCACGGTCAGAACCCCTTATGCGGGCGAAGGTGAGCTTGTGATCGCCTCTGATCGCGTTCATCTTGTGCGGCCTGTCTCTTTTAAGAAAGGCAGTTCAGAGGTCAGTTTCAAGTTTGATCCTGACTGGGGCGATAGCGTCTATGCCCTGATGACGCTTTATACGCCACGAGATGTAAAAAGCCGACCTATTCCACGTCGCGCCGTCGGTGTGAGCTATATCCCGCTTGATCGTAGTGATCAGACGCTCGAGCTTTCGATCGACACAAAAGACGTAATTCGTCCGCGCGAAAAACATGTTTTCGAAATCAAAGTCGATGGCAAGGAAGCAGACCGCGATGTGCTCTTGAATTTTGCAGCCGTCGACGAAGGGATTTTGCAAATCACCAAATACACCTCACCGGATGCGCCGAAACATTATTTTGGGAAAAAGGCACTGGGGATTACATTTAACGA
>CAYRMO010000138.1:0-4214 GCA_964425355.1 uncultured Algimonas sp. | reverse complement strand
CGTTTCCTCGCACCGGGCGACAAAGCCAAAGCCACATTATCTCTTGATAATGTAGAAGGTGTTGCCGGGACTTACAGCGCGAACCTAACGGCAGAGGGTGTTTTAAAAGCGGGCGGAACGCCAAGCTTTGATCTCGCTTTGGGGCAAAGAAAACAGGACTATATCGATATCGAGGCCGGAGGCTTGGGTATTGAAGATGTCAATCTCGCCATTTCGGGACCGCAAGATTACGCGGCTAATACAACGCTGCAAATGCAAGTCCGCTCGCCCTTCTATCCGCTCACGGAAACAAAATTAGTTCCCCTCGAACCAGGTGAGAGCCTAGATTTAACCTCTGAATGGGCGAAAAAATTTCAAACCCAAGAAACAGATGTGACGGTTTCATTTTCAAAACTCCCAGGGATAGATCCAGCACCGATCATTCAAAGATTACGCCGCTATCCCTATGGATGTACCGAGCAGACAGTCTCGACCGCCCTCCCCTTAATTTATGCCGACGACCTTGGCGGCATTGAAGGCTATACGGAAATTTCCAGAAAGCGGGCTATTCAGAATTCTATCTACGCGCTGTCTAACCGCGTCAGCAAAGACGGTTCATTTGGGCTTTGGCGCAGCGGCGACCGCTACGCGCATAGTTGGGTCGGTGTTTATGCGACAGACTTTATGTTCCGCGCTCAAAAACAAGGCTATTACGTGCCTCAAGATATGCTCGAGCGTGTCACAAAAGCCAGTCGTACAATGAGCCTCATGCCACGTGGATCCACACTTAGATATTTTGTAGAAAAACGAGACTCTAAGCGCGATATCGTCCGCCGCGCCGAAACAGCCGCTTACGCCCATTATGTTCTGGCGTCGAATGATGAGGGTAATATTGGAAAGATCCGCTATCATTATGAAAATCACAGAACGAAAATGGAAACGCCATTATCATATGCCTATCTGGGTGGCGCGCTGAAACTTTTGGGCGATGATGAACGCGCCGAAGACGCCTTTAACGTGGCAGTCTCAAGGTTGGACTATAAGAATAAATCTAATTATTATTATTCCAAACTTCGCGATCTTGCAGGCATTGTCGCTATCGCATCCGAAGTCGGGATGGAAGATTTCGCCGCGGCGCAAATTGAACCCCTTTCCCAAGAATTGCGAAGACGCGGTCGATATCTAAACACGCAAGAGCGCGGCTATCTCATCCTGGCCTTTAAAGCCCTGATGGTAAATAGTGATCCGGCAAAAATCGGCTCCAAAAATGCGACACTCACGAATTTAGAAACAATACCGACCTCATATCTGATTGCGGAAGACCTAGAGAGAGAGCCGGTATTCACGAATGAAAGTGATCAGAGAATATGGGCGTCTGTAACAATAGACGGGGCCCCCAAAGACGCACCGAAGCCCGTCTCAGACAAGATCTCTATTCGGAAAAAATTATATACGAAAACAGGGGAACTTCTAACGGGTGACGTTAAACAAGGCGACGAGGTTGTCGTTGTTATCCGCTATAGAGTGTCTGATGGCATTAGCCGCTCAATTGTCATCGCTGACTTGCTACCAGCCGGTTTCGAAATTGAGACCATCCTAAGCCATAGCGATGGGCGACGTGGCCAAAGACGAAAAAATAAAGGGATTAAAGGCACCTATAGCTGGGCTGGCGATCTCATTCAGCCGCAAATCGCGGAAAAACGAGATGATCGCTTTGTCGCCTCAATGGCCATTAGCGCAAATAGGAACTGGAAAAAATCGTCGAGCCCGGAATATCGCGTTGCCTATGTGATGCGGGCCGTAACACCCGGTGAGTTTATATTACCAGGTGCTGTTATCGAAGATATGTACCGCGCCGAGGATTTCGGCCTCACCGAAGCCGGTCGGATCAACATCTTGCCGCGCAATACGCCGTGAAATTGAAACTCAAGACATATCTACGCAGACTATCCAAGGTCATTGGAGTTTTGGTCCTAGCGGTATTGGGGTTGAATTTTGCTTTCCCCTTACCCCTTGATAAAACAGAGATCGCCTCTGCGCAGGTCTTGGACCGCTATGATGGGTGGATGAGTGCCTTTCCAATTGAAGATGGGATTTGGCGCATTCCCGCGGACCTCGATCAAATCGATCCACGCTTTATCGAGAGGCTAATCAGGGTCGAAGATAAGCGCTATTGGGACCACTATGGTGTCGATGGCTTGGCCATTCTCAGGGCGGCTAATAGTTGGCGAGAGGCCGGAAAACCGGTGTCTGGCGCCTCGACAATTACCATGCAGCTTGTGCGTCAAATCGAGCCACGCCCTCGGACATTAAAGTCCAAAATTCTGGAGGCGACCCGCGCCCTGCAATATGAAGCCTATCTGTCCAAGGAAGAAATTTTGCAGCTTTATCTGACCCATATTTCTTATGGCGGAAACATCGAGGGCTTACATGCGGCGAGCCTCGCCTATCTTGGTAAGCAACCCCATGAGCTAAGCGATGATGAAATCGCACTCCTCATCGCCCTGCCCCAAGCCCCAGATTCCCGCAGACCCGACCTGCGCCCCGAGGCCGCCAAAAAGGGCCGAAATAAAATTCTCAAAGAACTCGAGCGGTTTGGTCTGATCACAGAGGTCGAAAGCACAGAAGCCCGCTCTCTGGATGTTGTTATTCGCAAAGACCCTATTCCGCAAAAAGCCTGGCTGACGGCCAATGCGATCAAGGAACCCAATAAAATCATCACCTCGACGATCGATCCCTATATGCAAAGCGATATTGAACAGATCGCGCAGACCTATCTCGAAGACCATCCGAAATTTGTGAATATGGCGATTACGGTCATTGAAAATGAGACTATGGCAGTCCGCGCCCATATTGGCTCGGGCGGTCGAGACCGCCAAGCCGGATGGATGGATATGACGCGGCGTTATCGCTCACCAGGATCAACACTCAAACCTTTTATCTATGGGCTGGCTATGGATGACGGATTATTATCAGCTTCAACCCTGATCAATGATGCCCCGACACGGTTTGGGAGTTACCAGCCCGAAAATTTCGATGGTCGTTATTATGGCAAAGTCCGCATCCACGAAGCCCTACGCCATAGCCTGAATGTGCCGGCCGTGGTTGTCTTGGATAAGGTCGGCAGTGAGCGTTTTGAAACCCGTCTTGACGCTCTGGGTATGGATATCGCCAGACTTGGTGGGGCCTCAAAGGATACAGGATTGGCCCTAGCCCTGGGCGGCGCAGGTGTTACCCTTAATGATCTGGCGGTTGGCTATGCAGCTCTCGCCAATGACGGAAAAGCACGGCCCCTAAGATGGCGTGAAAACGACCCCACGGGCGAGCCCGTTTGGTTTGTTAGCGAAAAAACCGCTGACAAAATAACAGATATATTGCGCCAAGCGCCAACACCAGATGGCCATGTTCCAGGGTGGCTTTCAGACACCGCGCCAATCATTGCCTATAAAACCGGCACGTCATATGGGTTTCGCGATGCCTGGGCTGCTGGATATACGCCTGACTGGACGATTGTCGTTTGGGTTGGTCGCCCAGACGGCACACCACGAGACGGGATAACGGGTCGTATTGCTGCCGCCCCAATTCTATTTGAAGCCATGACAGCGCTGCCGCGCGAATTAGATAATTCACCTTTCTTGGCTGACTCGGAAGCGCCCAAGGGTCTCAAATCGGTTGCAGACTATAGCGATGTCGCGCCGCAAATTTTGTTTCCGCCGCATAAGGCAGAGCTCTTATCTGCTGAATTCGGAGATCAAGCCAGAGGCTTTACCTTTTCCGCGCGCGCGCAAAATGGTGATGTCCGCTTTTACGTCAATGAAAAACTCATACCCGATCAAAACGGTACAACCATTTGGCGTCCTGAAACCCCAGGATTTTACCGCGTCGTGGCGGTCGATCAAAAGGGTCGGGAAAGCGTGTCGCGGATTTCCGTCAAAAATCTCTATGAAATCGACGATCCAAGATATTAGGTTGGACACCTTACCTAAGCACGCCCAAATGATTAGCATGAGTCATGGCGATGGCCAATGCATCTGCCGCATCGCCCGCTTTGACATTGGCGCCAGGCAATAGCAGGTTCATCATATGGGCGACTTGTGCCTTATCGGCAGCGCCTGTTCCGACCACAGATTTTTTGACAAGCCGCGCCGCATATTCACCCACATTTATCCCGCTTGTCGTGGCCGCTAAAATACAGGCCGCACGCGCCTGCCCCAGCTTTAACGCACTCATCGCAT
>CAYRMO010000137.1:0-5858 GCA_964425355.1 uncultured Algimonas sp. | reverse complement strand
TTTCAAATGCTGGAAAGTGGAACCCCTGATCAACGGACGTTTTTTATGGACCGCGATCAGATCGAGCTTCTTGACACCTGGCATGTGAGCGGCCTGAAAGGCAGTGGGTCGACAGACTTTACGGCGACCGATATATTTGTCCCAGCCAGCCGCGTTTTTGACGCGCAGCAGTCAGACCGCCCCGATGTGCCGATTAACCGCTTCCCGCTTTTTGGATTTCTCCCGATTGGAATAGCGGGGGTCGCGTTAGGCATTGCGCGCGCCAGCCTCGACGGCGTGATCGCCCTTGCCAAGGCCAAAACCCCTCAGGGTAGTCGCAAAGCCCTTGCCGGACGTGCGACCTCTCAAATAACCATAGCCAAATCAGAAGCGCGGCTACGCGCCGCCAAGCTATTTGTCTATGACACCATCGATATATTATGGGATGAAGTGCAGCAGGGCGGGGAACCGTCCATCAATGCAAGGCGGGATTTGCGTCTTGCCCTAACCCATGCGGTCCAAACTTGCGCTGATATCGTCACGGAGCTTTATACGCTGGCGGGCGGAAGTTCTGTTTATCTCAAAAACCCGATCCAACGACAATTTCGCGATATACATGTTGTGACCCAACATATGATGGTCAATGAATCCAGCCTAGAACCTATCGGGCGTTTATTCTTGGACGTGCCAACCGATACGACTTATTTGTAAAGCCTTGCGCCGATAGAAAGATCCTCAGAATGACAAATACAATCCGATATGTTTCCCTGAAAAATCACATTCATGGCCTGCCAGAAACAAGCGATTTTGAGTTTGGCGAAGTGCCAATGGCTGAACTTAAAGACGGGCAATTCATTGCCGAAAATCATTTTGTGTCTGTTGATCCTGGTATGCGCTCGCGCCTATCGGGAAAGACCGGTTATGCACCACCTGTCAAATTGGGCGAGATGATCGGCGGCTTTGTCATTGGGCAAGTGACAGAAAGCCGTCATCCAGATTATAAAATTGGAGATATGGTCACAATGGGCGGGGCTTGGGCGACCCATAGTATTTTTGCGGGTCGAGGCTTCGCGATCAAACTCCCAAAAACTGATATTCCCACATCTCTATTTTTGGGTCTTCTTGGCATACCAGGCATGACATCTTATTTTGGGCTTAAACGGGTCGGACGATTTAAAGCCGGAGATCATGTTCTGGTCACCTCGGCGGCAGGTCCCGTGGGCGCGACGGCAGGGCAACTTGCCAAACATTGGGGCGCGGCCTCTGTTACGGGTATCGCCGGAACCGATCAAAAGTGTAATTGGCTTACACAACAAGCCGGTTTCGATGCCGCCATAAATTACAAGACTGAGAGCGATCTATCTGCGGCGATTGCTACAGCCTGTCCTAAGGGCGTTGATGTCCTATTTGATAATGTCGGCAATGCGATGATCGACCTCGTCATTCCAATGATGCGAAGAAATGGCCGGATCATCGTTTCGGGACAAGTCGCGGATTATAATGTCCCAGTTGAGGACCGTCACGGGATTAAAAACACGGTTGAGTTTATTGGAAGTAGGCTCTCCATGCAGGGGCTTGTTGTTTTTGATGATATGCCTAATTTCCCCGAAGCCCAAAGCTTAATCAGCGACTTAATCCGGTCTGAAAAACTAGTTTTCAAAGAAGAGTTTTTTGAGGGCATGGAAAATTTACCCGCCGCTTTTTGCGGGCTTTTCAGAGGCGAAAATTTCGGGCGGCGTCTTGTTAAGATTGGAGGCGCATAAATGTCTGAACCCTTTAATATCGAACAAACCGAATATTCCCGGTTTTCATTTCATCGAGACGGCGCGGTCTTAACGGCGGCCTTTGACTCGGATCATCCTGTAAACGGCGTCGATGGCCCGATGCATGATGAACTGGCGCGCTTGTTTACAGATCTACAGCGGGATACGACCAGCGATATCATTATCTTGACGGGTCAGGGCCGCGCCTTTTGCGCCGGCGGAGATTTTGACTGGTTTCAAGATCAAATCGATGACCCAGCAAAGTTCCGCGCCATTGCCTGGGACGCTAAACGTATCGTCAGCACCTTACTCGAAATGGAAAAACCAATTCTATGTCGGTTAAACGGCGCGGCCGCCGGTTTGGGCGCGACGATTGCTTTGCTATGCGACATAATCATCGCAGATGAGACCGCAAAGATTGGCGACCCGCATGTCAAAGTTGGTCTTGTGGCGGGCGATGGCGGGGCGGTCATCTGGCCACAACTCATTGGCTATGCGCGGGCAAAAGAGCTTTTGATGACGGGCGACATGCTGACGGCGAAAGAGGCCGTGGATCTGGGTCTTATCAACTATGCGGTCCCTGCGGCTGAGCTCGACAAGAAAGTCACAGAGATGGTTGGGAAGTTACAAGCTAATCCGAAATGGGCTGTTCGCTGGACAAAAACGGTCACCAACATTCCGCTTCGGGCGCTCGCCGCGCAAATGATGGATGCCTCCATTGGATATGAAACCGTATCTAATGCCCTTAAAGACCGCGCCGAGGCCGTCGCCGCATTTCGCGAAAAAAGAAAACCAGATTTAAAGGGGAATTAGGTCATGGCGTTTCAAACATTTGCAGATGAGCCAGACCATATTGGCCATATACGATCCCAAATTCAGCGTTTCATCGCAGACCATATGCCGCGTGAAAAGCGCATTGAATGGGACCGTCAAGCCACATGGCCCAGAGACGTCTATGCCAAGTTCAACGCGCTGGGATATACAGGGCTCGCGGTTCCAGAGGAATATGGCGGGGCAGGGATCGATCTGGTCGCATCTGTTGCGGTGATCGAAGAATTATCACGCGGCGGCATGGTCTTGGCGGGCCCCTATATTCACACAGCCTATTATGGCGGTGTGAACCTATCCCATAATGGCAGCGATGCACAAAAGGCCGAATACCTCCCCAAAATAGCGAGGGGTGAGATATTTTTGTCTTATGGCCTAACGGAACCTGATATTGGCGGGGACCTCGCCAGTGTGAAAACGCGCGCAGAGTTAAAAGGCGATAAAGTCGTCATTAACGGGGCGAAACGGTGGTGCACGGGCGCGGATTGGGCCGATTATATTTATTGCCTTGTGCGCTCTGGTGACGTCGAGGCGCGCTATAAAAACCTAAGTTTCATTCTGATCCCGACCGATACGCCCGGTATCACGATGCATGATATTGAGCATTCCAATATTCGCTATACCCATAGTCAAGATGTCTATTTTGACAATGTTGAACTCCCATCAAGCTATATTGTTGGCGGCACAGAAATGTGGAACCGTGGCTGGGAATTACTGGCGGGTAGAGCCCTTGATGTCGAAAAATTAGAGATTTCCGCCGTGGCCCTTGGCGTCGCGCGTGCGGCCATTGATGAAGCCTGGGCCTATGCCCAAGAACGCGAGCAATTCGGTAAGCCTATTTCAAAACATCAGGCCATTCGTCATAAATTGGTCACCGCAAAAACCAAATGGCAAGCCGCCCGACATATGCTCTATCACGCGGCTTGGCTCGCCAATGAAGGGCGCGTCTGTTCGATCGAAACCAGCATGGCCAAATTATTCGCCGCCGATATGGGCGTCGAAATTGGTGTCGCTTGTCAACAGGTCATGGGAGCTTACGGTCTCTCTGATGCTTACGAAATGGAGCGGCATGTGCGGGACCTACTGGGCATGCCGATTGTTGGCGGCTCCAGCGATATGCAAAGAAATAACCTCGCTAGTTTGATGAAGCTTTGAGGGAGATGAGCTATGTCTGAGACTGGGCAAGAGAGCATTTTCGATACCGGAATGGGAAAGCGGCGCGCAAATTACACGCCCCTATCCCCTGTCTCGCTTATTCGTAGGACAGCTCATGTTTTTCCTGAAATGCCCGCAATCGCCTTTAAGGACAAACTATATAATTGGGCGGAAACTTTTGATCGGTGCGCAAGACTTGCCAATGCCATAGCGGCGCTTGGGATTCAAAAAAATGTCACCTTGTCCGTATTAGCCCAAAATATACCGGCATCTGTCGAGCTGAGCTACGCAGTCCCTATGTCTGGCGGCGTGTTGAATATGATTAATTCGCGCCTTGATGCCGCTGGCGTCGCCTTCATTCTGGAACATAGCGAGGCAAAGCTCTTCATTGTTGATGCGGCATTATATGAAACCGCGAAATCAGCGCTGGCACTTCTCCCCAATCCGCCGAAACTTATTGTTGTTCACGACGAAGACTTTCCAATATCTCTGGACGGATCAGAACTGGACTATGAAAAATTGATCTTGGAAGCCTCTCCTGAGGTCACAGAATACGGACCACAGGACGAATGGGATACGATTGCGCTGAATTATACATCTGGCACAACGGGGAATCCTAAAGGCGTGCTCTATCATCATCGCGGCGCCTATTTAAACGCTCTGGGAAATGCAATCGAGTGGTCGTTACCTGCGCATCCTCGCTATTTATGGACCTTGCCATTGTTCCATTGCAATGGTTGGTGTTTTCCTTGGACGATCGCTGCAAAAGCCGGACTAAATATTTGCCTACGTAAACTGACGGGCGAAACCATATTAGGGGCCGTGAACAAACATGATGTCACCCATATGTGCGGCGCACCGATTGTCCTCAATGAATGGCTGTCGGAAATAGAACGAACAAAGTCTCAATTAAAGCGGTCCGTTGAATTTATGACGGCAGGTGCATCCCCGCCTGCAGCGATCCTGAAAAAGGCTGACGACTTAAACGTGCAGGTAACCCACGTATATGGCCTAACCGAGGTTTATGGTCCAACGGCTATTTGCGCGTGGAAGCCTGACTGGGATGAATTGTCTGGCCCCGAACGCGCAGAGAGAAAGGCCCGCCAAGGCGTGAACTATGCCGTCCTCGAAGAGCTGTCTGTTCGCGATCCAAAAACCTTGGAAGAAACGCCTTTTGACGCGAAAACCATGGGCGAGATTATGTTTCGCGGAAATGTTGTCATGAAGGGGTATTTGAAAAACTCTGAGGCAACTGAAGCTGCCTTTAACGGCGGACATTTCCATACAGGCGATCTCGGCATCCGACATCCCGACGGCCATATAGAGCTAACAGATCGTTCAAAAGATATCATCATTTCCGGCGGAGAGAACATATCGTCCGTCGAAGTTGAAGGTGCGATCTATAAACATCCTTCAGTTGCTGTCGCCAGCGTGGTTGCTGCTCCCCATACGAAATGGGGAGAAACACCCTGTGCATTTATTGAATTAAAGCCCGGACATGAAGCCAGTGAAGATGAGATCATAGAGCATTGCAGGTCTCTTCTGGCGCATTTCAAATGCCCAACAAAAGTTGTTTTCGAGACATTACCCAAAACGTCGACTGGAAAAATCCAGAAGTTTATTTTGCGGGAAAAAGCTGCTGATATGAGCTAAAAATTCCTTTCGGTCACGGAAGCGAGCCATATAAAGAAAATTTCTCTAGCAAATTTTATTCGTAATAATTTGGCGAGCTTGATGAAGCTTTGAGGGATATGGATAGGGCTGAAATTGCGGAGTAATGCAGTTTCGGTTGCAGATTAGAACATATTCCTGACATGGGCGGCTGCCCCCAAAACAAAAATCTTCGTCATTCTGGGTCTTGTACCCAGAATCTCCTGGATGCTTCGGGATCGTGCAGGGGTGCCAGTTCGGTTTACAAATGTGAGACCCAGGAGGTCCTAGGGACAAGCTATGTGCATTTTTTCAAAATGCACTGAAACGACGTAAACGTACATTCTTTAAAACTGAACTGAAACCACAAAAACGAAGAGTGTTTGAATATACTTTTTCTCCGATTGGGCGATTGACCCCAAATCAACAATCTTCGTCATTCTGGGTCTTGTACCCAGAATCTCCTGGATGCTTCGGGATCGT
>CAYRMO010000136.1:0-5911 GCA_964425355.1 uncultured Algimonas sp. | reverse complement strand
GAAGCCATATTTACCACCGATAGAGAGTTTCTCTGTCAGGTCATAGATGGCATCATCCATTCGCCGAAATCGTTACAGTCCCATTCGCCGGTTGCGTGATAGGGGTTTGATTTACCGTTATGACATCATTTTCAGGCTCAGAGTCGGCCCCATTTCCATTATCAACCAATAGGTTTTCATTTACATCCGTATTGACCAAAGTTGTGAAATCATCATCGATTGCGATAGGTGGCAAATTTGGAAATGTCGCTTGGTTACATGAAAAACCATCATTGCTGCCACTTGCCTCACCTTGAGCGACTAGAACCGCGCTCGGGTTACTGCTCAGAGGATCAAAAATTTCATAGATTCCTCCCGTCGAGTTAAGAAATGTAAAAATACGTCCGTTGAAATCAGTCCAGGTCGCGCCATAGGTACCTGTCGGTAAGTTAGCAACATCTACGCGGCGTGTGTTGCCTCCAGGCAATTCAACTATTTGAGATCTACCAGCAGCATATCCAATTAAATATTCGGTGCCACTATCTTGAAAATAGGCAAAATCCGCTACATTTTGCGTTTGGCCTGTTAGGTTTAATGTTGTCTGCGCGCCAGAATCCAGATCAATACCTCTATATTGAGTGGCCGTTCGTCGGAGCCAAATTGTGTTATTTTGATCTACGTCATCAGCAAAGGAGTTAAATCCAATATTATGTACGTTCTCTATGGTGCCATCAGCGTGAATTCGGATAACATTATTATTCCGAGCCCCATAGGCGAAATTGTCCAGAATATTGAATCCTGTCGCATTATAGCCGCCTTGCAGAGACCCGATATCTTCATATGAAGACGTAAATGTATTGAATATACGCAATTGCCCAGATTGAACTTGGTAGATTTCTCCATCACAATCAAAGGGCCCAGCAAAGGCCGGGGTCGTCATAAGTCCGATCGTAAAATCGGTAGACTAACTTTTGTAAGGACGTTTGCAATAAGACGTCGTTTTGCCGATGGAGTCCTAAGACCCCAATTTTTCCTTAACAGCATAGTGAGCTCCCACACTCCTTACATCGCTGCGCCAAGCAATTATTTAAAAATTATTGAGCCAACCTCCTCGACTTTTCGTTCTTTTACAACTCAATCAAAAAATGAAAATCCGCGAAAAAATGCGTCAAAATGATAAGAATTATGGTTAACAAAAACTTGCGCATCCCCAGTCGGAAATTATTCATTTCCAGTTCAAATATGTAAAAACTCTATTAATTTAGCGGCTACTGGCACCTCAATTGCACCTTCTCTGGTGTAAACCCAAAGGATGAGATGTGCCAAAATACAAGACATTAATGCTAGCCTGTTCAGCCCTAATGATCGTGTCATGTGGAGGCGGGTCAGACGGATCAACACCTTCAAATCAACAAGCCTCTCCTCCGCCGCCCCCACCGATCAGTAAAGTTACGCTTTCAGGACAAGTTACATATGATCGCGTGCGCCACACGCAATCCGCCTCTCTAGATTTTACCAATACATCCATTCTGCCCGTAAGAGGAACAGTGATCGAGGCTGTCTCCGGCGCCGGGCAGATTATCGATAGTACTATCCTGGACGCGAATGGAGAATATCAACTATCTGTCGATGCGGGAACCGACATACGTATTCAGGTCAAAGCTCAGCTCGTCTCCCATAGCGCAAATCAATGGGATGTTACGGTTTCTGATAATACAAACGGAAATGCCCTTTATATTTTGCAAGGTGAGCTTTTGAACGCGGGGACGAGCTCTGAACAAATACGCGATTTACATGCCGCTCATGGTTGGACAGGCCTATCTTATGGTGACACGCGCGCGGCGGCACCTTTTGCAATCCTAGACAATATCTACACGGCCATGACGAGTTTTGCAGCAATAGATCCTGAGCTGGACTTCCCGCCGCTCGAGATACATTGGAGCACCAATAATATCACGACGCGAGGAGACCGGCGTATCGGTCATATCGGCAAATCGGCCTATATTGAGGACGGTGATAGCGGCGCAATCTTTGTCGTGGGGCAGGAAGATGCCGACACTGATGAATTTGATTCCCATGTCATTTTGCACGAATGGGGACATTATTTTGAACATCAAATATCGCGCTCAGATACAATTGGAGGGCTGCATTCATTGACAGATCGACTCGATCCACGCGTGGCCCTTAGTGAAGGGTGGAGCAATGCTCTGTCGGCGATTTTGACAGACGACCCAATTTATCGCGATAGTTTTGGTCCCTCGCAATCTGACGGGTTTTCATTTAATATCGAAACACCAAATTTGACGAGTCCAGGCTGGTTTAATGAGGCCTCTATAGGCGCCATCATTTATGACATTTATGACCGAGATTTAGACGAAGGCGATGAAATTGCTGCAGGTCTCGGCCCAATCTACCGAGCTATGACAAGCGAAACCTATAAAAACACGCCCGTCTTTACGACTATTTTCGCCTTTACAGACGCCCTACAAGCGAATGGGGAGATCTCTGATTTTCAAATCGATACGCTGCTCGAGACCCATAATATTTCAGGCCAAGGTGAAAAAGGAAATCAAGAAGAAAATAACGGGGCTATCCAGACGGCCTTACCACTCTATAAATCTGTCGTGTTAAATGGTGAAGCCACCAGCTTTTGTTCTCTTGATGATGCGGGTGTTTTTAATAAGCTTGGCAATCGTGATTTTATCTTCCTAAATCTAGATCGGGATCAGGACGTAACAATCACTGTATCTCAAATCGGTGAAGACAAGCTCCGAGACCCGGATTTCAATATCTGGAAAGCGGGTGTGAGATTACATCGTGCCGTCACAAATGCCGACGCGCCGGAGATCTTTGAGGGGACGTTGTCTGCGGGCAGTTATATCATAGAAGCCTATGATGCTGGGAATGTTAGAGGAACATCCTCAACGCGCGGCGACAGCTGCTATCAATTGACAGTAGAAGGGTGATCTACCCATAGGTCCCTTGGAAATCCCCTTGGAAATCCCCTTGGGGAGGTTCGAATAGAGCTGAGTTTAGGCCGCGATCAAGCGATCAACTTCTTCAACTAATTGACGAAGATGAACGGGTTTAGACAAGACTGTTTGCGTGCTGGCATCCTGATCTTCCATCGCAACGGCCGCAAACCCTGTGATGAACATGATTTTGATCCCAGGCGATAATATTTCAGCTTGTTTGGCTAATTCTATCCCATCCAGACCAGGCATCATGATGTCTGTTAAAAGCATATCAAATGCGCCATCTGCGAATCGTAGAGCTCTAAGCGCACGCTCTCCATCGGCGCAAGCAATGACATGATGACCTGCTTTTTCGAGCGCTTTCTCAAAAAACTTACGCATTGCGTCATCATCTTCGGCGTAGAGAATGGTGGCCATGTCTTATTTTTCCGTTTTGAAACAAAATCTTGAACGAGATTGGATGATGCAACTCACACGCCAATCATGCAGGTTTTTATCCACGAGGCCTTAATATTGTCTAACGACACAAGACAGAATATGCTTATAGTTACGAAATTATGCGATTCAAACGTTCGAAAAAAACAGAAGAAGACTTAAACCCATATTTGCCTGGCCATGTTATTGACTACCCGAAGGCAGAAATAGGCGGATGGCGCGCTGGGATCATATTTGCATCGCCACATTCGGGGTCAATCTATCCTGACTCATTATTGGAAAACGCCAAACTGACCGCCAATCAATTACGGCGCAATGAAGATATCTATATTGATCAGCTTTTTCAGCCCGCATCTGATTTTGGCGCACCTTTCCTAAAGGCCAGATTTCCACGTGTTATTGTGGATGTGAATCGATCTGAAGACGAGCTTCCGACACAATGGGTAGATTTGGACCCAGCCAAAACCCTTCATCAACCGACACCGCGGGCCGCGGCAGGGCTCGGGGTTGTGCCTACGTTTCTGAGTGAAGCGCTCCCTATCTATCACACCCTGCCGAAGAAAGCCGATGTGAAGGCACGATTGGAAAAGCTCTACACGCCTTATCATGAGGCCTTGAAAACGTTGATATCTGAGAGCCGCTCTCGATTCGGACAAGCCCTCTTAATTGATTGTCATTCTATGCCAGGCTTCGCACCCATGGGGTCCCGTCGTCCAGATATCATTCTTGGTGACCGTTTTGGTACATCTTGCCACCCGGATACACTTAGTAGCTTTCGCAAGCTTTTCCAAAGTCACGGCTATTCGGTCGGTATAAATTATCCCTATGCAGGCGGTTTCGTCACCAGCCATTATGGCGATACATCAAATGGGGTTGAGGCGATTCAAATCGAGGTTAATCGAGACCTCTATGTTAACCCGGTTACCCTAACGCCGAAAAAAGCGGGATATGAAACACTTGCCGGCAATTTGGAATTGATTATCGGTCAAATCATTGATCAGGCGATCCCTCAGGGTTTAGCCGCTCAATAAAATCACATAGATTTTTGCGATCACCGACTTTGACACCCAAGCACGGTCTCTTTTTCCCGAGACGCGCTCGTGCATTTTGAGATAAGTTAAACCCCCACAAACCTCAAAAAATGAGCGAATAGGGCTCAATTTCTGAGTCTAATTTTTCGCACATTGCACGATTTGGCATAAGACTTGCTCTCCTTTTAGGCGAAGACATATTTGTGCCGAGGAAAAATTATGACCAGTGATATCGACCTTCACGTTGGAAAACGCTTAAGACGTCGCCGTCGCCTATTGGGGCTAACACAACAATCCCTAGCGGAAGAAGTTGGTATTCGGTTCCAGCAAATCCAAAAATATGAGTGCGGCGCGAACCGCGTATCTGCTGCGCGCTTATTTGAATTGTCAGAAGCTCTATCAGTTCCTATCCAGTATTTTTATGAAGGTTTGAGTTCTAATGATCCCCTCTCGGCTGAATCAGATCCAGATGTTATCGCGCCTGACGTTTTATCCCGCAAAGAAACAATGGATTTGGTGCGGGCTTATTATGCCATGGGCGAAACGCCTCGAAAGCACTTGCTAGATCTTGCAAAGTCGCTTGAGGGCGCCACAAAGCCTAGCCTTAGACTGGTTGCACAATAGACAAACCCGCATAAGCTTGATAGCGCGCGGATATGACAGTCTTATCCGCAATCAATGAGCGCCTCGATTATTTTCAACACTTGTCGAAAATTGCCCGCGCTATCACGCTTGATCTATTTTCAGATCCAAAAAACATTCAAAATAAAGCCAGTGGATCGGATTATGATCCTGTAACGCAGGCCGATATCGAGGCCGAGAAAGCCTTGCGCGTCGCTATTCGAACCGCCTTTCCCGAGGATTCTATTGAGGGTGAAGAATTACCTGATCATGTGGGCATAAATGATTTCTCGTGGACGCTTGATCCCATTGACGGCACCCGCGCCTATATTGCGGGTGTGCCTGTCTGGAGTACGCTTATTGCGCTATCTTATAAGGGAGAGGCGCGCTTAGGGATGATCGACCTTCCCGCGCTGGGACAACGCTATATTGGGCAAATCGGTGACGGCATATCCAAGGCTTGGCTTGAGACCAATGACCAGTCGAGAGATCTCAAATCCTCTGCATGTGCCGAAATCAGAGAGGCCGTATTAGGCTGTACGGCACCATTCGGCATGTTCAAACCTGGAGAACTCGCCGCCTATAAAATCATCGGGTCTGGTGCCCGTTTTCAAAGATTGGGCCTCGACGCATTGGGTTATGGTCTCCTTGCTGAAGGTCGAATGGATATTATCATCGAAGCCGGCATGAAACCTTGTGATGTTCGGGCCCTTATCCCAGTTGTCGAAGGTGCAGGCGGAAAATTGACCAATTGGGAAGGCGGTAGCGCTGCAAATGGGGGTCGCGTTATTGCTGTCGGAGATGCAGGTTTACTACCCGAACTCTACACCTATTTGGGTCGAGCCCAAGACTGAGTCATAT
Organism: uncultured Algimonas sp.; assembly: GCA_964425355.1. Taxonomy (GTDB): domain Bacteria; phylum Pseudomonadota; class Alphaproteobacteria; order Caulobacterales; family Maricaulaceae; genus Litorimonas. The sequence continues at coordinate 9 of CAYRMO010000136.1, read as the reverse complement.
CTAGATTAA
>CAYRMO010000135.1:0-5918 GCA_964425355.1 uncultured Algimonas sp. | reverse complement strand
TAATCTAACGCGGCCCCATCTATCAGCGATAAATCTTTCTCCCGGAGGACGTATACGGTATTAGCAGTCGTTTCCAACTGTTGTTCCGTACTGAAAGGTAGGTTGCCACGCGTTACTCACCCGTCTGCCACTGTCTGCTACCCGAAGGTAGTTTCTCGTTCGACTTGCATGTGTTAAGCACGCCGCCAGCGTTCGTTCTGAGCCAGAATCAAACTCTCAGGTTGAGAGTGATCCGACTGTGTCGTTATTCACTGACGTTTTAAATATAAATATTTAAAGCGTTTGTGCGTTTCAAAGAAAATTACGAGTTCCTCAATTCGTCGATTTAAAACAGAGTTTTATTTCGACAAACCAAGCAATGTCATAACTTCTTGAAAAGAAACGTCAGACAACAGTCGTTCATTTGTGTTGCGCGTTGTTACCAACTACGCTCACAGCCAAACGCCGCCTGCGTCTCTCTTCCCAATATTCACGATGTCAAACAGCAAGGAAACAATTAGATCGCTTCCAAATTAAAAGCCCCGCTTGGATAGCGGGGCTCCGCGTCTCTCCGAGTGACTATGTGTCTCTCAGCGAGGAGCGCTCTATAGGGGGGTGATTTTTTTTCCGCAACAAGTTTTTTCGCAAAAAGTGCGAAAAAATGCGGTTATTTGCAGCTTTAAGCCGCTGACCACCAAAAACCTTCGTAAAACCGTAGGTTTAAGACCCACGTTTCGACAATTTCCCCTGAAATTCCCTGGATTTTTGAGAGTCTTAAGCGATTCCTAACGTCTAAAAGACCTATCCAGTTCAAATTTCGAAAGCTCGCACTATCATAAAAAGGTAAAAAAATCAATCCATGCGCCTATCAGGCGTGTTTTTGACCCCTGGAGAGATGATATAACACTGCCAAGCGGGATTTATTTGCAGCGATTCCTACGCACAAAGATCAATGCTATATACATTATATATAGGGGGCGTCTCAAAGGAATATATAGGGGAGACATTCTCATCACAGACCCGAGATCACCCAAAATTTAGATGCCCTTTTGAAAACCAATCCTAAAGTTTTGCGTATCAATTACGTCTAGCTGCGATTCGAGCAGTGAGAAATAAACGCTTGAGAGGGATTTATCTTGTCGATTCTATCAAAAACCACACTTATTCTAGGCGCCAGCGCGCTCTTACTTTCCGCCTGTGGCGGAACAGATGACGCGGCAAGCAAAGCCGGTGAAGCTGCGAAAGAGGCCTCGTCGGCGACAAAAGAGGCCATGTCCGAAGACCTTTGTGTCGATATGGGCCCGCAAACGCCGCGTGATATCGCATCGGTCACCGGTATAAACCCGGTCAGCTTCCCCTGGGCACCAGCCAGTACAGAGATGAATCTCTGCAATATTCACACCCACACCAATGCCGAACATAAAGGTCCGGGCTTTTCGACCTTTGTAAATGCCACGGATTATGGCGGATATGCCTGTAATGGCACAGGTGATCTGACAGACGCCGAGCTTGCCCCATATGATGGCAGTTTTGGCAAGGTGAAATCCGGGGACACAATCGAAGTTCACTGGGTTCATACAACCTGTGACGCAACACCCGGCGAAAGTCTTGGCGCTTGTGTGCCAGAAGGCTGTGAAAACCCATCTTTGCGTGTTGAGACACAGGTCTTTTTGGTCGTCAATGATCGAGGTGCTGCCAATTTCATGGATTATGCCTATCAGGGCAATCAGGTAAACGGCTTACACCAACCTAAAGCCATCCCAACGGGAACAGGCGATCCTGTTGTCTTCCTGGGCTCAACAACAGGTCCAAGCTATACGCAATCTGTTTGCTCACCCTTTAAGGTGAACTGGTCCGTACGCCCACAATGTCAAAAGCTTGATATTGCCTCGCTCGATGCCTGGGCCAAATCCGGCAATGTCTTTAATGAAAAGAAAAGCCACGGCGTCAGACAACTCGTCACTGCGCCAGAGCTTTTGTCGCCAATCCCATAGATCTTTAGACAACGCTTTAAAACTTCACCGCGTCTCATTGAGGCGCGGTTTTTTATGCATGAAATTTAAAGGCCAGAACGTTTGTTTAAAACAATTCCGATGTTTTTTGATCCAGAGCACAAATAAGCAATAGGCCCACGACGGTGATCGCGCCTAACATCCAGGATGATTGACCCAAACTGCTTAATGATACCAAATCAGGTGAAAATGTCTGACCCATCAACCTAAAAAGTCCAGGAAGCTGGATCGCAGCCATAAGCCCGCCAATTGCACAGGCCCCAAAAATCAAACCCCGACGCAGGTTCGAAGATCGAGATGGGTTCTCGTGTTCTATCGACCGCATTACAGATTTCGTAAATCCGTCATCCTCAATGGGCGCGGCGTAATCCGAGAGGAGGTCTCTAAATAAATTGTCTTCAGGGTTTTGCATCATCATGTTTTTACCGTTTCATAAGCTGAAAGGAAAGTGCGAAGTTTTTCTTTGCCGCGCAGGACATGGGACTTAACCGTCCCGATCGGGAGACCTGTCGCATCAGCCGCCTCAGACTGGCTCATCCCATGGGCCAGGCATAAGATAACGACAGCACGACAATCCGGGGAAAGCCTATCCATGGCTTTCGTAATATCCATTTTAAGACCATCGGGAGCTTGCGGGGTCTCGCCCGAGACATTTCGATCAAAATCCAGATCTCCCGCCATTAGGTCCCGACGGCGCGCCTCTTTCCGGACATGGTCCAGAAAGGTCCGATAGGCAATTTTAAACAGCCATGATTTCGCCGCCTCAAACTCTCGTAGGTTATCCCGGGTTTGAAAGGCTTTGAGAAAGGCTTTCTGCGCCAACTCATCAGCAATGGCGGTCTCTTTGGTCAAACGACGCAGAAAGTTCCGGATCGCACCTTGATGGGTGCGAACCAGGGTTTCAAATGTGGCCTCTGTTAAAATGTCTAGTCTTGGGGCGATTTGCGGCCGATAAATACCCAAAGCCCCGTATAGACAACACCCACTAAGAGCGGGAACATGGCAATACCGCCCATAACTTGACGAGCCTCTTTTTCCGGAATGGCGCCGCCCATTAATATGGTCGCAAAGGCAATCGCCATCAGGACCAAGCCAACCCGCAGATCACTATGTTTACGACGCGGGCGAATCCCCAAAGCTCGAATAGTTTCCGGGCTAAGTGTTTCGCCCTTATCGACCATATTTTTCATAACGCCGAGGGCTTCTTTGTGGGTTTTGTGGCGATAGGCACTCACCGCCCAAACAGTTAGCGGAATGGCGGCGAACAACCCCAAAGGCACTAAAATGGCTTCCATAATCGTCTCCTTTATTTCAGATTATACCCCTAAGACGTCATGGCGGTCCAATTTGGATGCAGCTATCGCAATTTTCGAGAAGTTAAACCCAAATATGATCTGACTAAAGAATCATATACGCCCGTGACCCAGACCTAACGCATACGCGCCCAAGCCAAATCAGTTACATAGGACAGATCCCGCATCTACAAGCCATGTCTATCGACATGCCCTTCCGTGCGGGACGACATCGGGTGTTTATCGAGAGGTTCGACACGACGGTATGTTGAAACAAATCTGTCACCCCGCACTCGTGCATTTTGCGTTGAAGAGCCCGAAAGCTCTCAGAAAATGGGCGAGAAAGGCCCAATTTCTGAGTCTAAAAAACGCAAATTGCACCAGATCCGGGGCCTAATGGCTGTGTGAAGAGATGGCGAGCCTGTGACGCGTCCCAAAATATGGCCTCAACAGCGTGTAGAAAAATAAGGAAAAGGTTAGCACTGCATATTGGCGCTAGGTCCCACATGTTCCATTTCAATGCGCGAATAAGCAGTGCTCGCAGGGCCTTACAAGGACAAAGATGAACGTAACCTATACGAAGTTATTAACGTTAGGTTTAAAACATTATCTTTTAATAACAACAACTTAACAAGATTTCAAAAAATGACTTATCTATTCAAGTCTCAAGTTTCATTCAACTTTGAGATTTATTCCATCATTTCGCGTTTGCGCAAGCGTCAGAGCTCGAAACTGATCATGAATTTCGGGGTCAACGGGACTGAAAAATTGCAACATAATGATACCGATCGCATTGTTTTCCGGGTCTATCCAAAAATTCGTGCGCGCGGCCCCACCCCACCCAAATTGACCTGGATATCGGCCCAGTTCTATTTGTTGTTTCTGTGTTGCCGTGACTTGAATAGACGCGCCATAGCCCTGACCTGCACCAGTCTCGCCGCCCAACCACGGCAGAAGATAGGGGAAATCTGGTCCCGTATGATCCGTCATCATAAGACGGATCGATTCTGGTTCTAAGATTTGAACCCCGTTATATTTCCCTTCATTCAAAAGGAGTTGCGCAAATTTAAGCCAATCCGCAGTCGTCGACACCAAGCCGCCACCCCCAGACTCAAATTTATTTTGAGGGTCAGCAAATGGCGAGCTTTGACCATCTTCCGCCAGGACAAAATTGCCATCCTCTTGGCGCATATAATTAGACACAAAGCGCGGTTTTTGCTCAGGACTGACCAAAAATCCGGTTTCCGTCATACCGAGCGGCTCAAAAAATCGCGCATTAAAGGCCTCACCAAGGGTCTGACCTGTCGCGACTTCCGCAACCCGGCCCAATACATCAATTGAATAAGAGTAAAACCATTGCTCGCCCGGCTGCCCCAATAAAGGAAGCGCTGCGAGCTTATCCATTTGATCCGCAATCGTCTCTTTGGGATTGAAGAGCTCCGCTTTGGCATAAGCCTCTTCAATTGGACCCACGCCAAAAATGCCATAAGCCAGCCCTGCCCGATGTAGCATTAGATCCTCTATCGTGATCGGTCTGTTTTGATCTTTAAATTGCGGCACCCCATTTTCGTCGAGGCTTGCAACTTTCATCTGGGCGAGCTGCGGTACATATTTCGAAGCCGGATCAGAGAGCTTTAACTGACCCTCTTCGACAAGATCCATGATCAAAGCCGCCGTCATAGGTTTAGTCATAGAATAAACGCGGTAAACCGAATCCTCAGTCAAAGCGGTTCCGCGCTCTCGGTCCCCCAGACCAAAGACACCGCGATACACCACCTCCCCTTCATCAAAGACGAGGGCTTGCACACCAATAAGTTCGCCGCTTTCAACGGCTTGGCTTAGCAGCGTGTCCATAGCGGCTGTATCAAATCTTACAGCCTCAACTTGCCTTGCGGCTGCGCCCGGATCTGAATTGGCCGAACACGCTAGGGCAGAGAGGGCAAATGCGGAGATTAAGGGCAGTTGGGTTATAAATTTCATAGAATTAGCGTGGCGTGTCTCTGCGGTTTTGACAAGAGATGATTTTTTCGACAAAGCGGTTTTATGAAATGGCTTATTAGGCTCTTTATTGGCGCAATCCTTATATATTGCCTGATCCTCTTGGCGATATTTATTTTCCAGCGTGATCTCCTTTATTTTCCGCGCGACCACTATAATGCGCCGCCCAATTGGATGGCTGAAGTCAAAGCCGATGATGGCTCACTATTTTGGTGGGCGGAGCCAGAACGAGAGGCAGCCCCGATCCTTATGGTGTTTCACGGCAATGGGTCCTCAATTGATAGTTTGGGTTATATTTTCGAAGCGTGTCGCGAGCAGGGATATGGTGTTCTATCTGTGGGTTATCCAGGCTATCCCGGTAATGAAGCGACCCAAACAACCCAGTCTGCGATCCTAAAAGCGTCGATCGCGCAATATGACAAAGCTGTTGAGCTGGGCGCCAGTCCAGACCGAATTATCTTTTATGGTACCTCCTTGGGAAGTGGCGCAGCGTCGCAACTCGCGGTTGAAAGAACGCCCAAACTTCTGATTTTGGACGCACCGTTTAAATCGACACTATCAATAGCCAAAAATAATATGCCCTTTTTTCCCGTCGGGCTTTTGATGAAAGACACCTATCGGTCTGATCTGGCTTTGA
>CAYRMO010000134.1:0-6025 GCA_964425355.1 uncultured Algimonas sp. | reverse complement strand
GTATATAATTCCCCTATTGTAGGACTATGCAATTTGTTGCATATCTTCAACCATGAAGACAGATCAACACTATGACATGGTGATAATCGGGGCCGGTTTATCCGGCATTGGCGCGGCCTGTCGGTTTCGTACCGAGTTTCCAAATGATAGTTTGGCTGTCCTAGAAAGCAGAAACGCAATAGGCGGAACTTGGGATTTGTTTCGCTATCCCGGCATACGCTCTGATTCAGACATGTTAACCCTCGGATATGACTTTCGGCCATGGGTTGGCGATAAAACTTTGGCTGATGGGGCAAGCATTAAGCGTTATGTCGAAACCGTTGCCAATGAATATGACATCACGCCTTATATCCAATTTGGGTCAAAAGTTATCTCTCTGGACTTTTCATCCGATACCGATCTCTGGACCCTGACGATTCAAGACGAAACGTCCCGTAAAACACGCAAGCTTCAAACACGCTTCATCGTGTCTGCCGCCGGCTATTATAAATATGAGGAAGGCTATACACCGACCTTTGAAGGCCGAGAGAATTTTGACGGAGATATAATCCACCCGCAGCACTGGCCGGAGGGGTTTGACTATGCGGGGAAAAACATTATCGTCATCGGGTCGGGCGCAACGGCGGTTACCCTTGTTCCAGAACTGGCCAAAGAGGCGGCACATGTTACCATGTTGCAACGCTCGCCTTCTTATGTAGCCTCTATCCCATCTAAAGATAATATAGGCAATTTTTTCCGCCGAATATTGCCCCCTAAAACAGCATTCAAAATCAACCGCGCCAAAAACATCTGGATAACGCGTACAATGTATGAACGCGCGCGCAAGCGGCCTGAAAAGACTAAAGAATGGTTTCGCAAGAATACGGTGAAAGCGTTGGGGGCAGACTATCCCGTCGATAAGCACTTTAACCCGGATTATAATCCATGGGATCAGCGCGTCTGTATGATCCCGGATGAAGATATGTTCATCGCCATTCGCGAAGGTCGCGCCAGCATTGAAACTGATCATATAGACCAGTTTACAAAAGATGGAATTTTACTCGCATCAGGACAAAAACTTACTGCTGATATTATTATAACGGCCACCGGATTGAACGTCGTGTTTAATGGGGAGACGGACATTTCTATTGACGGCAAGCTTGTCGATGTCTCTCAGACCTATGGATATAAAGGAATTATGTATTCGGGGGTCCCCAACCTTGTGTCAGTCTTTGGCTATACGAATGCCTCTTGGACATTACGGGCAGACTTAATTTCGCAATTCGCAGTCAGGATTATCAACCATATGAAAGAGAAGGGTTATAGGCGGGCTGTCCCTCAAGCACCTGCAAATATGGCTCGCAGGCCCTATCTTGATTTTCAAGCTGGTTATTTACAGCGCGTATTTGATCAATTACCAAGCCAAGGAGACAGGCATCCATGGCAGAACTTACAAAATTATAAAATGGATCAAAAATTGATGCTTCAAGACCCGATAGACGACGGAGCTTTGGTCTTTTCAAGTAACCAAACCGAAAAGTTAGCAGCAGAATGAACGATATATATAATAACAAAATTTGCGTCATTACAGGCGCGGCGTCTGGCATTGGCAGAGCATTAGCTTTAGACCTCGCAGAGCGGGGCGCAATTCTGGCCTTATCCGATATCAACGATGCTGGCCTTTCAGAAACAGTTGATATGGTCGGCGGCAGCAACCGTGTCATGAGCGATGTGTTTGATATGGCGGACGCCGCCGCTATCGCTGATTATGCGTCAAAAGTTGAAGAGACTTTAGGCGCGGCAGACTATGTTTTTAACGTAGCAGGCCTTACCCGCGTTGGAAACTTTATCGACACGCCATTAGAGTCCATGGAAAAAGTCATGGATGTTAATTATTGGGGCGTTGTCCGCATGTCCAAAGCTTTCTTGAATCAAATCTTGTCAAAAAAAGGCACGCTCGTGAATATTTCAAGCGTCTTCGGATTTATAGGATATGCAGGCCAAACCCATTACTGCGCCTCAAAATTTGCCGTAAGGGGATTTACGGAAACCTTGTCACAAGAACTCAAAGGCACAGGTGTTGGTGTTTGTAGCGTCCACCCGGGTGGTATTGCTACCAATATTGCCCGCAATGCGGTTGCTGATAAATTACCAGAAGGGGCGAACCGAGAAGAGCTTGATGCCGGCTTTGATAAAATGGCCATCACGTCCCCGAAGAAAGCCGCGCAGGTTATCTTAAAAGGCGCCGCCAAGAAAAAACGCCGTATTCTCATCGGAGGCGATGCGCGCCTTATTTCCATTGTTTCTCGATTATTTCCTGTCAGCTATTCTAGAGTACTTGAAAAATATTCCCATGATAACGTCATATTAGGGGAAAAGTCCTAACAATTTTGAATAGAGGCACTGCGTCTAGTTTTTCGGAAAGTGGCTTGCCCGGCTCTATTAACCAGATTAAAGGCCACACATGGCTAAACACTCTCCTGTAATTCATACCAAATCTCAAATGGTCGAACATTTGATTACTGGCAATAAACCAAAGGCGCAGTGGCGCATCGGGACCGAACATGAAAAAATCGGGTTCTGCCTCAAAAAACTGACCCCCATCCCCTATGAAGGCGGCATCAAAACAATCCTTGAAGGCCTGCAAAGATTTGACTGGGAGCCCGTTTTTGAAGGCCCGAATGTTATCGCCTTAAAACGGGACGGGGCCTCCGTCTCTTTAGAGCCCGGCGGACAGTTAGAATTATCCGGCGCGCCGCTCGAACATGTCCATCAAACCTGCGCTGAAGTCTCTCGTCACTTGCGCGAAGTGAAGGAAGTCGCCGATGAGATTGAGGCTGGGTTTATATCCTTAGGGTTTCGCCCCGATACACGTCTGGAAGACGTACCGATTATGCCCAAGGGCCGCTATAAAATCATGCGCGAATATATGCAAAAGGTTGGAACACTTGGCCGCGAAATGATGTTTAGAACCTGCACTGTGCAAACCAATTTAGATTTCAGCTCTGAATCCGACATGGTCAAAAAATTCCGTGTGAGTTTGGCCTTACAACCCATCGCTACGGCCCTTTTTGCGAATTCACCTTTTATGCACGGAGAGCTAAACGGGTATAAATCCTATCGATCTCGCGTTTGGCTGGACACGGATGCCGACAGAACAGGCATGCTTCCCTTTGTATTTGATGAAGGCTTCGGATTTGAGCAATATGTTGATTACGCCCTCAATGTGCCGATGTATTTTGTGTATCGCAATGGAGACTATCTGGATGCATCAGGGAAAAGTTTTCGGGATTTCTTGGACGGAAAATTAGATGTTGTTCCGGGAGAAAAGCCGTCTCTTTCAGATTTTGACAACCATCTCTCAACGATATTCCCCGAAGTGCGTCTCAAGACATTCCTTGAAATGCGCGGCTGTGATACTGGCCCTTGGGGCGAGCTTTGTGCAATGCCGGCCTTTTTTGTCGGCTTGCTCTATGATGAAGCGGCGCTCGACACAGCTTGGGACCTCGTTAAAGACTGGACTGAAGAAGAGCGATCTCAACTGCGCCGCGATGTCCCTAAAATGGGATTGCAAACGCCGTTTAGAAACAAGACAATTCGAGACATTGCCGTAGCAGCCCTTGCGATCTCGCGTGAAGGGTTAAATGCTCGTAATCGCCTTAATGCGCATGGGGAAAATGAAACAATATTTTTGCAAGAACTTGATGATTTTGTCCGAAACGGAAAGACAAATGCAGACCGCCTGATTGAAAAATTCAATGGTGACTGGGGCGGAAATATTCTGCGAGCTTATCAAGATTGTCGATATTAAAAAGTATCTGAGAGAATTAGGCTCAAACGATGTCCGCGGCGACGATCAAATTCTTCGCTCTGGTCAAGACGACCTGATCTGTCCCCGATAAAAATATCTCTGGATCTAATAATGCGTTGCTTGAGGATATTTTGCAGGCGTATATCCAATGTCATCCCGAATATATTTTTATGTGTTAGTGTCAAATTTAGCTGCGGACGGAAACGATTGGCATTTAGGCTCTCATTAATCCTGAAAAAAGGGCTCCGCCGGTCTTGTTCCACTGAAACAACCCAAGCATATGGCGTGTTTGGAATGTCATGGCGCAAAGTCACGTCATAGTCCCATAAACGCGTTCGATTAATACGGCGGCCTTCACCTGTAATCGGGTCATCAATCCGGCTGCGTCTCAATCCACCCTCAAATTCAATCCGCATGCCTTGGGTCACTAGCTCATCCAATATCCAGGTACCGTTGAGTTCGAGACCATATTCTATTGCGCTATCAAGATTGCCGGGCCCTTGGCTGCCATCCAAAAACAGAATTTGTTCAATCGGATCTTCAATCAAACGCGTAAAGGCCCGCAATGTTCCCGATAAACCTTTTGTGGCTTTGCGCTCTATTTCGACCGAGCCATCCCAAAATTGAGTAGGGACAATATCAACATTCCCGCCATTTGCGAAATTTTCTGACAGATTTACCGAGGAGACAAATGTGCCAAAATCCAATTGTCCCACCCCGCGCTCTAATCTAGCCCGCCATGTATAGCGCGGCGTGGTATCGTAGCTGGCTGAAATAAATCCTTTTGGGCGAACGAATTGGCGCGCGGGGTCATTTCCTGTTGTCACATCCAATTGGGAATATTCGATGCCCGCGGATGTCTGGAGGTTGAGCTTATCTGATAATTTCCAGCTATGGGTGATATTGCCCTCGGCGCGCTCTTCCTCAACACGGACATTTACGGGATCATCAATGCCCGTATCATCAGAGAACTGCGTTGTACTATCGAGAAAATTAAAAGCCCCTTCGAGAGCGAGTTGCCAGTCTTGCCTAGGGCTTGCTTGCCAATTATATTCAGAGCGCAGAATATATTCGCCTTCATCCGTGTCGTTATCAAATTCTGATCTCTCAGGGGTCTGCCCATCATTGACAAAAAAGAAACGGCTGGTTTCATCACTATTTTCAAACCCATACAGTCCAATTAGTTTAAGTTGACCCCGGCCCAACGGAAAAGCATAATCGCCGCCAATTTCATAACTGAGTTCATCTTCGCCCTGATCTAGGCGACTACGGCCATCATTTTGCGTTGCTGTTAGATCATCAAAAAACTCGTTATTTGAAAAGTTACGATTAAACAGACTGCCGGACAGGTTCAGATTTCCAACATGTCCATTAAGCGGTGTATGGGTCAAGGTCAGGTTAAAATTTGGACGGTTGCCAAAAAAGTCAATATCTTCGATCCGTTCTTGTGTTTGAACACCAATCCCATCAAAAAACTGTTCTTGGCCATCTTCGGTAAAATTAAACTGGCCAAAGTTTAAACTTGCAACATATTCCAAAGTCCCGCGCGTGCCATTGACCGAAACCTCGCCTTCGAGAATTTGAGGTTGTGTGCCCTCTTCAAAACGAGCCGAATATTCCCAATTTCCGGATAATTTTCCGGCAGTCGTCGTGATATTGGCAACCTGCCCCGACAGACCCGGAATATCCAGCGCCGCGCCATCAAGTATTTCTATGCGCTCAACATTACTCGCCGGAATACGCCCTAAAATTTCTCTTGCGTCTTGAGACTTAGAAGATGGGCGGCGGCCATTAATGAGTATATTTAAATTAGCCTGACCAAATCCGCGCGCGCTATCATCACCCTCCTTAAGCGTAAATCCGGGCAATCGCGAGACCATGTCTTGTGCTGTATTGGGTTGAAATTGAACGAAATCAGCGGGGGTATAACTTTGCTTAACGGCAGAATTTTGCGCAACAGACACCCCTGAAATACAAAAAGTTAAGGCGAAGGTAGCCTTTAATATTTTGGCGACTTGCATTTTTATCCTAAGGCTGTTTTCCACATGCTCACTTAACGAATGACCCGTCCAACTCAACTAAAAATTTACTCATGTTTGAATGTGACACCTCGTATCACATCGTTTGGCCAGCATTAAGACAAACCTGAATAGCAATTATTTCCAACACGGCCGTTTTTTCGCAATAGAAAACCCTTGAACGCAAGGGGGAGGCAAGGCAGAACACGAGGAATAA
>CAYRMO010000133.1:0-6027 GCA_964425355.1 uncultured Algimonas sp. | reverse complement strand
CCATTTCGAACTATCTATCATGACCGGGACACGGGAAATATCAGGCTCACCCGCCATTAATTGCAAGAAACGGGTCATGGCGGCCGCGCCGTCAATCAGACCATCATCCATATTGACGTCAATAATTTGGGCCCCAGATTCGACTTGCTGACGGGCCACAGAAAGGGCTTTTTCAAAATCGCCTTTGACAATCAGTTTTTTAAACCGCGCCGATCCTGCAACATTGGTCCGCTCACCAATATTGATAAATTGTGTGATGGAATTGCTCATGATGTCATCGCAAATGGCTCTAGCCCCGAAAGACGCAAGGTCGGCGTAACCTTGACGGGGGTACGCGGCACATTGCCTTGGGTCGCGTCAAAAATCTCGGCGATATGATCGGGGGATGTTCCGCAACATCCGCCCAGAACATTCACAAATTTTCCCTCAATCCAAGGCTCGATTTGCGCGCGCATATCTTCAGCTGTTTCATCATATTCACCAAAGGCATTGGGAAGCCCAGCATTTGGGAAGGCAATGACGCGGGTTTCGGCCACGCGGCTTATGGCTTCGATATGGGGCCGCATTTCATCGGCGCCCAAGGCACAATTCAAACCAACAGCCCAGGGCTTGGCATGGGCAATTGAGGTATAAAAGGCCTCGGCCGTCTGACCCGACAGCGTACGACCGGATCGGTCCGTAATGGTGCCGGAAATCAAAATCGGCTTTTCATAGCCAACTTTGACAAAGACCTCGCGGCACGCCGCAATGGCGGATTTGCAATTTAATGTATCAAAGACGGTCTCGATCAATATGGCATCGACAATATCAATCATGGCTTCAATCTGGCCCATATAGCTCTCTTTGACTTCATCAAAGGTGACGTCCCGATAGCCCGGATCTTCGACCTTGGGTGAGATTGACAAGGTCTTATTCATCGGTCCGACAGAGCCTAGAACCGCGCGAGGTTTTTCAGGGGTTTTCGCTGTCCATTCATCCGCGATCTTGCGTGCAACTTGTGCCGATGCGCGCGCGATTTCGGGCGCGAGGTCTGACATATCATAATCGGCCTGGCTGATGGTTGTCGCGTTAAAACTATTGGTCTCGATCAGGTCAGCCCCCGCCGCGAGGAAGGCGTCATGGACTTTGCGCACGGCCTCAGGCTTGGTCAGGACTAAGAGGTCATTATTGCCTTTGAGCGGGCTTGGCCAATCGGCAAACCGTGAGCCGCGAAAATCAGCTTCTTCGAGCTGTTGTTTCTGCAACATCGTGCCCATTGCCCCATCCAACATGATAATGCGGTCCTGGGCTGCGGCTTCGATTTTCGACCATAGTGACATGGTGACTCCTTAGATTTCGGCGGCCTCTATCAGAGCTTTTAATATATGTATATAAAGAAATCTTTATATGATGTTTTTTTACAGCTTGCCTTCTCAGTTTTTCGCGTTATTAGGCGCCCGTTGGTCACCCTTTAACAGGGGTGTGAATATGGGAATGGAGTGAAACTCTCCAACGGCTCCCGCCGCTGTAATGCGCAAGGCATGTTACATGTGTCACTGGTCAAAACCCTGGAGGGGACCGGGAAGACGTAACACGCCAACTGAGCGCTAAGTCAGAAGACCTGCCGACACCGTCGCCACGCATATGGGCGGGATGTACCAATATGCATGGAGGGAGCTCCAGACGACATAGTAATAATCGTCACCCCTGCCCGTCGTGGTGGGACCACGGAGTATGACATGAAAAAATTTCTATTGGGCACAGCCCTGTTTAGTACTGGCCTGTTTGCGATTGCGAGCCCGGCATTTGGACAGGTTCAGGCAGATTTCGAAAATCACTTTGATGATTACTGTGGTTTTGGGCCTAACCCAGACACAATAATTATTTGTCCCAAACCCAGATTTGATGCGGACGTTATTGTCGTCGCTGGTGATCGCATTGGCTATTCAAGAGCAGTTGTTCTGACCGCACCAGTTTCCATATTAACGGGAGACCAAATTCAAGCGCGCAATCAAGGCGTGATCGGAGATCTGCTCCGCACAATCCCAGGCCTGTCTGTTAGTCAAAGTGGCGGCGGCGGAGCCCTCACACAAATCCGCCTCAGAGGATCTGAGGCTAATCATATCCGTGTCATTATTGACGGTGTTGAAGTCGCAAACCCATCGGACGGCGGATTTGATTTTGGTGGGCTTCGCAATGAAGACATCGTCAAAATTGAAGTGCTACGCGGCGAACAATCCGCCCTTTACGGATCAGACGCCATTGGCGGCGTGATCAATATCATCACTCGGGCTGGTAGCACGCAAGAAAGCTGGCGCGCCTCCTTAGAGGTCGGTAGCCGAGACACATTAGAAGGCCAAATCAACGCTGTCATTCCAATCGGTGATGCGGCCCTATCGATAAATGGCAATGGTTTCACAACAGATGGCTTTGATATTTCCGGTCTGTCAGGTGAGAGAGATGGCACCCATTCCGAGGCGCTCAATATTGGTCTCAATAATATCGATCTAGGCGGTTTCAATCTGGGCGGAAAATTCGGGCGATCTGTGCGCGAAACCGCATTCGATAGCGATAGTGATTTTGACGGTCGGTTAAATGATACGGATGACATCACAGAGGTCACAACCACAACAGCGCGGATTGACGGTCGGTTTACCGCCTTTGGCATTGAGAATAAAATCTCCGCCAGCCATGCCGAGACCGACACAGATACGGTGGGCGGGTTTTCGTCTCGCTCAATCGGGACACGAAATAATATTAACTGGGCGGCGGAGAAATCAATCGGTACAGCTCATAGCCTAACTGTTTTAGGAGAATATGAATCTGAGCTTTATGAAATCATTCCCAATTTCACAGAAGCCGGTGCGGAACCGGAAAATGAGACCTATGCCATTGCAGGCGATTATAGATTTTTTGCAGGAGACCTGAACGCCTCTGTCTCGGCGCGCCATGATATTAATGATCTATTCCAAGATGCCACGACTTGGCGTGTGGGGGCGGGTTATAGATTTGGCTGGGACGGTCGTCTTCGCGGCTCTGTCGGCACAGGGGTTAAGAACCCAACCTTGATCGAACTTTTCGGTTTTTTCCCATCTTCAAATTTTACAGGTAATCCTGATCTGGAGCCGGAAAGCTCAATTGGGTTTTCTGTCGGATATGATCAAAGCTTTGAAACTTTTAATTTCAGCATAGACTATTTTTATTCTGAACTGAGCAATGAAATCACGACCCTTTTCAATCCAGATTTCTCAACCAGCGTTGTCAACCTTGAGAGTGATAGCACACGGTCCGGCATTGAAATCGCTGCCAGTTGGACCCCAATTGAACCACTCTCCTTTTCAGGCTCAGCCTCTTTCCTAGACTCGGAACAAGACGATATCGAAGAAATCCGTCGTCCCGACTTCCTCGCCAGCGCAACGGCAACATGGGAACCCATTGACGCGCTCGCCCTCACCGTCTCGGTTGATCATAACGGCGAACAACTCGACACAGACTTCGCGACATTCTCAGATGTGACCCTTGATAGTTTCACATTGGTAGGCGCAAATGCGCGTTTTAACATTAATGAGCATGTCGCGCTCACCCTTCGCGGGTCGAACCTTCTGGATGAAGATTATCAAGAAGTTGTTGGCTTTGCCTCGCCGGGTCGGGCGGTCTTTGGCGGGCTTGAGCTGGAATTCTAGCGTCCCATGTCCTCAAACTGAGACGTCGTCTACTCGACCCGAATTGACGTATCGACCGTGCCTATCACGTTTTCGCCCTGAAAGGCGTAGTGACGCTTACTCTTAAACCCCTGCTCGTGTAATTGCGCGAGCAGGCTATCGTCGCCCAAAAGATGGGACACGCCGACGGCCACAAAAGCTGTGCCGCTCCCATCCATAAAGTCAGAAATCTGCTCCGCCCATTTTGCGTTTCGATCCTTAAGCAGCGCATTATAAAGCTCAGGCGCCCGAGATTTCATGGGCCGGACAAGCTCTTGCGTCAGGTAATCTGTTCCGCCCACGGACCATTGCTCTGCAATCGTCGTCATATCTTCGCCCATGTCATTAAAATTCTCGAGCGTTTCCGTTAGGATATTGAGCTGTATGTCGAGAGGCAAATCTGCGGAGGCGCTTAATTGGGCTTCGATTGTCTCAAGATAAATTACATTTTTGCCTTGCCGCGTGGCGCGCGATTTCAGGGCCGAATCGGCTGAAAGATCAGCCGATAGCCCAGCATTTTGGGCGGCCGCAAATGTCAGGAATTCTGAGGCGAGCCAAGGCTGCATGGCGTCCAAAGTTGCGACTTTCAGATTGCCATTATGTGTGGCGGCCTCAAGCAGGTTACGCTGAAAATTATCCAAACTATCGGTCAGTCGCGACCCGTCATCACGCAAGCCCAAATTTGTCGTCGCCACAGTCGCATCAATTTGCGCGGCGTCACTGGTATCGACTTCGAAAAATATGGTTCCCGAGGCTTGGAATGCCTCGCGCATATCCTCTTTTTGCCACGACAAATCATCCGGTAAAAGATGGACCGTGCCGTAAAAATAAACGGTTGAGTCTGCGTCTTTCAGGACCCAAATGGGCGGCCCATCATTACGCGCCCGCGCATCATCCACGCGCTTGGCAACACTATCTGTACCAACCAAGGACTCACCCGAAGGACTACAGCCCGAAATACTCCCCATCGCCGGGATCATGGCAAATATGGCTGTCATAAATAAGTGTCGCATCCGGATCATTTGCGCGTTTCGCGAAAAGGTTTCAAGACACGGTTTGAACGCTGGACAGCAAGGGCGCGCGGCGCTATGTGGGCCAAACCGGAACGCACCCGTAGCTCAGCTGGATAGAGCGCTGCCCTCCGAAGCGGAAGGTCAAGTACTAAATCAGTTGAGATGAACGGGAATAGAAGATAGAAAATTCAGTGAGTTAGCCAAATTGGGCAAACACACTGAAAAATGGAAAAATTTACTGGGTAACACATGGGTAACACCATTTTACCTTAGGCACCTATAGCTCAGCTGGATAGAGCGCTGCCCTCCGAAGGCAGAGGTCGCACGTTCGAATCGTGCTAGGTGCGCCATTTTTCTTAATTATTTCAGCGTTTTAAAAGAAATTCAAATTTCTCACAAATGTGTTACCCGGTGTTACCCGAAGATGTTTTCGGGAAAACAGCTACGTTTTTAGCGTGTTTTCACCAATCCAACTGTTCACGCACTAATCTCTAAATTTAAAAAAATGATGAGCGGCTTAATTGGAGCGATTTTAAGCCGCTGGTTTCATAACCCTAGCCAAACACATGCCCTAGAACAGAAGTTGCGAATGCTACGATAACCACAATCGTTCTGACCCAGTGCCAAACCGCCCAACGTTTAAGCTCCAAAGGAAGTTGATTGGCTGCAAGGCTATGGTCAGCAAAACTCCTATTAGCTTTCTTAAAATAAATGAAGAATATGAGCAGAGCACTAGCTGCGAGAACAGCTGAGACAACCCAATAAATATCACCTTGAGTAGAATTCAGGATTGCAACTACCACGGCAGACATCACAGTAATGACCGTCAGCGGCGCGAAGAACCGAAAAAGCTGTGGCCCTAAATTACCATGCAAACGAAAGAAATCTTCCGCTGGCATTCTTCTCCAATAAGGCACCAAAATCATAGCTTCCGTTAGCAGGCTACCTGCGTAGAGACCCAGAAAAACCGTAGCCATCATATTAAGAGCGTCAATCATTTGATAGTTTCCTCACGCGTTGTTCGGTAAACCCACAGGCCCAGTAAAGGGAAAACTATAAGTTCCATCAACAATGAAGGTGCAATTTTTGAACTCATTAGAAGCGCAGGGTCACCAGCCGTCAGCCGAGCCAAACCGCCTAAGAAGACCATCACCATCAACGCTAAGAGTATTGATTTAAACTTTTCTAGAAAGATGGCACCGATAATCATAAACAAGCCGACTCCAGTCCAAACACCGGCAATAAAACGAACGTGGTTATCTTGAACGGAAAAAGCAGAATGGTTTTCAACCGTGAGAAAATCAGTTGGGCCTTGCCAACCAAGCGTAATTATT
>CAYRMO010000132.1:0-6131 GCA_964425355.1 uncultured Algimonas sp. | reverse complement strand
TGAGCCCGGGCTGAATAGTATGGATGCCGCCAGCCGCATATTCGTCATATTGATAACCTAAATTCGGGTAAATAACGAGCCCATCATTGACATCAATCCCCCTACCTAATCTGCCGCCAAGGCTGAAATCCGGCCTGAAAGTCGCGTCTGGTGTAATGGCGCCTTCTAAGCCCCAATCCCATCCTCCGCGAACCGCATCTGACAGGCCGGCTCGAAGTTGAACATCACTTGACCCAAATCGGTCGTATTTTTGAACCGATCCAAAATATGCGAGGTTGTGCGGGGTATACTCAACTCTCAAAAATTGATCGTCCCAACTCTCTAGACCATCTTCGCTTAAATCGGTGAAACTTGCGCCGCCATCTATACGCCAGTGGTTGTCTTCAACTGGGTCCGCGGATTTGGCTTTACGAACATTTTCAAGACCAGTCCGCGCATCCTGATAATCTGGATATTTATCTATCACCGCTTGGTAATGTTTTTCAGCCGTTGCCAAATCAGATTGGTAATAGGCTAAATTTCCAAGGGCCAATTGCACATCAGGATTTCCAGGATAATCTGTTATGAGAGAATCAAGTTCTGTTTGCGCCGCGCTATATTGACCTGACCAAGATAATATCCGCGCCTTTAAGAAACGATGCTCATATCCGGACCGAACGCTCGCATCTTGCTGCGATAAGAGAGTCAAAGCCTGCTGATAGTTTTTCTGACCCGCAAGGTCGAGCGCCCTAGCGTTTACATCGTTTGCCCAAGCAAATCCTGGGAGCGCGAGCGCAAGAGTCGCGGCTAGAATAACCTGTCTGAAAACTACCTGTCTCATGCTAGTTTTTGTTTTGCCTCTAAATGTTGCTTGACGCGCATCAGCACTTCTTCAGGATCAAAAGGCTTGGGAATGAAATCCGCTGCGCCGCGTTCAAACCAGCTTTTTGCTTCGCCGCTATTGACCATGGCCGTTAATATCAGGACAGGAATGGATTTAAGGTTAATTTTATTCTGTACCTCATAAAGGACCGTTCCCCCTTCGAGGCGCGGCATAAACCTATCCAAAAGAATAATATCCGGCGTGTTTTGAGACAAATAGGCCAGTGCCTCGATGCCGTCACTTGCCATATCAACCTTAAGCCCGCCGCTGGTCAGCGAGTGTTTAAGGAGTTCCCTCACCATGGGATCATCATCGACAACCAGAACCGACTGAGGTGGTTGGTCCAATTGCTTCTTTGCAAATTCGACGATTTCCAAGATTTCATGCTTGTCGTCAGTAAAACCGCGCACACCCAGACTTATCGCCTTTGCGATATCTTCATGCGAGTTTTCGCCAAAGGCAATAAATGTCGGGATAGGCTCAGAGGGATTCAAGGCTTTGATGGATTGCACCAATTTCAGCGCCGACTGCTCACCTAGATAATCTTCCAAGATAAGTAGATTGGGCGCGCGGCTTTTTATGGCAGCCAGAACATCAGTGCCCGTGTGTACACTGAGAACCTCATATTCAGGCTCCAGGAGACTCTTCATTAAGTCACAGAGCCATGCGTCCTGATAGGCTAAAAGGATACTCTTGCGGTCGACAGAGACGGCAGCGCTTTGGGACACTTGCCATGGGTCTTCATTATCAACCGCAAGAGTAATTGGGAGCTCCGGAAGCTCCAATTTGTCGCTTTCGCGACAAATAGCGTGAATTTCATCAACGAGATTTATGAGAGGCAATATGAGATTTGCCGACTCGGACGCAGCGGAATGTGCCCTTAATAGCCCTTCCACTTTGCCCGCCGTTAATCCAAGGTTAGGATAATTATACATGGCGGCATTGCCTTTGATGCGATGCGCCATATCTGTGGCATCGGCGACATCGCACTGTGAGTCTTCACAGTGATTCAGGCGCTGGATAGCGCCCTCAAATAATGCCGCAGCATCTCGCAAGTAGCCAATATAGAATTGGCCACTCTCCGCACGCTGCGTGTCTAGGTTAGACCTAACCACAAATGTAAATCCCAAAGTTATCAAACACGACGAAAAATTTGATGCCGTGCCCTGGCCAGATACAACCACAGTTGGGTTTAATTAGGTTTTGGTTTCACGGTAAAAATTTGGGAAATGAGGAGGGTTTAAAAACCGTAAATATCCTCGGACTCATAAGAAAACTTCAAAGAAAAACGTAGAATTATCAAGAAGAATACTCGCTTAGACCTTCAGGTATTGATGGCCAATTCATCAATCCTATTGAGTTATAAATTGTTTGATAGGCTCCCAAATTGAGAGCCTATCTTTAATTAGTGCAAGCAGAGGTTATTGCATTACAACAAAGCCTTCGCCAGCACCTGTTGCAACAGTCCAACCGTCGAACTGTGCGGCCGAGGCTGGGTTTCCGCTACGTACAGCGCCGATATGAGTTAGATCATAACCGCCTGTATCGGCTGCAACATCAGCGTTAAAGGCATTATCACCGATGATGAAAGGCGAGCCGTTATCTGCAGCATCAAGAGTGCCGTCATTATTGGTATCGCCATCTAGGAACCCGTTCAAGATTACGGGGTCAGTTCCCAATAGGCCATTCGCTCTGCCACCGATATTGTTCAGATACCAGCTAGATGTGAAGTTTGCAGAGCGGTCTGCGAGTTCACCCGTAAAATCAATTGGGTTGGCCACGCCGTTATAATAAACCAAGCCATCTCCATTTGAATTATTTCCTGCGACAGTGCCTGCCGGGAAGCCAGTTGAACCAGCCCGAACGATACCGAAGTTTCCGTTACCGCCAGCTTCATTGGCACAGTGAACACCGTCTAGATAAGTTGGCCCGGGAGTGCTTGTATCAATCCCAGTTAAGTCGGCTCCAGAATCGGCTTCAAAACACCCGTCTCGGAAGTTAGCAATCAACACATTGGCCATACGGATTTGATCCGTATTATCCGCAAATAGGATACCAAATTCATTGGCGGCTGTATCGGCAGAGGCATTTACACTTGCCCCGTCGCGGCCAACCAATGTTGCATTGACAATACGTGGGTTTGAATTGCCGGCAGTGGTTTCGCTGGCGTAAATGCCAGAGCGGCCCGAGTCGGAATTATGGATAACCATGAGATCTTTAATCAAACCAGTAAAGTCACGGTACCAAACACCATCACGCGTTGCCGCGGTAGACAATAGCCATGACATGCGAGGATCACCATTGAGGATATGAAAACCATCACGCGCTGAGTAGTGTGACTGAACAAATGTAAGGATGGTTGTATTATCAACGCCGTTGAGAACAATATTATCTTCATATGTGACAGTATTTCCGTCGATTGTGACATCAACAGGTGCTCCAGCTTCGGCAACAACAACATAATCTAAAACATTCGCGCCTTGCGTACCGGTCAGAGTTGGTAGGCCATTAAAACCGCGCAGGAAGAGCCCGCCCCATTCGCCTGAACCCGTTTCTCCATCATCATCAGAAAGCATATGGATAGGATTCGACCCTGTCCCATTTGCGAGGATAGTTGACCCAGGCCAAACAAGAATATGGTCCGTACCAGATCCTCGAATTTGGGTGCCCGCCTCAATCGTGAGTGTCGCATTAAACTGGTTATTGCCCGCTTGTAGTTTACCATCCAAAAACCAAGTCATATCAGCCGTGAGGGTCGCATCTTGGTCAAGAACACCGGCAACGGAACATTGACCGGCTGCTGTTTCAACAGGCTCGAGATTTCCAACAGTCGGACAATCTCCCTGGGTGTTTGTTGCGACAGGTGGAGTGGGGTCATCAGCTTGCTCCAGCGGGGTGAAATTATTATCACTACAGCCAATAAGAACGGCTGCACCGATGAGGCCCATGGAGCTATGAAGTAAAGCTTGTTTAATATTCATTTTAAATTCCTTAGCTAACCCGCGCAGTCAAATTGCGAGAAAATTATACAAAATTAAATTCCCAAACATCACCGTTGACGTTTGAGAGGTGTGTTGACTGGAAAGCAACAAATTCGAAATTTGAATCACCTGTCGAGCTTGTGTCGTTACAGCTTCGGAAAAGGTTCAATGTTTTTAACCACGTTGAATTTTAATTTTACGGGAGTGATTTAATCTTAAGACTCATCACAGACATTTGATTTTCTCTTGACAATTTTTCCGTCGACAGAGTCGGATGTTCAAAACGAATGTTGAAAAATGCCAAAAACAACACCTCAGGACAAACGAGAGATAGAGAAAGCTCTTATCGCAGGTGTCGCGAGTGGCAATAAAGGGGCCATGAATGAGATATACAAATCCCACGCGCCCGCTCTAAGTGGCTTCGTAAGATTATATCTCGCAAACCCCAATGACGTCGCTGATATCGTTCACGATACAATGTTAGAAGTCTGGCGTAAGGCTGATCGCTTCCAAGGACGTTCGTCCCTCAAAACGTGGATATTCTCTATCGCGAAAAATAAGGCCATCGACAGAAATCGAAAATTTTCTCGCATTCAATATTCCGACGAGGCGATTGAAATAGAGGATGAAGCCATGAATCCAGCTGAACTTCTCGCAATCTCGCAGAATGCTGAGTCGGTTCAAAACGCTATAGATCAACTGAAACCCGACCATCGACGGGCGATCCACCTATCTTTTTTTGAGGATTTAACCTATAAGGAAATCGCCGAAATAGAGGGATGTCCTGAGGGGACAATCAAGACAAGAATTCTATATGCGAAGCGCCATTTAAAGCACATATTGCAAGGTTCAAAAAAATAACATTTCAATTTGAACCTTTTCACCTCGTCAATCGACATATTAGTGTAAAGACTTAAAAGGATATTTCGAATGACACGCGAAGAGACATTTTCCTTACTCGTTTTGCCTTTTTTGCGAGGTGAATTGACGAATTCCGAAAAGGCAGAATTTGAATCATACTTGGCCGAGAATCCAAGTTTTGAAACGGAAATCGAATTCCAGCGCAACTTAATGGCCGCTCGACCTGACTCAGCTGGCCAAACCCATACTGAATTTGGGTGGGCGAGATTGTCTAGAGATATAGACACTTTAGATTCGAATAACATATTAACAGAAACTGAAAACCCCAAACGCTCGGATTCCTCTCGGATTGGTGGTTTTTGGCGAGTAGCAGCCGTTTGCCTGGCTTGTCTTTCTCTGGGGCAAGCTGCGTTTATAACAAGTTCTAAGACATCAGAAAATTATCAACTCGCTAGCGAAAATGTGAACTCTGGAATAACTTTACAGATTGGGTTTTTAGCTGATACGGAGCTGTCGGATATATCGGGTTTCTTGATTGAACATGATTCCCAAATTATTTCAGGGCCAAGTAAGTTGGGAATATACACGCTTTCATTTTCGAATAGAGAGACTTGTGAAGCCGCAATAGAAGCCGTGAAACTGGAAGGTCAATTTGTCGATACTTACACAAATTGCATCACCCTTACCGAAGACTAGCGCATTTTTGATTTTGGGCTTTGCAGCCTGTCTGCTCAGCGTTTCTCCGGCTCAATCTCAAGAAGATGATTATAGCGAATCCTCCACAGACTCATTAGATTTCAATATTTTTGGGGACGCTCGCTTAAGATACCACACCGTTAAGCAGGATGCGCTAACTGATGGATCAACCGCGCTTTCTCTCCGCGTTAGAGCGGGTGTAGAGCTCAATATATTTCAAAATTCCTCTATATTACTTGAGTTGGAGGGGTCCGAAAATTTAATCGAACGTTTCAATGATACCCTCAATGGGAAAGTCGCGCGTCCGATTATCGGAGATCCGGCTAGCCTAGACGTAAACCGTTTCCAATTCCAAACAGAAATCTCGCCCAATGCTCGAATAACTCTGGGGAGACAGCAAATTGCCTTGGATAACTGGCGGTTCATTGGTCATTGGCCTTTCCGGCAAAATGAACAAACTTTTGATGCCGTCAGACTAGAAACAAAAATCGGGAAAGGGCTTTTGGATGCGGCTTATATTGGCCAAGTTCAAAGACAATTTGGTAAGGATAGTCCGGTCGGCGAATTTGAAGGTCATTCGGCCATCATAAATTACGCATTCCCAGTAAAATTTGGACGTCTTTCGGCGTTCTATTACGGGCTTGATTTGGAGACTGGCGAGACAGGCAATCGTAACTCCAATTTAAGTTCGGCCACGGCGGGTGTGCGGATTAATGGACGTTACAAGTGGG
>CAYRMO010000131.1:0-6384 GCA_964425355.1 uncultured Algimonas sp. | reverse complement strand
GCAATGGGCACGGTCGTATGTTGGCGGATCAGGCGCAGCGCATATTGATCATCGGCGGGTGTGGGATCTTCCATCCAAAATAAATTATATTTCTCAATTTCCTTGCCAAAGGCCGCCGCTTCGCGCGGACGCAGCCGGTGATGGACATCATGGAGAAGTTTAAGCTCGGGTCCGAATTTCTCGCGCACCGCTTCAAAGACGGTGGGCATATATCTGAGGTATTTTTCAGAATCCCAGATTTCTTGATCAGGCAAGTGCCCATATTCCGTAATGAAATGTTTTGTGTCGCCGCCCTTGCCGGTCGCATATCCGCCCTCTGGCATGCCCGGAATGCCGCATTGCAAGCGGATCGCTTTATAGCCTTGTTCGACATAATGGGTGACAGATTCAATCAAGGTTTCAAGCGTGGGTCCCGTCGCATGGGCATAGACCAGCGCGCCGTCCCGGCTCTTGCCGCCAAAAAGTTGATAAAGCGGGAGCCCGGAAATTTTGCCTTTAATATCCCAGAGCGCCATATCGATCGCTCCATAGGCCGCCATGGCAATTGGCCCGCGACGGAAATAAGCACCCCGATAAAAATACTGCCAGATATCTTCGCTATTGCGCGGATCCATCCCGATCAAACATGGGATCAAATATTCCTTGAGATATTCCGCGGTCAAAGTTTCGCGCGTATTTAGCGTGCCGTCGCCAATGCCGTAAATTCCGGCATCGGTCATAATTTTCAAGGTGACATAGTTTTTGCCAGGGCCGCCGACGAATACTTCCGCGCTTGTAATCTTCATTTTTTTCTCCAAGGATATTTTCAATAAGTCCGGAGATATAAATGGGCAAGGGATTAAAAGTTTTGGTGCATGGGACCGGCTTTGCGGGGCAAGGCCATGCCGAGGCGTTTAAAAGACTGGGTGCTGATGTCGTCGGGATCGTGGGGCGCACGCCCCATGTGATCGATACGGTCACGTCGAGACTATCCATTCCCTATGGCGGGACAGATTGGGCACTGGCTTTGAAAGATTGTCAGCCTGATATTGTGTCGATCGGGACGCCGGGCGGCGCGCATTTCGTCGCGATCAAAGACGCGATTGCCCATGGGGCTCATGTTTTTTGTGACAAACCCATGGCGACCACAGGCGAAGAAACAGAAGAGCTCTTTGATCTGGCGCAAGCCAAGGGCGTCAAAACCGCCTTTGCAGCGAGCTTTCGGTATATGCCCCATATTATCCACGCCAAAAGATTGGTCGCCTCAGGCGTGATCGGGGAACCACAAGAGGTAGAGTGCGTTTCGCATTTCAACCTCGAGAAAGATATTCCCTTTGGATGGTCTCATCGGGCAGAAGCCGGAGGCGGGCGGCTTAATAATAATTTCACCCATAAATTATCAATCGTCACTTCCGTGATTGGTGAGAGGATTTTAGCGGTTTCTGGTGATGTACGTGATGATCTGGGCAAGGCGCCTATTGTCAGCGGCGTGCATAATTTTAAAACGAGGCGTGAGCATATTCCCAAAGATCTCACTGATCCGTCTCTGGAATGGGGTGTATCAAACGTCGAATGGAGCTATACGGTCCTCGCCAAATTAAAGAGCGAATTGGCCAGCCAGCCTGTCTCAGTTTTGTTTAAACATGGCGGGTTACAGCCGCGTTTTCAGGACGACTATATTGCCTTTTATGGCAGCAAAGGCGCGATCTTTATTAAGGGCCATTATGGCAGCGGGCCGCTCTTTATCTTTGGGTCGGATGGGACCTGGCAAGAAACTGATCTGCCAGATGATATTGCGGCCAATATACCAGACATCAAAGGTGATACGGAGCAATGCTGGCATTATCTGATCCGAGAGTTTTTGAAAGATATTCGCGGCGAAACGTTTGATCCCTATCCGAATTTTGAAGTGGGTAGTCGCTATCAAAAAATCATCGATATCATCCGCAAAAATGAGAGCTGGGTCGATATCGAAACGATGTCGGCGGGACGCTAAGACATGTCTCGAATCGAGATCTCCAATATCGAATATCTGGTGATTATCGGTTATCTGGTTTTGATTGTCGTCGTCGGAATTGTGTTCCGGAAATTTTCGTCCAACACCAAAGATTATTTTATCGGCGGGGCCAAAGGCAGTTGGTGGCTTGTCGGGAGCAGCGCCTTTATGAGTGCCTTTAGCGCCTGGACCTTTACAGGGGCGGCGGGCGTGGCCTTTGAGGCCGGCTTCTCGGTCATGATTATATTTTTAGGCAATGCTTTTGGCTTTTTCCTGAATTTCCTTTTTTTGGGACCTTGGCTCAGGCAGATGCGCGTTACGACCTTCCCTGAAGCCATTGCGGGGCGATATGGCGAAGTTACCCGAAATTTTTACGCGCTTTATGAAGTTCCCATTAGGATATTATATTCCGCCATGGCTCTATATGGACTCGGGATTTTTTGCTCGGCCGTTTTCGGCTATAATATTTATCACGTCATTATGGTTTGCGGCGTCGTCGTCCTGTTTTATTCGGCGACAGGCGGGCGCTGGGCGGTCATGGCGACAGATTTCTTACAAGGCCTTATTCTTGTTCCACTCACAATCCTCATTGCGTGGCTTTGTATCAGCAAGCTCGGCGGGTTTGAGGGCATGTTTCATCAGATCGAAGTCCAGGGACTCTCTGAACAATTTAGCATGGTAAATTCGGCGGAACTTTTTGCCGGCGCTTATACCTGGGGCTGGGCCAGCGCCATGGTGACCAAGGGGTTTTTGGTGTTTAATTCCATGTATGCTGGGCCCCGATATTTCTCGGTCAAAGATGGACGCGAAGCCCGCAAAGCGGCCATTTTGGCCGGTGCTCTTTTTCTGATTGGTGGGCTAATCTGGTTCTTACCGCCGATTACCGCACGTCTGTTATTTGCGGATCAAGTCAAGGACCTAGCGATCAGTAAACCAGCTGAGGCCGCCTATGCGATCGCCAGTATAAATGTGCTTCCGGTCGGGTTGATCGGCTTGATCGTGGTCGCCATTTTGACCGCCACAATGAGTTCCATGGATACGGGTTTAAATACCAATGTCGCCATTATGATCAAAGATATTTATCCCAAGCTGGTGAAGCGTTTCAAATGGACCCCGAAACCAGAAACCGTATTGCTGGGCTATGGACGAAATTTGACTTGGATCATGGGTGTGCTGGTGATTTTTATGGCGCTGTTTTTGGCCCAACAAAAAGGCAAAGGTATTTTTGACACCATGCTGGATATCGGTGCCTTACTCATGTCGCCCATACAAATTCCGCTCATGTGGGGCCTGTTCGTTAAACGCACGCCTTGGTGGGCGGCCTTGCTCTCAATTGCCTGTTCCTTCTCTGTATCTCTCTTTATATTCCTAGATGAACGCGACATGTTAGACTTTATAATCGCTTCACTCGATGTGAACTGGACCTTCCAAAAGAAGTTTTTCGGCGTGCTTACTGCAGGCACATTAGGGTTTTTACTGTCTATACCTTTCGCGCCAGAAGTGGGATCTCCGCATCGCAATAAGGTCGACGCCTTTATCAGAAATATGAAAACACCTATCGATTTCAAGACCGAAATCGGATCTGGAAATGATATGGCCCAATTGCGTGTGATTGGTCGTTTTGGATTGGCAATCGCGCTCTTCATCGCGGCTATGCTGATCATCCCCAACCCAGTCGAAGGTCGCATGGCGATCGCTACCCTGGCGCTTATTATTGGCGGGGTTAGTGGTTTGATGATGTGGCGCGGGAAGCGCGCATTAGACCGAGGAAAAAATGCCTAAGACCCTTATTCTCCATATCGGGATGCATAAAACGGGCTCCAGTAGCTTGCAAAACTTCTTGCATAAAAACCGGGATTATTTTTTAGACCGTCACAATATAGACTATTGTGAGGCCTATCCCAATCACGGGAAGCTGGCAGCGGTTTTTGCAAATAATTATCGGCATTTTTCCCGCATTGGGGCGTTTGAGGCGGCGCATATAAAGCGTTGGAAAGACTATTATTTAGAGATTTTCAAAACCTCTCTGAATAATTTTAGCGCGGATCAATTTATTTTATCCGGTGAGGGGTTTAGCTATAGCGACACTTCTGCCGTTCAAGATTTATACACCTTCGTAAAACCTTATTTTGACGATTTTAAAATTGTATTCTATGCGCGAGAGCCCATCTCATTTTCGCAAAGTTGCGCACAACAATTTATAAAAAGCGGCATGACACGTTCTCAAATGGTCGAAGGTAGTTTGACCAACCCGCTTTACAAACGCTCGGTTGGGGCGCCGATTGAAAATGGGCCGGAGACCTTACTCCCGAATTATAAAAGCCGCCTGAAGCCATTCATTGAGGTCTTCGGGAAAGACAATATCATTGTTCGGGATTTTTCGGGCGATCTGATCGGCTCAAATATAATCTCTGATTTCCTGCAATCCGGCCTGAATATTGACCCTGAAACGCTGGATTTCAAATATGGAAAATTCCGCAAAAATGAAAGTCTGGATCATGATTTGGGTTGGTTTATGGAAAACCTGAACCGGTCTTTTCCGCCTTATGATTTTTCTTCGGGATCCATAAAGCGCAATATAAACCGACCCCGCAATATATTGCCGGTCTTTTCTAACTCTAAAACGGGCGAAAAATTCAGATTGCTCGATTTTGATTTTGAAAAACTTCTGAATAACGCCATGCCAGATATTTTATGGCTGAAAGATCTTACCAAAGGCGAAGTTGATTATAGCAATGTCAAAGCCCCAAAAATTGATCCCGGTCCTGCCCCTGAATGTCCTGACTCTATTCTAAATGCATTTGTTGCACAGGTTCGAAAAACAGACCGTGCGATGGAAACGTCACGATTTTATAATTTACGGCGACTGATTAATCAGAAACTGGATCACCAAAGACTTTTACTTGTGTTTTACGGCCAAATGACAAATCTGAATCAAGCCACACAAATTGCGGATGCCTTGATAAGACAGGAACACTTTGACGACGCTTTATGGCTCATTCAAAAAATAGGTGGGCTCGTGAAAGAGGGCGCAAAGATGAACAATCCAAAGCGGCTTGATGTTTTAGAAGAGAAGGCGCGTTTGGGGTTACAATCTAGAGCTGAGTGTCGCCGAAATTAACGTGCCCTGTCTCACAAACTCGACTCCACTGCCTTTATAACCCCCCGAATTTCCGCAAGGCCTTTCATGCGGCCAAAGGCGGAATAGCCGGGGTTGTTGGTGCGTTTGAGGTCGTCCATCATTTGGTGGCCGTGATCGGGACGGATGAAAATATCGCGCTGCTCAGACTTTTCATTTTTGAGGAGATTGCGAATAACGCTGATCATATCGATATCGCTATCCAGATGATTGGCTTCATAAAAGGACCGAGGCTTATCTTTGTCGCGGGTGACGCCGCGAAGATGGGCGAAATAAATCCGCTCGGAAAAATCCTTGGCCATTTGCGGCAAATCATTATCGGGACGGCTGCCATAGGTGCCGACGCAAAGGGTCATTCCATTAGACGGATTAGGCGCCGCCGCGAATAGAGCATCCAGATCTTTGGGGGTGCAGATGATACGCGGGAGACCGAACATATCCCATGGCGGATCATCGGGATGGATAGCAAGTTTAATACCCAAGCGGTCTGCATGGGGCAGGACCGCCTTTAGGAAAGACAAAAGATTGGCCCGCAAGCCCGCATGATCCAGATGGTCATATCGGGCGAGGGCCTGTCGGAAGCCTTCAATAGAATGCGCATCCGTCATTTTGCCGGGCAGGCCAGCAATAATCGTCTCCGTTAGTTTTTGTTGTTCAGCCTCTGACATATCCGCCAGGGCGGCTTTGGCACGCGCAATCTCGGTTTTGGAATAGTCATTCTCAGCGCCCTCGCGTTTTAGAATAAAAAGATCGAACGCGGCAAACCGGTCTTGATCAAAGCGCAACGCATATGACCCATTAGGCAGTTGATGTTTGAGGTCCGTTCGCGTCCAATCAATGACAGGCATGAAATTATAACAAATGGTTTGAATGCCTTCAGCGGCCAGATTTTCGATCGTGGTAATCCAATTCTCGACATAAGCCTCATGACCAGGCGTGCAGAGTTTAATATCTTCATGGACTGGAATGCTCTCAACCACGGTCCAGGAGAGGGTTGAGCCGTTTTGATTGCCCGCTTCGATCAAGGCTTTATGGGCGGCAATCGCCTCGCGTGGCCACGCTTTACCAATCGGAATATCGTGAAGGGCCGAGACAATATCTGTCGCGCCGGTTTGTCTTATATCCGACAAACTGACCGGATCATTGGGTCCAAACCATCTCCAGGATTCGCGCATGAATTTTCCTTATTCGTTCTAAGCCGCAAACCGGTCCATGAGGCCTATAAAGGCCATATAGCCGATAATCAGAGAAAAGAGAAAGATTGCGGCCA
>CAYRMO010000130.1:5443-6717 GCA_964425355.1 uncultured Algimonas sp. | reverse complement strand
AGATTGATATTATCTGTCGCCGCAAATTCCGCGCCAAATTCAGCGCCAAGAATTTCAACTTCGTCGATATTGGAGACGACACGCAACAGGCCAAATCCACCGACGAAAAATTCGAAGAACTGCATATCGGTCACATCGGTATAATAGCCGGCGGCCGATAATTTGAGGCGATTATCAAAGGCCGATGTCTTGAACCCAAGTTCAAAGGCGCTTGATGTTTCCTTGCGGAAGTCATCCGTTATGACCGGAAGCGCGCTTCCGATTTGATCTGCGAAATTTGTCCCGGACACAGCCGAGATCAATCCGTTATTGAAAATATTGACGGTTGCGGCACTCCCTGAATTATTAAATCCACCAGCCTTAAAGCCAACGCCCCAACTGCCATAAACGGTCGCATTATCGACGGGGTCCCAGGTGAGGGAAACTTTGGGCTGGAGCTGTTTAAAGGTTTCTTCCTGATCCGGAATAACGCCATCAGGGT
Organism: uncultured Algimonas sp.; assembly: GCA_964425355.1. Classification (GTDB taxonomy): domain Bacteria; phylum Pseudomonadota; class Alphaproteobacteria; order Caulobacterales; family Maricaulaceae; genus Litorimonas. The sequence goes on along the minus strand of CAYRMO010000130.1, from coordinate 6,236 downwards.
TCACAAGGGGCGATAGGCCTGCATTGAGCGGATCCGGTGTTGCCGGATTAAAGTCCAGATCAATAAAGGTCTGGGTTGCATCAGTTGGCACGAGGCTTGATGTGCTTCTGCTCTCGACATCGTAACGCAGAGCTAATGAGGCTTCGATCGTATCCGAGACGGCATAGTCAAGCGATCCAAATAGCGCATAAACGGAGCTATCAAAATCATCAAAGGCCAGCGCGATGGTTTGGTTTTCACCGGAGAGCTGTACCAAGCCGCGATTAACCGGTCCGCCGCCATCGCGATTGGTCGACACACCGACCTGCCTGTCAATATCCAGAACATAGCCGCCAACCATCCAGCTGAGCGGGCCTGTCGAATTTGACGCCAGACGAAGCTCCGCACTTATGTCGGATTGATTGCGTAATTGCTCCTGGATCCCGTCACAGGTCGACGGCGTATAGGCGCCAAGAAAAGATCCATTTGGCGCAAAAATAACGCCGACGGGAATTTCACCAAAGAAAGTCGGGGATGGCAGCGGGAACCCAGCAAGATCCACCACGCTCTGTTGACAGGCCGCATCATTATTAAAAAATCCGAAGGCTGCTGAGGTACCATCCGCCACCAGATCATTATCAATGTCACTATAAAGCGCCCAGCCCGTCAGAGTTGCGGCGTCAAATTCATAATCAAATTTACCAGATAGCTCCAAAGATGTCTGATCATTGTCTGACGTCACATTGGGCTGGAAAATAAAGGGGTGATCATTCACATCCAGATTGGCCGCCGAAATTGTTGTGATCTCGGCAAA
>CAYRMO010000130.1:0-5343 GCA_964425355.1 uncultured Algimonas sp. | reverse complement strand
AGGGGTGATCATTCACATCCAGATTGGCCGCCGAAATTGTTGTGATCTCGGCAAAGGTGGGGAGATGGAAGTTTGCGTTAAAGACGATCGAATTGGCATCGACCTCGCCGTAACGTCCTTTCAGGTCCACAGTGAGTTGATCATTGGGTCTAAAGACCAAACGCCCATTGAGGTTAAAACTCTCGGATGCATCAATCGTTGGGCTGTCGCCCTGGATACTATTGCGGTAAAACCCGTCAGACGTTCTGTAGTCTCCGGAAATCCGGTAGGATACCGAATCCGAGAGCGGACCCGAAATACTGCCTTTTAAAAAGACGGTATTATCTTCGCCGTAGCTGGCTGTAACGCCGCCAGATAGCTGATCATCCGGCGTATCGGTTGTGACAATGATAGCGCCCGCTGCTGCGTTACGACCATAAATCGCACCTTGTGGCCCTTTGAAAACTTCGATCTGGGCAAGATCTGTATATTCACGGTTAAAGGCCGCAGGGTTGGTATAGAGCACACCGTCAATCAAAAAGGCTAAACTGTTTTCGGCGTCTCTTGCACCGTTAATGCCGCGAATATTGACTTGGGTATCGCCAGCTTCCGCCGCATTCACAAGGGTCACGCCGGGCGTTAATCCAATAAAATCTTCGGCGCGCTCAACCCCGACCTTGGCCAAAGTATCACCTGTAATCGCTGTTACAGTTCCAGGTACATCCAGGATATTTTCAGACTTACGACGGGCTGTGACGATAATGACGTCCTCATCGACCGACGTATCACTCGACTGCGCATATGACGGTAAGGCCGGCAAGGTCGCCGCTAAAGCGGCCGAACATAGTGATAGGCCTTTAATTGATTTTCTGACTTGTTTGATCGTGGTAAATTCTCGCATGCTAGGGGCTCCCATCCTTATTTGGGCATGACCATGCGCCCCGTCGCGTCATTTCGCGACGAAATCTAGAGTTTTATCACTTGACGGATAGTCTAGTTTCGTTGGTCTAGAGGCTTACGGGCCCTATTGACGGCGAACCTTACCCCGATTGTCGGCTTTCAAATGGAATTTCCAGCACCAGGCTTGATCCAGACTCTTTACCTCTGTCCAGGCGTTTGAGGCCAAGCCCATAGGCCTCGACTTGTTCTGCAACGATCGCGAGACCACGCCCATAACCCTCGGCAATATCCTCGCCACGTTCCAATCTTGTATTTTGTTGCATAGCGGTTTGAAATTCATCGTCGCTCATGCCGATGCCTGTATCATGGACTTCGATGCGAAGCCCCTTTTCCAAAGCGCGAACACCCAAAAGGACTTTGCCGGTTCTTGTATATTTAACGGCATTTGAAACGAGGTTTGTCACAATGCGAAGAATGACGAGAGATGGCACGAGGGTCGTCCTGGAGGTTTTCACATAGATAAACTCCACCCCTTTTTCCGCGGCGTCAGATTTGAACATGTCATATACTTTGGAGAGAACGGAATTGAGATCTGTCGCCTTATTTTCTTCGGTCTTGGCCGCCTCTAATTCATTGAATAATAGCGCCTCTAAATATTCAAATGACTCTTCAATTTTTTCTGTATCCGAATTATTTTGCGCTGATGAATTTTGCAAATTCAGCACTTTTAAACGCAACGCGTGGAGGGGTTGGCGTAAATCATGGACCCTGTTGTTTATTTGATTTTCACGGCTCTCCAATTTTTCGGTGGTTTGATCATATTGTTCGACAAGATTATTGAGGCGCAAATTGAGGTCAAGATTTCGCTGTGTCGTCGCAAGGTTTTCACGCATGGTATGCAATCTGTCTTTGCGCAATTGATTAAAGCGATCCGCGATCGCCAATCCCAACATAGAGGCATCAAAGATCATCGCCAATCGAACCACGTCAAATTCAAACCCTCGGCTCACTTCTATTCCAAAGGTGCTGCGCAGGTTCATAAGGACCAGGGCAAAGGCCGCGCCGACCCAGGCAAAAATATAAAATCTGACAAATCTAAATCTCTTCTTTATGTCCAATATTCCCGCAATCAGGCACAATAAAATTGTCAAAAGCCCGATAAATATCAAAGCCCGTTTAACAATAGAAGGATGAATAAAAATACAGGCCAGAATACTGATCAGACCCAATATGATAAAGCCCAGTAAGGCCTTATCGAGTAAGGGGCGAAATTTATAAGTTTCCAGAAATTGTCTCGTATAAAGGGCACAGGCAATCGAAAAACCGCCCCCAAAGAACAAAGACGCATTATTATTAAACCTAGGGAAATTTGGCCATAAATAAGCAAAGCCGATCCCATCCGCATGCAATAAAAATAAAAAGGCTGAAATCGCATATAAAAAATAGGACCAGATGGATAATTTAAAAAATGCGAAAGCCAAACAGGCTGCAATAATCAAAATAATGAACATGCCATAATAAATATAAATTTTGGCAATATGCCGATTGGAATATTCTGTGAAACTCTGCATCGTCTCCAGGGAAATGTGGAGGTCTGGCGATCCATCAGTGACATATGATACAAAAATCTGAACCGCTTCATCCGGCGTAATTCTTAACTGCGTAATCAATTCGGGGTAAGCGAGAGAGCGTTCGCTATATCGCGTATCTGCATTGTGGCTCTCAAGATGTTCGACGGTCCCGGAACCACGGACAAGATAAATATCATAATTTTCTAAAAAATTCTCATGCGTGTAGAGAATCCATTCATCTATATTTTCGGACCGATTGCGAACATTAAATCTTAGCCAAATTCTGGCTTGAGAATACCCTATGTCCTGATGGAGCGAGCCTGAAGGTTGGAATGCGCCCTCTTGACTGATTTGCAAAATATCCGAAACCTCTAGTTCCCGGTTTTGGTCGACAAAATAAAATGTGTGTCCTTTTAATTCTGAAGGCGCAATTGCATTGTCGATGGACAAAAATGAGTGCCCGACCTGTGCATTCGCCTCTAATTCTAGGGCCAATAGAGCCGTCGCTCCAAGAATGAACACAAGGACTAGCTTGAGACAGTTATAAACGGGGCGCCATATCATGATTATTGCATAATATTCTTTTCGGTGATGACCATCACTTTTTTATCGCCAAAACAATAAACCCCCCGGAAATCACAGCTAAACCAAGACGAAACTGAGCATATTTTATACTGAGTAGAAGAGTCTGTAGCACTGTAGATTGACCCGAGACAAAGATTGAAACTTCATTCAATCTTTGTCTCGTTAATAGTCTTGGGAGTGGACTTGTTTAGAACTTATCCCATGCGTGCCCCGTTTCAGTAAGTGTGAATTTCAAACTGTTATTGGGTGCAGTTTAAATTTCACACTTGCAGGCCCCATAGAGCAATTACATTATGTTGAAAATCAGGGAAACACCCCAATTTTTAGACGGCCAATCAATATTTTAACACCTACCCGTAAATGTTTTTAGTCTAGCAAGACTTTAAGATTAGACAACTTTATGCGATAAACAAGTTACCGAATAGCGATTCTAAATGGCTTTCGCGTGTTACAAATCGGGAGCAAAATGCCATGTCCATAAAGAGCGTTATTATTGCCGATGATCACGCCTTTGCCGCGGAAGGTCTAAAGGCGGCATTAGAGGCAACCGGGAAATTTACGGTCCTAAGGATTGTCAATAACGGCATTGATGCGATTGCCGCGATTAAAACAATGAAGCCTGAGTTTGCGATTTTGGACTATAGCATGCCCGAAGCCAATGGTCTTGAGGCCTTTATCGAGAGTAAACGCTGGTCACCCGATACAAAATTTTCTGTCCTGACCGGTGCGTTCTCACCCCAGACATTATTTGAATTTTACAAAAAGGGCATTGATGGATTATTCACAAAAAATGCCTCTCCGGAAATAATTTGCCAAGGGCTATGCGATATTGCGGATGGCAAGCGTATCATCTTAAAAGAAGCGCAAGATGTTATTGACCAACTCGAAATCGATTATGATCTGACAAAACGCGAATTAGAGGTCCTGCAATGCCTCGCTAAAGGCCAAAAAAATAAAGACATTGCAGATGCGCTCGGTGTGAGCAGCAAAACTATTGATAGCCATCGAACAAGTCTTTTGAAGAAAATGAATGTCAACTCAACCGCCGCGCTCTTGGTTCAATCCATGCGACGTGGGCTGATTGATGCAAGTCTGACGTCTTGACTAATATCTAACTCAGCTTTGAGCCATACTATAATATTGTTCTCATATTGAAACCTTTTACAACCTATTTCGATCAACGAAAAAGTGCTTGGCGATCCATTGATCACGAATTTCATCTTGCCACGATTCCCGAACGATCTTCGTCGACATATTTAAAAGTCTTGCGATGTGGTCTAAGGCAAGATCAACATTTTGAGTATCTTGCATCGCTCTTAAAAATTCAAAATGCGGACGTGTTATTTGAAACGAAGCCGTCAAATAATCGTAACGACACATTGCGACGTAACTTTCAGATAGAGATGGCAAGTTGGCCTTAGAATGACGCGTTGCATCGTGATAATAGCCAGCGACATTAAATCGATAGGCCCCAAGGTCGAAGCAGGGCTGAAGCATAAGCGCCTGATCAGGCGTCTCTGATGTTGGCCAGAATTTTCCTTCATGCCCGGGCGCATCAAACAAAACGAAAAGCGCTCTTTCATAATTTGCGAGGTCAATCATGAAATTGACCCAAATCTCTTTTTGGCTTTCATCATTATTTGCGTCGGGACGTGTCTCCTCCAAAAAATCCGGAAACCGCCGTCCCAGATCATATAATGTGTAACTATCAGATGGGTCTCGCGCCAAATAAACACGCGCAAAACTGTCAAACAGGTCTGCACCCAGAGCTTCGCGAGAGGCCGGAAATTGTTCTGCCAGACAGGCGCAAAGTCGCGAAATATAGCTGCGTTGATAGATCGCTAATCGCTCTGCTGCCGATAGACGATTAGAGGGCTTTAACCGCGCGGCTGTTTCCTGCGTTTTCACCTGCCTCGGATGGATCAAAGCGCTCTGCATCCAGTCCTGCATTTCCCGCAGGGAGGTCGGAGGTGTCATGTCCCTAACCTCGAATGACTGCGTATCTCTGGCACGATGAAGTCAACAGGGTTGGAGATAGCAGGTGAAGGTTCCATAGATTGTTCTTTATACAGATGACCCAAATCCAGCTCACCTTGCATAAAGTCACGGGCTTTCAAAACCTCCTTATGCAGACTCTCAAAATCAGGCACATCACCATCCCATTCCAATAGGGTCGATGCCCCATGGCTCGCTTGCCATGCGAAACGAAACAACTCCCAAACCGCGCGCGGTACGGGCTTGTCATGTGTATCTAGAAGATAAGAGCCGCAATTTGTATGCCCGGCCAAGTGGATTTGTACAACGCGGT
>CAYRMO010000129.1:0-6819 GCA_964425355.1 uncultured Algimonas sp. | reverse complement strand
GCATCACGTGCCGCCTGGTCTTCCTGCCAATGCATTTTGTCATAATCGGACATGACGTCCGATATAGACTATAAAGAACAAAAAAGGAACAGTTTATTTTTGAGGGGCTAAACGTCTGCTGTCGCTTCTTGATAAATATCCAGCAAGGCTTCGAGTTCTGCGCGTTCATTGGCATCTTGTTTACGCAAGGCCACAAGCTTGCGCATGACTTTGGTATCCAGGCCAAAGGTTTTGACCTCGGCATAGACTTCGCGAATATCGGAGGCGAGTTCCGCCTTTTCGGCCTCTAACCGTTCAATCCGCGCGACAAATTGGCGTAGCTTTTCACGTGTGGCCTGACCTAATTGATCGGCACGATCAGAATCACTCATCATAGCTGTTATCTCCGTTTTGAATTTTTCGAATCTCCATAGCCTTCACCCGCTGACACGGCTATGTACCCATGCGGCAAAATATGTGGATGGTCTGATTTTTAAAGCTCGCGATCCGCTTCACATGCGTATAAACGCCGTAAACGCAAATAATGAGAGAGCCTCTATGCTCCTGACACTTCTATATATCGCAACGGGCCTCGCCTTTCTGGCGGTCGTTTTGACCCTGGTCATGGGCGCTATCGCCATGGGCAAGAAGAGCGAGGACAGCCGCAAGGCCTCGAATAAATGGATGTGGCGCAGAATTTACGCCCAGATTACAGCTGTCGTCCTGATTATGATCACGCTCTATGTGAAAACCAAAGGCGGCTAGGGTGGTAAAGCTCAATAAGATTTATACGCGCACAGGCGATGATGGCTCGACGGGCCTTGTCGATGGGTCGCGCCTGTCTAAGGCGGCTGGGCGGGTTTGTGCTTATGGCGATGTTGACGAGTTGAACTCCATTCTAGGGCTTGTCCGGCTCCAGATTGAAAATCAGATGCTGGATGAGATGCTCGCGCGGATCCAGAATGATCTGTTTGATCTGGGCGCTGATCTGGCGACGCCCCTGCCCGCACCGGGCGAGGCCGATAGTGAATATGCGCTGCGCGTCGTTGAGGGTCAGACAACACGGCTTGAGCAAGAGTTGGACAGGCTGAATGCAGATCTGGAACCGTTAAATAGTTTCGTCCTGCCAGGCGGTCATCCACCAGCCGCCTTTTTGCATCAGGCGCGCACCGTGTGTCGGCGCGCCGAACGTGAGGCGGTGCGAGTGGCAGGCGATGAGGCGATTAATCCGGCGGCGCTGACCTATCTGAACCGGCTATCGGATTTTCTATTTGTGGCTGCGCGCTGGTGTAATGATCAAGGCCAAGCGGATGTGAAATGGGTGCCGGGCGCTAATCGCTAAAGGCTTATGCCTATTCACCTTTAGACAGCAGCTCTCTAACGCGGATTGAAATATCATGCGGGGTCGAGCGCGCCGAGAAGAAATCGACAAATTTGCCGTCTGTGCCCATCAGATAAATAATATCGGAATGATCGACTGTGTAATCCAGCGCGCCTTCTGGCACGGCTGAGCCATCTGGCATGATCCGGGATGAGGCGACCTTATAGGCGGCTTTGACCCCGTCCACTTGTGCCTCTGATCCCGTCAATCCGATCAACCCTTTGGGAAATGGATCAAACGTCACATATTCAGATAATGCCTCTGGCGTGTCTCTTTGGGGATCAATGGTGATCAGGATAAATCCTACCTCATCGGCTCGATCGCCCATTAATGTCTGCGCCTGACCCAATTTCGAGAGCGCCGTCGGGCAGACATCGGGGCAATAAGCAAAACCAAAATAGATCAAATGCGGCTTGGTCAGTAAAATATCTTGGGTAACCGTCGCCCCACCCACATCAACTAGCGTGAAATCACCGCCGATATCGGCTGTCCCCGTGCTGACGGTTTTACCCGACACACCGGCGCGATCAGGATCTTGTTTTTGACACGCGCTGATAAGACCAATTGTTAGAAAACCAGCCAAGAGAGCAGGGAACGCGAAAGGTCTAAGCACTTTAGCCATGAAATCCATATCTTGTCTGTCCTTGGTCCGTATTAAGGTTTAGGCTTTGCCTATAGTGAAAGAAAGCAAGCGTGAAAACACTCAACGACATTATTAAGGCGCGATTAAATTCGACATTCGGCCAAACGGGTCAGGCGCCGCTTGCGATTATTGGGGCTTTGCGACGGCAAACCCTTGTCTTTTTGCGCTGGGGCGCCGTCATCGGACAAACCCTCGCCCTTTTGGTTGTTAGCCAGGTTCTGGGGTTTTCCTATCCGCTCCTCGCCTGCGGCATCGTAATATTGGCCTCGGTCATTGTGAACCTCGCGATCACAGTCGCTTGGCCGCTGGATCGACGCGTCAGCGATTTCGAAGCCTTTATGCAATTGGGGTTTGATCTCTGGCAATTGGCAGCGCTGCTTTGGTTGACAGGTGGCATTACAAACCCCTTTGCCATTTTATTTTTGGCGCCCGTTGTAACCGCCTCTGTGACCCTGTCGCGCTGGGTTTTCTTCGCGCTGGGGACAATGGCCCTGGGGCTTTCCTTTTCCCTGATCTTTTTTCACCTGGCTTTGCCTTGGGATCCGGCTGACAGTTTTGAACTACCCCTTGTGTTTCGGATCGGTGTCTGGGCCGCGATTAGTGTCGGCACGATTTTTACCTCGCTTTATGCTTGGCGCACCACCAAAGAGAGCCGCAATATGAGTGTCGCTTTGGCGACAACCGAGACCCTGCTTGCACATGAGAAAAAGCTCTCCGCTCTGGGCGGGCTGGCCGCCGCCGCCGCGCATGAATTAGGCACACCCTTATCGACCATACAGGTTACGGCGAAGGAAATGACCCGGGAACTCGATATGGGCTCAGCTCTAGGTGAAGATGCAGCGCTTATCCTTAGCCAGGCGCAAAGATGTCGCGATATTTTGGAACAACTCGCCATGCGCGGGGATCAAGGTGATATGATCCATGATATCCTCTCACCCGAAGACCTCTTGGAAGAAGCCGCCGAGCCTTATATCAACCGGGATATTGATATTATTATTCATGCGAATGGACCGGATAAAGACCCACAACTTCGCCGCCAGCCCGAGCTTCTCTATGCGCTTAAGAACTATGTCGATAATGCCGTAGATTTCGCCAAGAGCCGGGTCGAGCTTACGGCCATGTGGGATGAAAATGCGCTGACCATTCACATTGAAGATGACGGCAAAGGGTTTGATCCGGCCCTTTTTGGCCGTCTGGGTCAGCCCTATGCAACCTCACGGGCGCGCACCCGGGCGCAGAGCGACCCTGAGAAAACAGGTCTTGTTGAGCCTGAAAAACCAGGTTTGGGCCTCGGGATCTTCATTTCAGCAACTTTGATCGAGCGCACAGGCGGCAAGGTAAAATATAGACGCTCTGAATTGGGCGGCGCGCGTATCACGGCGCGTTGGCCAGCAGGCATATTGAGTTAGTGCATTTAGCTGTAGGAAATTTGACCAAATGATCTGCGCTTATTTTTAACCGCGCCGTGACGAATATGATCGTCGCAGTAGAAATATCAGTCTGTTTATGCCTTTCAACCGTAATTAGTACTTTAGACGTTCGTTTTGAGGATAAGATTATGGCGCTCAGAGATTATGCCATACCAGAAGATAATACATTAATGATTCTCGATGATGATGCCCCGTTTCGGACCCGCCTGGGACGCGCGCTGGAACAAAGAGGCTTTAAGGTCGAAACGGTCGAAACCGTGAGAGAGGCCAAATCCTATGTCGCGATGACGCCGCCAGCCTTTGCTGTGCTAGATATGCGCCTCGAAGACGGCAATGGTCTGGATGTGATTGACATGTTGCATGAGCGCAGGCCGGAATCAAAAATGGTAATGCTCACTGGCTATGGCAATCTGGCCACGGCTGTGGCGGCCGTGAAACGCGGTGCCGTAGACTATCTCGCCAAGCCGTCTGATGCGGATGATGTGTGTAAGGCCCTGCTCGCAGAAAAAGACGCCGCGCCCGAACCGCCTGAAAATCCGATGAGTGCCGACCGCGTACGCTGGGAACACATCCAACGCGTTTATGAATTATGTGGGAAAAATGTATCTGAAACGGCTCGCCGCCTCAGCATGCATCGCCGCACGCTACAACGTATTTTGGCCAAACGCGCGCCGAAGTAAAACACGTTTACCTTAAGGCTCGGATCGAAAATCGGGCCTCATATTTGATTCCTGAGAAGACCTATCGCATAAACGCCTATGCGTTTGTCTTTTGCATCATCCCTCTTTGCGAGTTTCACGATCGCGGCGCTTGTCGCCTCCCCCGCCGCCTTGGCCAAAGACTATCTCGTCGAGACCCAAAAAGCCTATAAAAATGCCGCAAAAACTTTAAAGCCCGGCGATACAATCATATTAAAAAATGGTGAGTGGAAAGATTTTGAAATCATTTTCCAGGGTGAAGGCTCAGAAGACAAAATAATTACATTACGCGCCGAGACGCCCGGCGGTGTCAGCCTCACGGGCCAATCTAACATCCGCGTGGGCGGGGCCTTCCTCGCCATCCATGGCCTCAGATTTGAAAACGGGTATAGTCCAACCCGTGATGTCATTGATATGCGAAGCCCGAAATATAAAGGCGCAGCTTTCCTGGAACTGAGTGACATTGTCATTGACGGATTTAACAAGCCCGGAACCGACGATAAAGATTATTGGATTAATTTTCGCGGGGTGCGCAACCGCCTCACCCGCAGCGCCCTGTTAAATAAAACCAGTTTTGGCGCGACCGTCATCACCACCCAAAACCTGGATAATAAACATGCGGGCGGTCATGTGATTTCAAGAAATTATTTTGGGCCACGTCCGCGCCTCGGCAAAAATGGCGGCGAGACGATCCGGATTGGTACGGGCAAGGTCTCCCATCAGCGTTTTGAAATGCGCGTTTTGAACAACTATTTCGAGGATACAAGTGGCGAGGCCGAAATCATCTCGATCAAATCCCATGGCAATATCATAAGCGGAAATATGTTTGTCGAAGCCAAAGGTGCTGTGACCTTTCGTCAAGGCGATGACAATCTCGTCTCGCGGAATATTTTCTTAGGCGGCGGCGTTAAGTCGACGGGCGGCGTAAGGCTGACCAGTTTTAATAATCGGGTCAAAGATAATTATTTCGAAGGTCTGGCGGGTGAAAATGGCAGTTCCGCGCTGACCTTTATGAATGGTCTTTCGGACAGCGCCGATCCACTTCCCCTTTATAAGCAAGTGCAAAAAGCGGTGATTGAAAATAATAGTTTCATCAATTCAAGTCACATGACGTTTGGACTAGTCCATAGGGAGCGCAAAGATCAGACCTTCACCCCACAAGACAGTGTGATCCGGGGAAATCTGGTCACCCACACGGATGGCGGTCCAACCGAGGTCGTAAGCCACGCCGATATGAGCGGGGTGGCCTTTAGCGGGAATGTTGGAGCACTCAAAGGCGGTGAGGGTTTTGCCTCAGTGTCAGCTTTTAATCAGAAATTGGTTCGAGGTGAAAACGGGCTCTATTATCCGCAATACCTTGAGATCGGTGCACCTCGTAATCTTAGCCCGTTTCGGCGTGAATATATTGGTCCGAGTTATTTTGAGTTTCCGAAAAGATAGATAAATCAGCTCCGCCTATTCAGCCGCCAACGCGTCCATAAAGAGCGCGTCCAGGCGCTTGCCAAAACTCTCATCCGCCGAGAGTGTCTCACCCGTGATTTCCAAACCGTAAACAGACATTTTCTCGGCAAATTCATTTAATATGCCATCAGGGAGTTCTTCATATGCCATGCGCCAATTATCAAAGGCGCGCGCCTCTATATTGCCACGGTGAATCAGCTCGAGCGAATGATGGCGTTTATCCTGTGTAATCGCCCCAAAAATCGCTTCGATATCCTCAGTCCCGCCTTCAAGAATTTGAATATATCGAGCGCCATCAAAGAGTAGCAATCCCGTGACTTCGCGCCGCACATTATTACGCTGGGACGCGGCCAGAATGTCATCGACATTTTTATGCGACGCACTCGGAACCGCAAGGCTCGTATATATGAGTTCCTGTAATGCCATTTACGAATCCCTGCACACTCAGATTTTAAATTCAAGAAAAGTGCCCCTAGTGCAATTTGAGACAAGTCAGACTCAGAAATTGAGCCTTATTTATCCATTTTCTGAGGCTTGTATGGGTTTAACCTGTCTCAAAATGCACCAAACGGGACATTAATTCGAAGGTAAATTTAGGAGGAAAACCCTAAGAGTTTGAGTCATATATGCGCGGCAGAATGTCACGAGTACCGAAGCTCGTCACAGACGTTTTTTTGCAAATGCTCTTCCTGAACCTGATTTTAAGTATTTCTCGAATGCAACAGCCTTTTTTCGATCCGTAAAAGCGACATAAGTTTCTAATCTCCACGGTTTATATTTAGAGGTGAAGCTTACACTTCCAGAATTATGCGTTTTTATACGGGCCTCTAAATCTTCGGTAAAACCCGTATAGTGTCTAGAATGGTCTGCAATACTGGTCAAAATATAAACGTAATACATGCTGTCACTAAAGCTGAAATAGCCTCTTCCGTAAAGTCCGCTTACGCGATGCCCGCTACAACGCTTCAGCGTGACATCCTTCGCCCTATAGGGACTAGATGAAATGGGTCAATTAACCGAAAAAGATGGCCTGCCCATAACGGGACCAGCCCGCTTACGCTATGCCTGCGGCAATGCTACAGCGTGGCATCCTTCGCCCTAAGAAGGCTATATGCAATGATAAAATTAAACTAGAAAGATGGCCTGCCAAGCCGAAGCCCGTAAGGGCGAAGGATGGTAGTGAGAGAGAGACTTGAACTCTCGACCTCAGGATTATGAGTCCTGCGC
>CAYRMO010000128.1:0-6888 GCA_964425355.1 uncultured Algimonas sp. | reverse complement strand
AGCACGAAGCGCGGGTGGTCCAGAAATATTGGCAAGCGTCTCGCATAATATAGGCGGCACAAGAGCACGCGTAATCATATGGGTCTGAATGAAAGTCTTTAGGTGGGAAACTGACACCTGATCATGGGCGCTAAACTTCCAATCCGGGAGGACGGAGGTCAGCCCAATCGCCAGATTTGCAACCACAAACATCGGAAAGGCGACAAGGTCAATATCATCAGTTTCAACCTGCCCTAAAAGCGGCGTCAAACATTTACTTTGGGCGAGTAAAAATCCGTGACTTCGCACAATCGCTTTGGGTTGCCCGGTCGAGCCTGAGGTAAAAGAAATAAGCGCCGCATCCTCTAAAGATACCAGCGTTTCGCTCTGGTCAATTTCATCAAATATCTGTTTACGGCCCAAGGCGATATGGTTTGGGATACGCCTGATCGGTTTCGATATATATTTTAAAAACCTATATTTATCAGAACAGAGAAAATAATCTGGCTCTGCGATATCAACCGCATGTTTTAGCCCGGCCACTCCCAAAGCTGGTTCGGGAAAAACAATCGTCGCGCCTATACGCCACAACGCGGCTAGCGTGACAAACAAATCCGAATTGACGGGTCTTGCCAATAAAACGCGATCCTGTTTTTTGATCCCGTTTGCACGAAGAAGCGAAGCAAGTTTCGAAGATCGATTGGCGAGCTCTTTATAGGTAAGCTTACCTTTCACATCGATAATGGCGATGCGGTCGGGTTGCCGCTCCGCGTGATCCAAAAATGGTGCGAGGAGGTTTCCACTCATAATTCAAGCGCCATAAGATCATAGCGGCGAAAAACGGATAAGCCGTGTTTTGCACTATGGGCGAGCGAAATATTATCGGCATGCATGAGGCCGTGAATGATTGTTGAGAACCCGGCCTCTCTGGCGGTCCGGTGAAAGCCGTCGGCTAAAGCGTGACCCACGCCGCGAATACCACTCGCATAGGTCTTTAAAACAATTGTCTCGGCATCAGCCGGATAGCCAAAGGCAAAACCGCAAGTCTGGCCGCATTCATGTTCAGCCAATAAAACAAAACGTGGGTCCAGATTGTTGATCAACGGGTAATAGATGTCCCGAAACCCCTCGAGATCAATCGGTTTGAAAAATTTGTTTTTCGCAAAGCCTTGCGCAGACATGGCATAAATCTGATCCACCAGCGCTTTACCGCCTGTCCCATTCCAGATTTTTAAGCTCACATCCGCAACTGTGATAGGCGTGGGTCCTATGGCCTTATCAAGCGTGCCTATTGTACTGGCATAGCGTGAGATCGTCTTAAATCCGGCCTGTTCCAGCACGCGAAGGTCATGGGGGCCGCTTATCGGTTCCATAGGAAATGGGGCGTTGTCAGAGCTTTCTGTGACGACCCGATAGCTGTGCCAAGTATCTCCATTCATGGGACCAAATATGGCATGTAAACCTTTGGCGCGGTCTACGGCTTGAGCGATCAAACCAAGACCGTCTTCGACAGATTTAAAATCAAATTGTCCAATCGCACCGCAAGGCTGCCCCTCCCATAACGGGGCTTCGGGATAAAAAGCCAAGCTAGAGCCCGATTTTGTCAGACGGTCAAAATTCACGGCATATGTCCAATCGCATAAATAATCACAGGAACCATGACGGCTAAACCATAGGCTTTGACCGCGCGGTAGCGCGAGAAGAAATTGGGGATAGCCAGGACGACCAAAGTGCAAAGTGCCAGGCTGGCAATGGGCGCGATCAAAATCTCGCGCGTGTAAAGCAGATATATAATAAGCGCGACGAGCGGGGTGAGAAGACGCCAGCCCCGTAGAAAGAACACGCCCATAAATATAACGACAGCCCCCGCAAAACTTAGGTTAAATAAAGGGGCGGCCTCGACGCCCGAAATGCGGTCAAGAAACAACCACAACATGGCCACCGCAGATGTCATGCCGATCATTTCCATATCCATATTTGGATTGTCCGCTGGCGAGGTTCTGCGTGCCATAAGATGGGTCCCAATTGCCAATAAAATAAAGAGTACTTGCGCATTTTGAGAGGGCGATAAAATTAATAAGATTAACAGCGTATAGGCGCGCGACATATGAGAGGTGAGATTAAATAAGGGTCCGAGCTTATGCATCGCAATAATCGCAACACCCAAAATGAGAAGCGCAATCCCAAGCTCTTGTGGGGAGAGATATAATAGCCTGGCCAGTAATATATGAGCCCCAACTGGCACAAAAATATTATCGAGACCTTGCCAACTATCTGACTCAATAGCCGTCGTAAAACCTGCTAATAAGACGGATAAAGCGATTATATTTATGTCGGGCGCATCGGTCAGCAACATCAATACAATGAGGGAGACAAGTAAGGTCACGGTAAAAAAGGCGACGCCGCCTTCGATAGATTTTTGACCGTCTGAGATGGCGAAATGTTTGCGGCCATATCGCGTGCCAATGAGAGCTGACGCGGTATCTGAGAGCGCAATAATCGCGAGGGGTAAAACATAAAGCACCGCTTCGCGTCCAAAACTTAAGGTAAAGAGCAATCCAACCGAAATAAGCAGGTAAAATTCGCCAAAGGACTTTCTCTGCACGTCATGAAGCACTGTACTCACGGAATGGGATTTGAGCCAGGGGGAGCGCAAGGCCGCCATAGTGATCAGCGAACACCCAATCATAATGATGACGGGTAAGGCCGAGGAAAATAGCCAAGGGAATGTCAGCGAGACAAGCCCGGTCAGGACATGAACGATCTTGCGCTTGAGCTCGGGATTTAATCCAAAATTCGAGGTGATTTTCCCTGACAAAAACAGGACAATGAGCATGGCACCCAGAACCGCACATAACATGATGAGATCAAGTTGCGTAAAGCTCATTGGACTTGCTCGACGATAAAGTCCGAATAGAAAAAGGCTTTATCCGCCGCTTTGCCGGAGGCCTCCAACGCTTCGATAACCGTCACTCTGTCTTGAAATTGCGGCGGGCAACGTCGCGGCACCATCATATCCCAATAGACCAGACGCGTGCCCGAATTAGACGCGTTTAATATGGATTGATAAACCTCATGAAAGACGGGCTCGCTCATATATTCAAAAATATCGGAGAGATTAAATCCATCCGCTTTTTCACCCGTGGACATAAAGGCCTCAAGCGAGCCCTTGCGAATATCCAGCCGGTCAAGCCGCGACCGAATAATATCAAAATTCTCTTCGCGCCATGTAAACGGCAAGGCGGTTCCATGAGTGCCCCGAAGGACCCAATGAAGATAGGGGTTTTGTGACGGATCCAAATCAACAATCGCATGTTCCAATCGCCCCGCCACATGGTCCGAGAGTGAGCCCTCTACATGCGCAAAAAAGGCCGGATCACGCCCCAGTCGACCCATGACGAAATTAGAGAAGAATATTTTTAACATCCACCGCCAACGCCTGTGATTCCATGTCTTGTCTAGAAATGCCGCGCGCTCAGCTTTTGATTTATGACTGAGGACAGACTCGATATTGGCTTTACTTTGAACCAAGGGCAGAATCTTGGAATGAAAAATTCGGAAGAAACGTTCAAATTTCCCAATTCCGCCAAATCCATATTTAATCACTTGATCTTTGCGGGCTGCCCAGAAATTTTGATCTTCGTCTGAAAGCGTTTTTGCGACCTTATCCAATAGCGCGCCGCGTTGGTCAGAGGCGCGCGATCCAGAGAGTTCAATAAATTCTGCATGGGTAAGGGTTTTAAACGCCGCCACCCTTAGGCGCAGACAGGCAATTTGCGCATCCGATAAATCAACCGTGACAATCCGGGCCGGATCCAACGTCAGCATGGCGAGCGCATTATCCCCGGCTGCACAAATCGAAACCAGCGTTCCACCTTTTGCGTTTGGGTTACCCTGTGAAAGCGCGGGCAATAAGACATCCGCATCTTCCCAGAGCTGCGCATATCTAATCTGGCCGAAATCGGCATATTTTTGAATTTCAGACTCAGTCCCTGACAATCTCTACTCGCCCTTTTGCCCCATCAATACGAAGTGTATCCCCATCCTTTATCCACGTCATGGCACCTTTGAGCCCCACAACGCAAGGTATACCCAGCTCTCTTGCGACAATGGCGGAATGCGACAAAAGGCTTCCGCGCTCAACAATAATAGCCGAGGCATTTGTAAAGACAGCAATCCAACCTGGATCCGTATGATGCGCTACCAGAATATCACCGCGCTCTAAGCTTTGCGAGCGCGGGTCAGAAATAACCCGGGCCGTGGCCGTAACGTCGCCTGCACTACAGCCGGTTCCCATTTGAACATCCCCCGAGAGCGGTTCGAGACTATGGGATTCCGTTTTCTCCAATCCTGCAACATAGGCCCCATCAACGATAAAACGTGACGCCCGATCTGGCCGTTTTTTATCGCTTTCAAACTCCGCCTTGCGCAAAGCAATGATCGGTTTCAAATCTGGGCTCAGGATAAAGCCTTCAATCGCGCCCAGCACCTCATGGACGGATAAAAAGAAAATATCATCCACCTCATCAATTAGATCTGAGGCGTGGAATTGTGACGCCATAGCCAGGAATATTCGACGCGCCCGGCCAAAAACACGTGTGCGTTCAAATCTCAAATTCTCGCGGTCTCGCACGCGAGATTTTGCCCAAGACAAAATCGGCCCAATCATCAAGCGCCGGATTGGTTTACCTTTAAAGGTTTCCTTCAAAGGATCAGAGACGCGTTCCGTTTCTTTGTGATCTACGCGATCAGCGGCGGCCGCAATCGCCGCATATAATTGGCGTGGGTCACGATCCAATGTGACCGATTCAAGTTTTAATTCCTCGGTGCATCGATCTTTGAACTTGTCCAGATAAGCCGTGATTTCGGATTGCAACGCCGGATAATCCGAGAGTGATGATCCATCCCCATTTGCTAATTTCGATTTAAGGTCTGGATGATCCGCCAGTAACTGCCCCATGCGCCGAATACGTTGAGCGGGCTCTGCCGAGATTATATCGCCCTGCCCGATCAGAATTTCATTATGCGCCAAGAGGCCCGGCTCGCCGCCCCATTTTTCCATTAATTTTCGCGAGACACCAAAGGCGATCATACAGATAAAATCATTGATCAGCGGCGCATCCCATTGATCCAAAACATCAGCTTCGATCCGTCTATATTCGGCCGCCAACTGTGAGAGGGGCATGTGGGCAAGCTCAGCCTCACCAATCTTTAAGGCGCGATTTAAGCGGCCCATAAAGCGCCTGCGGGTTCCTCTCAATTTGAAATTTTCGCGTATTAAACGCCCCGCAATTTTCATGAGGCTTAGCTTTTCTCGAAAGGCTTTAAATCCCGAAGCCGGTGGGGGTCCGATGGTTGCAGCGATTTCTGGCGGTAGGGGAAGATCAACCCCCATCATACCTTCCATATGATCTCGATTTGTCGAAAAGCCCGGCAGCAAAGCCAAAGCTCGATACCAGTTCAGAAGATTATAATATACGCGACCTTCAATACGGGCGAGCATATTATCGAATATGGCCGAGTTCTCACGGATGGTGGTGGGGCGAACGCCTAAGAGGGCGACAAATTCACGGTAGACCCGCGCATAGGCATATTGCGCAAAACTATAGGTAAGCGGTGAGACAAAACCCGGATAGCTTTCGATGATATTGGAATTATCAAAAATGAGGGGATGCTTGTCCTCGAGCGGGACTGCGCGCAAATCTGTTGTGATGGGACGGGATTGCAGCACATAAAGCTCACCATCTTGAATGGCCCATTCAATATCTTGTGGCGTCCCGAAATGGACTTCGATTTTCGTACAGACCTCACGCAGTTTTTTAATATCGGGTTCAGACAAAAGCCCCTCATCTGGACCTTCGACCGTTTCCGCCGAGATCACATAGGTTTCGCCGTCAACCTCTCCGCTCACCAAGGCATCGGCAAGCCCGGCCACAACAGACACAACCAGCTTTCCTCTTTGTCCTGTTACCGGATCAGCCGTAAAAGCAACCCCTGCACATCGCGGGGAAATCATGGATTGCACGAGCACGGCCGGATGGGGATCCTCTTGTGATAAATCTTTGGACGCCCGATAAGCTTTTACGGTTTCATGCTCCCCACTGAGCCAGACCTGATGGGCGGCCTCCGGGATCTTGCTCCGTGTAATATTTAACAGAGATAGAAATTGCCCAGCATGAGAATGTTCAACGCCGTCTTCTGCGCGCCCCGAAGAGCGAACCGCAAAGCGAGCGCCTGTGAGCGATGTCATTGCGGATTTAAGCGCCTGTTTTGCATCCTTGGTTAGGCCCTCCGCCGTGAACCCTATTGGTGAAATCACAAGGAAGTGCGGAACGTTAAATCCGTTTCTGCGCAGCTCTATCAGGGCGGCGGCTTTACCGCCTAGATATTCTGCGCCCGCATCAGATCGCATGTCATAGATCAGGGTCATACCCCACTCACTAGCGGAACAAAGCCCGCCAGCCCATAGGCAGATAAAACCCACAGGCCCGAGGCATTATCGAGCCATTTCTGACGCTTTGTTGTCGGATCAGATGCAAAATCAAAAGCCAGTTTCAAAAGCGCCCCTAAAATCAAAATCGTCGGCACAGTTACCCAAATTAATGTGCCCAGAAAATAAGAGATCGAAATTAACGTGATGGCGGCCAAAACACAGACAAGTGCCCATCCCATCACGGCGCGTTTGGGACCATAGCTGGCCGAATAGCTTTCCACGCCATCACGTTCATTTTCAGGTGCCCAAATCTTGCGTCCAAATTCCAATACGCAACCATTAAGGAAACTAAGGCCGTAAAACAGATAGAGCCCGACCCCTGGCTTATCCCCATGGTCCAACCATTCGGCGGCGCTGACATAAAAATCAATCAGCGGCATGATTGCCATATGGCTGATCAAATATATTAGCGGCCT
>CAYRMO010000127.1:0-6976 GCA_964425355.1 uncultured Algimonas sp. | reverse complement strand
GAACCAGGTCAGTTTGTGTTCACAGATATATGAATAAGAACAATAAAGCGAATGCCCGGTTCTATTTCTCGGCCGTTCAATCACGCCAAGATAACACGCCATATTCGCAGATTTAAGCGCGGCGCAAACGCCGTCCAAATGCCCATCTTCTATCGTAACAGCTTGATCCGAATAATGCGCGAAAATGGTTTTTTGTTTTTCATTATTAAAATTGGCACCGCCCGTCCCGTCAAGCCAAAAAGGATATCCCGGCACAAAACCTTCGGAAAATGCAATAAGGTCGGCGTTCTCTTCTGACGCCGCCTCAATGGTCTGTATAACTTGAGCAATGCCATCTTCCCGTGACAGCCACCTTGGGGCTAGCTGAGGAAGAGCGAGTTTTAAAATGTCTGACATGGCCTCGCTTAACCTGACTTACAGCCAAAACCCAAGTAGAATTATGACCCTTTTTGGTTCCCCTATGACTGTGTTTTACGTAGGGTTTGCGGTGTTATCCGTGGCACCCGCTCAATCTCGCCTTCGACCTCCAAATTTAATTTCACGGTCGTAACATGCCATTTGAGGGACCCAAGCTTTGCAAGCTGATTGGAGGTCAGGCGATCTTGAACATGTTCAGCTAAATTTCTAAACTGAATTTGACCCTCATCCGCATCCTCTAACTCATCTAAAATTGCGCGGCGGATGCAATCATATTTCCACCGCGGAATGCGCGTTGCACCGTCTCGCCCTTTCGTCGGCGTGTAACAGGCAATTCTATCCTCATCCGTCATACACATCTCCTCTCACATTCTCCTATAGCCACGTCTGACAATTTTCTCAAATCAGCTTTGCGAAAATCGATTTGGACTGATAGGGCGAAATATGCGGTGGATTCATTTTGGTATTTTCGTTTTTGCTCTGATTTTCGGAGGCTGCGCCGGTGAGCTTAGTCCTGAAAAAGCGATAATCGGAACATGGGTCCAAGAGACGCCCACATCTATGACCTCTCGGGGAATACAGACAACGACAATCAACACAGTATTAAAGTTTCAGAAAAATGGTGAAACTCACCTGACGCGTAATTTGACTATTGAGGGTCAGAAACTACCAGCGGAAGGGATAGAGCTAAGAGTTGAATTGCGTGGAACTTGGGACATTACAAACACCGGGCTAACACAAACGCAAACCTCGGCCCTCATCATGCCTCAAGACTCTAGTAAACTTGCACAAGACTGGTCCAATGAGTTGCAAAGACAAGCGGACGCAGGACATAAATCAGTGAAGACAATTGTCTTGGCCAACAAAGAGCAACTTATATTGCAAGATCAAGACACGGGTACAACAGATACCTATCGCCGAAAATAATGGCGTCTGGTCGGACAATTCTAAAGCAGAAATAGGAGACGAAGTGGGATTTTACGCGAAACATATTCTCCCCTTTTGTCTGGACAAAGCCTGCGGCATTGGCCCGATAGAAAAACAACGCGTAAAAATTATTCCATTTGCGAAAGGCCGTGTACTTGAAATTGGGATCGGGTCGGGGCTCAACCTTCCGCATTATAATCCTGCATTGATCGAGACCGTCATTGGCGTTGATCCAGACGAACATATTTGGACACGTAGCCAAAGCCGTCGTGACGCGGCGAACTTTCCTGTGGAACGTATCGGATTATCTGGAGAAGATATTCCAATGAACTCCGATAGCGTGGACACCGTTGTCGTCACCTATAGTCTTTGCACTATTCCTAACCCCGTGAAAGCCTTGCGCGAGATGCGGCGAATTCTAAAATCGGATGGCGAAATTCTATTTTGCGAACACGGCCGGGCACCCGATAGCAAGGTTGCAAAATGGCAAAGACGAATAGATCCTATCTGGTCGAAATTAGCCGGAGGGTGTCAAAGCGGGCGAGATATTCCGAGCCTGATTGACCAAGCTGGACTAAAGACGACGGAACTCAATCAACAATATATCCCTGGCCCCAAAATCTTATCTTACAATTATTGGGGGCGAGCGCGTTAACGCGACTTATCAGCTTGTGCCTTTCGCCATTGAGAGGGCGTCATGCCAAACCACCGCTTGAAAGCCCGGTTCATCGCTGGTTGATCATTATAGGCCAGAGACATAGAAATTTGGGCAAAGCTCTTTCCTGCCTGATACTCTTCTATAAATATTGACTTTCGTATTCTGTCTAAACGCGGACGAATACCTTCATCGCTAGCATTGAGACGTAGGCGGAGAGCGGACCAGCTCATCCCCATTCTTTCTGCCACAACATGCGAGGAAATTTGCCCTGAACTTAAGGCGCCTCGGATAGCTGCCTCAACGGCGTCTTCAAAAGCTTGCGCCTCCATTTGTCGTCCAAGCAGTTTATCCAATTTTACAGTCGCCTGTGTGAGCCGTTCAGGATTATGCGTTGTAATCACTTCCGCTGCCGCGACTTCGGAAAATTCCATAAATGTATCCTCAGATCCAAAATATAAATCCGATTGAAATATCTCATTGTGGACGCTGGTATCGGTTGGCCGAGGATAAGGAAGATAGGTTGCAAGAACACCTTCGCCAGACCCCCACGTCAACCAACTATAGGTTGTCATATATGACGCCATAATAAGGTCCGTGATTGGACGGTACTTTTCCATATCTTGATAGTGAGGTCGAAAAAACATCCTATATCGACCCGATTTAGCTTGGATAGATTCGACTGAGCCTGCATCAATTGCGAGTTTTTGATAGCGATTGTTTAACCGGACAACCTCCCCCAAAGACTTACAATATGAATAGAGCCCTCCTGTTTGGCCAAAGCTTCCAACTCTAAATTTATGACCTATGCGTAAAGCTATATCAGGATTGGATAAGTAATCGGCGGCCGCATTAATACACCCAACGAAACGATCAATAGCTAGGCGTTCCTCTGAAACGTTTAATACACTCTCACTTATTCCTAAGGACTCCAATGCCATTGCTTTTGGGTATCCTAGCGAATCTAGAATCTTTAAATTGGCCTTTAGATAACGATGTGACAATGTCATTTTCATATCGTTAGCGCCTTAAGAATAGAGTGAATACGGTCCACATATTCAAGGAATACGCATTTTATTGTCATTATTGCACTTTTTTTCTTGTCATTTTCGTGTTTCGAGTGTAGTCAAAAATGACAAATTTTGGACAGTACCACGACAAGCTTTTTCTAAGAGATTGATTTAAGTACTTCTTGTGTGGGGCAACCAAAGCATATTTGGCGGTCAAGTTCGATTGGGGCGTACCGAGACCCTGAACGCATAGATATGCGGGTACACAAGGCCAAGGGATTATTTCGGGCGCGAATAATTCCTTGGTTAATGCCCACCTTAACCCCAAAAATCCAGATAGAAGCTCGCTGACGCGCGTTTTTATCTGGATTTAACCTTGGGTAAATCTGCAAATTTTCCAGGGCGTTTCTGCTTACCAGACACCATCGCTTCCATCATCTCACTTGGGATCAACATAGACATATTCCAAATCGCAATATTATCTAATGCGTCTGAGGTTGTATGATCTCGCGAATAGGTTATGGCCCGTTTGCACCCGTATACTGCGAGGGGCGGCTTTGCCGCAATATCCCGAGCCGTTTGCATGACAGCCGACAACATGGTTTCGTGATCGGGATAGACCTCATTATAGAGACCGCGAGACTTACACTCCTCTGCGCCCATTTTTCGGCCTGTATAGGCCAGTTCTCTGACCACGCCTTCAGGCATATGGTTTAAGATACGCGGAAATGTCCCCACATCTGCAGTCATACCAACATTGATTTCATAAATCGTGATAAAACTATCTTCTGTTCCATACCGCATGTCACAGGCTGTGATCAAATCTACGCCGCCCCCGTAACATCCCCCCTGAATGGCAACTAACACAGGGATTCGACAATTTTCTAACGACGAGAGAGAGGCCTGCAGCCTCTTAACATTTAAATAAAAGCCTGCGCCATACTCTGGGTCATTTTTATCTTGCGAACCGCCTATATCATTTTGGAACATGCCAATATCGATGCCCGCGCAGAAAACGGGACCTGTCGATGATAAAACAATAGCGCGGGCTTTTGCTTGTTCATCAATATCTCGAATAATCTCCGGTAGTTCGGTCCAGAATTCCGCAATCATAGCATTTCGTTTTTCGGGACGGGTCATCACAATATGTGCGACGCCGCCTTCAATGGTTATGTCGAAACATTTATAGGACATAGATGCCTCCTAAAGTTTGAAAAGATACCCTTTGGACGGCGCGCTTTTTCCGTTGAGAAGGTCTTTATAATTCTCCAAAACGGGCCCGATACCTGTCTGTTTTTCAATTGTCATCCAGTCCTTGGCAGACTCCAAAAACGGAATCCAGCGTGCAGCCAAATTTTCTGCAAATCCGGATTGGCCCCAATCTCCAATACGTTGTTTCGCACGATCTGGCGCAAAGAAAAATGCTGTTGGTGTAGCTGTACGTTTTGGCGGAGCTTTGGCAGCCTCTTGCCAATGGGAAATGCCGACACGACAAATATAGGTTAGGTTTTCTTCGAAATGATCTTCCAAAGTTCTAATAACGCCCATGTTTCCCGACATGTCGACAACAACCGTTTTTACATCCGGGTTCATATCCGTGATAACGTCATATGAGAAAACAGAGTCATAAAAGCTGGTTCCTTCAACAAAGGCTTTGTTGCCCTCAGAGGTTAGTCCGGCGACAGGCAAGTCACCGCGTGCCTTTAAACAATAGGCTGTTCCAAGCGCTGTTTTTGACGACGCCGAAAGCAGCAAGATCTGTTCCGCGTCAAAGAAATTTTCATCTGCGAGAAAATCATCGATTAAAAAACTCGTGGTAAAGAGCGGACGTAATACGGGCTGAAGATCCCGATGCGCGCTATAGCTAGGATCAGCAGCCGTAAAACTATATCCACTGTAAAGACTATGCAGAGCTGATCGGTGATCGGCGATATCTGCAAACCCATGCTTGTTGAGTTTTCCTGGTTGCATATCCATAGATTTTGCGACGGGGAAAAATCCGTAAATATCAACACCAACATCAATGCCGGGAAAGCGGGATTCACGCACAACACCATACCCCCAAACTGGCATACGGCCCTGGGCTTTATCTGTTGTCAACGCGTAGGCGATCGGATCAAAGACCGACCAATATCCGATTTGATCGCCCGTCACCATATAAGTCACATTATTCGCCGTCAGCGCGAAAGGGCCAATATCCACCCTGATATGACCCTCTGGGAGATCTCCTTCATCATAATTGACAAGGGCAATATCGCTAAAATCGGTCTTATTGACGAGAAGGGTTTGCATTGAGATCCTCTAAAAAATATTGCCTTCAGAGCAGGCTATGAGCAGTTGCCCATCCAAACCCGCTTTTCTGTGCCGATGTATTTTCCGGTAGGCCTCTGAGCTCACCGTCGCGAACATTGTCTTGGCATCTGGATAGCGAAACAAAGCAACCGCGTCCCATTCCCCTTCGCCTTGACCTATCAACCAACTCCCCATTTTTCCGCTAAAAACGGAATGTGCGCCATCTATATTCAAAGCGGCCACCATTTTACCAAAAGCCGCACCATAACGTGCATAAGCCTCCGCGCCAGAAATATCCTCTCCGTCATGATAGGTGGCCTTGGTTTTGAACTTTAGCAAATTCAGCATGATAACAGGTTCGCCATCAGGATGGTTTGCTAGAAAGGCCTTAACCTGTTCGGGCAGTGGGTCGAGCGCAATCTCACTCATAGTTTTTACCTTAAATAACGTCTCTTAAGCAGCAGGCTTAGAACCAACCACCCCACATCGCAAGCAATGCAAATGGGTAGTCTACCCTGCGCCTTTGCATGCGCAGTGCCTGTTCGCGAAAATTTATACTTAGCCGAAGGTTAAGAGCGGACTCACCAGATATTAAACAAAACCGTCTAATAGGCTTGAAAAAAATTGGGTGAAATAAAACGGGTTATCATCATGCACAATACTATCAAACTAATACCAATCCTATTATTGGGTTCAGCCATAAGCGGTTGCTCTATGGGTGGAATGAACGACTTTTATGGCGATGATTTTGGACATCAGGCGCAAAACGGGCAATATTGGAGTCAAAACGCTTCGTGCGAAGCTCAATATGCTCGGCCCCAATATGCCCAACCCGAATATACGCAAAATGCCTGTGGGACATCTTATTCGGTTGCTCAAAACGGACATGTCACGCAGCCATATGCTGCGCAATCCGTTGCACCGTCACCATATGCCGCCGCGCCAACGCCGTCTTACGCCAGCCAACTTCATGGCACTCAGCCTTATCTTGAAAATACGGCGAGCTACCCTGCGTATCAAGCGCAACAAGGTTTCCAAGGTGAATACGCTCCCGCCTATGTAAGCCCCCAACCGCACGCCTCAAAGGGACTTCGTCAGGCCTATACTTACGGCACGCTCGGCGCGACGCTCTATGATGTTGACAGCGACCTCTATGGTATTCAAGGCCGTCTTGGTTGGCAGTCTGACAGCATTTTTGGCGTCGAAGTTGAAGGATCATATGGCTTTAACGAAGACGATGCGACTGTTGATTTCGGCGCGGGACCTGTTGCCGCTGAAAGCGGTGTCGAAACACAAATCGCAGGATTTGGTGTGCTTCGTTATCCAGTTTCAAACCGTTTGAACGTCTTAACGCGGGTCGGTTATCACAGCACGGAATTCGAAGCTGAATTTGATGATGGAACGACGGTCCTAGAGCAAGACTTCTCAACCGATGGTATCGCCTACGGCGTCGGGGTCGAATATGCATTGAGCCACAATACAGCAGTTCGCGCGGATTATACGCGCTATGACCTTGATGGCCCTGAGGCTGACGCCCTCTCACTAGCGATTGCCCGCAAGTTCTAAATTAAGTCGTCACACTTTCATTTTCCTGCTGCGCCCAGAGATGGGCGTAGAGACCGCTGGCACGCAAGAGTTCTTCATGCGTGCCGCGTTCACGAATATATCCATCATC
>CAYRMO010000126.1:0-6982 GCA_964425355.1 uncultured Algimonas sp. | reverse complement strand
GCGTAATCATCTGAGCCCGCATCCACAACGATACCAGCTCCTTCATTGCCAACAGGCAGGTCTTGATCCAAACGTGCTTTCATGCGCGCTAAACCGCCAGGGGCTAAGGGCGCCTTCAAAACGCGGTCCACACCCTCACCTGTCGATGTGGCTTGTGAAATATCTGCCCATCCAAACATAACACCGTGATCGGACGGATTAATCGGAGTAGCTTCGACCTTTACAACGATCTCATGATCCTTTGGCGTCGGCATCTCTCGCTCGACAAGTTTCAGTTCAAGCCCGTCTGTGGTGACAGTTGAAATCATTTGATGGTAAGTGGTCATTGATAAGATCCATAATAGGGAATTTTTACAAGACTTGTTGGCTTGGTTGACTTCAAGCGTCAAGACCTGATCCCCCATACAAAAATGTATCGCAAAGGCGCAATCCAATTCGGTAAGATATCTTGATTGATTTTCTGTTCGACCTATGATGAAATTCAGACCGACGGAGATTTGAAGATGATCAAACTATATGACTTCACCCCTGCGCCCAGCCCTCGCCGAACACGCATTTTCCTCGCAGAAAAAGGCTTGGACTATGAAAACATCCAAGTCGATTTTGGCAAACAGGAGCAATTATCACCCGAATTTCGCAAGATAAATCCGGGTTGTACTGTACCGGTCTTAATCACAGAAGATGGTCAGACTTTGACAGAAAATGCGGGCATTGCGGCTTATCTCGAAGCCGCCTATCCAGAGCCTTCTTTGCTTGGAACGACTCCCACTGAAAAAGCAAACATCGCCTCCTGGAATTGGCGGGTTGAAATGATGGGATTGATGTCATGTGCCGAAGCTTTGCGCAATAGTTCCCCGCGTATGAAAGACCGGGCTTTGACAGGGCCTAAGAATGTCGCCCAAATTCCGGAACTCGCAGAACGGGGATTGATGAAATTGGGGTGGTTTATGAAAACCCTAAACCGACAATTATCCGCGAATGAATTTGTCGCTGGAGATAATTATTCCGTCGCCGATATCACAGCGACGGTGACAGTAGATTTTGCGACCTGGGTCAAAGTCTTCCCGGGAGATGACCACACGGCCCTAAAGGCCTGGCATGAGCGCATGAAAGCGCGCCCAAGCTATTAAGCTTAGACCCAAATAAACGCTCATATTGACAGAGACCCCAATTCCGGCGCATCTACTCCCATGGGCAGATCGATCGATTATATCCCAAAAACAGATGTGCGGCGTTTGGCGCAGCGCTCAGACCTATGGGGCACGTGGCTTACGGTCCATGTCTGGGCCGTTTGTGCCCTCGCAGTTGCCGCCTATATTATTTTCCCAAATCCCTTTGTGTTTGCAGCCTGTTTCCTAATTATTGGATCGCGACAACATGGCATGGCAATCCTCGCCCATGATGCGGCGCACGGGGTTCTATTTAAAACAAAGCCGGTCAATGAATGGGTCGGGAAATATCTCCTCGCGGCGCCTTATGGCGGCGACATGCTCGCCTACCGACATTACCACCTTAAACATCACCGCTTTACCCAATCCGAGGATGATCCGGACTTACCTCTGTCCGCAAAATTTCCAACCAGTAAAGCGAGCCTATTTCGTAAATTCACGCGCGATATTACGGGGCGTACCTTTATAAGGCTACGTCTTGCGACCTGGCAGGCGGGAAAGTCAAAAGACAAAATCGCGGGCTCTGATGCGTTCCAAAAAACCTCGCCCATTCCCTATTTCGTGACCAATGGGATATTGCTCGGAATTTTCATCCTGATTGGTCATCCTTGGCTCTTTCTAACTCTGTGGCTCTTGCCATTATGGACCTGGTTTTTCGCTGTTTTGCGCCTCAGAAATATTGCTGAACATGCAGGAACTACAACGGACGACAATCCCCTGACCCATGCCCGGACGACCAAAGCTAATGTGATCGAGCGTATATTTTTTGCGCCTTATTGGGTGAATTATCATGTCGAACATCACGCTTACATGTTTGTTCCCTGTTTTCGCTTGAAAGCGCTTCACAAAGCCATGATAGCAAATGGTCATGAAGAGGCGATGGAACTCCAACCCGATTATGGAGCTATCGTGAAATTGGCGGCAACTTAGGACAAATTATGAAATATCTGGCTTTGCTCTCAACCGCGCTTCTCCTTAGCGCTTGTTCACAAAATACGCACGCGCAAAGCCAGAACTATGGACCACCTTCCGAAGTTCAAGATATTTACGCAATCGCAAGCGAGCCATCGGCTGTGCGTATTCGAAATGACATTCAGACCCTGGTCGATTTCGGCACGCGGCATACATTGTCTGAAACCGAAAGCGATACACGCGGTATTGGTGCAGCTCGGCGCTGGATATTTGCAGAATTTGAGAAAATTTCTGGTGAGTGCGGCGGGTGCCTCGAAGTCATCTATGTCTCGGATACGATAAGCGGTGAGAACAGAATCCCTGAGCCCACCGATGTCGTCTCGGTTCTGGCCATTCAACGCGGCAAAATAGACCCCAATCGATTTGTCATGATGAGTGGTGATATTGATAGCCGCGTGACCGATCCTTTAAACGGAACAGACGATAGCCCGGGCGCCAATGATAATGCTTCGGGCATGGCTGGTGCAATTGAGGCCGCACGTGTCCTCTCTAAACGCGACTATGCCGGTAGTATAATTTATGCAGGCCTATCGGGTGAAGAACAGGGCCTTTTTGGCGGGCAGATCGTCGCTCAATATGCGCTGGATCAAGGTTGGGAGATCAAGGCCGTTCTCAATAATGATATGATCTCGAACATTGCCGGGATTGACGGCGTCATTGATAATTCAACGGTTCGTGTCTTCTCCGAAGGCACACGCGCGAATGAAACTGAGGCAGAAGCGCGTATCCGTCGCTTTACGGGCGGCGAAGTCGATAGTCCGTCTCGGAACCTCGCCCGCTATATCAAGGCACAGGCGGATCAATATCTGACGAATTTGGATGTCATGATGGTCTACCGACTGGATCGGTTCCGTCGCGGCGGCCATCACCGTCCTTTCAATCAAGTCGGCATCCCCGGAATCCGGATCATGGAGGTCCATGAACATTATGATCGTCAGCATCAGGATCTTCGAACCGAAGGCGGAATTACCTATGGCGACACGATGGACGGTGTCGACGCAGATTACGCGGCCAAGCTAACGGCTCTTAATATGATCACCATGGCAGGTATTGCGGGCGCGCCACCTTTCCCGGCAAATGTAGAGGCCAGTGGCGCCGTCCAGCCCTCGGCCAAGCTGGTTTGGGAAACACCGGACAATGCCGATAATCTGGCGGGGTACCGTGTGCATTGGCGCCTAACGACAGAGCCTGAATGGACCCATTCGCGCTTTATTGGCAAGGTCAATGAATGGACCTTTGAAAATCTGGTTATTGATAATTACTTTTTCGGTGTGAGCTCTGTCGCCAAAGACGGAAGCGAAACCCCTGTTGTATTCCCGGGAGCGGCGGGTCGATTTTAATTAGGCCGGAAAGCGCCGCCCAAGCCAATCGGTGATGGCGGCGTTCAATGGCTCGGGCGCATCCCACATCGCCCAATGGCCGCAATCCGGTATGGTGACCAATTCCAGATCCCCGCACATTTTCTTCATGGGTTTCGCCAGCTCTGGCGGTAATAAGAGATCGCCTTCAGGACTAATCATCAAAACGGGCTGGTTGATCTTATCGCTCATGCCTTCAGCTAAAACCCAATTCTCATCGATATTCCGGTAAAGGTTCATCCCTGTCTCAAATCCTGTATTAAGATAAGCCTCGACAAATTTTTGGCGATCTGCATCCGGTAAAACCACGCCTTTGAGGTCAGGTGAGCCTGATTTGAGGAAAGCCTCGAATTTGGTCGGGATAAAGGTGAAGGTTTCATCCATCACTGCACCGGGCGGGGTCGAGCGAAACATCAAGCGAAAAAACCCATCCGCATCTTTGGCAAAAAGTTTCGCGACCTCCGCCCCGCGATCCCGAAACTCAATAAAGTAATGCCGGGGGCCAAAGCGTTTCTCTATGATCTTAAGCGGCTTTGCGGGCGCACGCGCTGTGTGGGGCACACAAATCCCGATCACGGCATGCACGCGATGCGGGATCATTCGCGCCGCATGCCAGACAATCGACCCACCCCAATCATGCCCGCATATAAGACAGCCCTGCAGGCCATAAGCGTCCATCACGGCTTCCATATCCGCCACGAGCTGCGGCATTGCATAGTGCACAGGACCGAGCGGTGCCGAAGAGCGCCCAAATCCTCTCAGATCATAGGTAATCACCTGATATCCCGCCTGAACGAGGTTTGGCACCGTATTTTTCCAACTATAAGCAATTTCCGGCCAACCATGGACCAAAAGGATAGTTGGTGCCGTTTCTGGGCCGAACGCATAGGTCGCGATCTGAAAGGAATCGGAGGTGACAAAACGGGGCGTTTCAAAATTCATAATCGCTTATATGCCCTGAAAAGCGGGTTAAAACACCCTATTTCAGCGTCAATCCCATGTGAAATTACCCTTTACCTTTTCGCTTTCACCCTGTAGGAGGCGCTCAACTTTAGGGCCCTGCACCTTCATGCGGGGCTTTCGGCTTTTGAAAATAGAAATGAGATGACCAAGCATGGTTGAAATTTACGTCCGTCAGAACAATGTCGATCAGGCCCTACGTGCCCTGAAAAAGAAGATGCAAAATGAAGGCATTCTTCGCGAGATCAAAGCCCGCAAACATTACGAAAAGCCATCTGAAAAACGTGTCCGCGAACAAGCCGAAGCTGTTCGTCGTGCCCGCAAATTAGCGCGTAAACGCGCTCAAGTAGAGGGCCTTATCCCCTCCAAGAAGAAGCGTCGCCGCTAAATCGACCTTCTGTCAAAGCCAAACAAATAACCGTCTCATTTGAGGCGGTTTTTTTGTGCCTAATAGAAATATGGGCCACGTTAGCGGGATTTTCAGAATTTCCGTGTAAGCCTCCTCCCAAATACTGACAATGGGGGCCTTTATGCCATCTCAAACTGCCAAAGACCTGATCGAGAAGATGATTTCATCTGACGCGATGAGAGACGATGATTTGCTTCTATTACGTCGTGAGTTCGGTGCGGATATGGAAATATCGACTGAAGAGGCCGATATTTTATTCAGGCTGGATGCGCTTGCATCAAAACCAGACGCGTGGGCGGATTACTTTGTTTTGGTCATGACGACCTATCTGGTACATCAGGGACGCCCCGAAGGCCATATTAATGACGCTATGGCCAGTTGGTTGATCACGCGTATCGATCATGACGGCGTTGTCGAAACGGAAACGGAATTACGCTTGCTTCTCAATGTCTTGAAAGTGGCTGAACGACCTGGTGACAGACTAGAGTCTTATGCCATCAAACAAGTCAAAGACGCGGTCATGACCGGAAAAGGCTATGTAGGGCGCGACAAACTCACGCCCGGTGTCATTGGCAAGGCCGAGATCGACCTACTTCGCGCCGTCTTTTATTCTGTCGGATCAGCTGGCGGAATGGGGATTTCAAAACTCGAAGCACAGGAAATTTTCGCTCTCAATGAAATCACATCTGGCAAAGAAAATCATCCAGAATGGCAACGCTTTTTTGTTGGTGCCATCGCCAATCACCTTATGATGATTGCGGCACCAGCTGCTCCGTCTACACAAGAAGTCCTAAGACAAGAAAAATGGTTGGAAGACAATGATGTATCCCTGAAAAGGTTTTGGTCAAACCTGTCAGTTTCCAGATTTGAAAGTGCTATCAGAGAAGTGTTCGGACTAAAATCCGACGCGCCGCAGTCATTTATCTTGGATGACGCTGCCATGGATAGTGCCGAGGAAATCACCTATAGTGAAGCAAGTTGGCTAGTCCAAGCTATTCAACGTGACGGTCAAATTGATCCAAATGAACGCGCCCTCCTAGACTTTATTCGCGCCGAATGCCCCGCCATTGATGAACAGCTCAAGCCTCTATTGGATGTGGCCTAATCTAAAAACCCGATCAATACGCCTGCCGTATTATCTCCGATTTCCGGAACGCCATATCCACCTTCCATGATAAACGTCGTGGGTAGGCCAAGCTTGGCAATGCGCGCGCCGCAATCCGCATAATCTGGCGTCTTGAGCTTGAATGATGAAATGGGATCGCGTTCAAAGGTATCTACGCCTAATGAGACAACCAAGGCCTCCGCGCCAAATTTTTGAATATCTTTGAACGCCTGCTCAAGCGCTTCGGACCATAGGTCATAGGCGCTGCCGGGCATAAGGGGGTAATTTACGGTGAGGCCCTCGCCAGCGCCCTCACCTATTTCGTCTGAATGCCCCCAGAAATATGGGAAGTGATGATCGGGATGACCGTGGATTGAGATAAATAAGACGTCATTCCTGTCATAGAATATATCCTGCGTGCCGTTGCCGTGATGGAAATCGACATCAAGTATGGCGACCCGTTCCGCGCCTTGATCTCGCAAATATTGCGCTGCGATGGCCGCTTTATTGATCAGGCAATATCCAGACATATAGGCCGCACCGGCATGGTGACCCGGTGGGCGTGTGAGCGCAAAGGCAGAGCCGCCTTGGGCCGTGACCTCTGCTGCGCTTAAGGCACAATTTGCAATAGATTTCAGGGCTTGCCAGCTAGTTTCTGTCACGACGGTATCAGAGGAAGAGCAATAAAATCCGGCGGCCCCATCAATATCAACCGGCGGCGTATTGAGACGCGGATTGAAAGGATAGCTCATGGGCAAGACGTCACCCGCATAGCCAGCCGCTTTCCACCTGTTCCAAGCCGTTTGGATGAAATCAATATAGTCAGGACTGTGGACGGCTGTGATGGCTGATTGATCAAAATCTCTTGGTTTTAGGAACTCGCTTTTTTTAAATCCAGATCTCTCCAGCCCCGCGATCAAGAGGTCTATACGTTGCGGCGCTTCATGTGGCGCTATCATTTCCCCACGATGAAGCTCTGCCTTGGGCGCGTGTAAGAGATGATCCGGCG
>CAYRMO010000125.1:0-7021 GCA_964425355.1 uncultured Algimonas sp. | reverse complement strand
CGCCTGAGTGGTCCATCAGAGCGGGAATTTTGGAATTGGGATTGACGTCAACAAAGCCAGAGCCAAACTGATCGCCCTCTCCGATATTGATCAACCAAGCATCATATTCAGCCGCGCTTTGGCCAGCCCCTAGCAGTTCTTCGAACATGATGGTGACTTTGACACCATTGGGCGTCCCGAGCGAGTAGAGTTGAAAGGGGTGTTTGCCAATGGGCAGCGCTTTATCTTCGCGCGCGCCAGCTGTGGGGCGGTTTATATTGGCGAATCTTCCACCGGATTCGGTGTTCTCCCAGATTTTGGGCGGGGTCCAGTCAGACAGGGTTTGGTCACTCATTATGCTCTCCTCATTCTGTCCCTTCTTAGCGAAGGGACGGCGAAAGGCAAAGTGACGGTGTTGTGAGTTTGGTCTGCAAAAATGAATTTGCAGATATTGCCTTAGCGGATGGTCTCTTGGGCGTTCAAGACGCGCACACCGTCTTGTAGTTCACCATTTTCGGGGAAAGCCGCTTTGCGCATGGCGTCGGTTATCGTCCCAACTTCGAGCGTGACAGAAAATGCGCGCGAAAGCCCGCCCGCTTCGGCAAAGACATTGAGAAAATAAATACCATCTTGTGGTGCCGACACATCAAGTGACATTTCATGACTATCCGCCGAGCCCATTTTGAAACTCGCTTGCGGGCTTGCACTTCCAAAAACATTTAAACCTGCGCTGGGTTCGACGCGAATATTCAAATCCCCTGCGAATTGGGTTTCTGAAAAGTTCAATTTTATTTGGTGAAAGTTCTGAGCCGTCAAATTTTCAGGTATGAAGCTATTCATTGTGACAGCCGCGCCAGGTTTCACGGTCGACGCCGTCGGTTTGACCAACGCCTCACCCTCAATATTTGTTGATTGAGCCGCACAGGCACTCAATCCCGATGTGATTAAAAAAGCAGCCGTAAGTGTTTTAATTAATGTCATGTTATCACTCCTATGAGGATGGGGCTTGTTGGAAGAGGCCTATTGGATGGTAAAATCATAGCAAGCACTAGCGCCGGTCCCATCAATGCCATTTCGAAGGTCCAACGCTTCGATAACGTAAGAACCAGGGTCAAGATTAATATTACCAGCTGCAAGATTTCCTGTATTATTAAAACCCGTGATGAAATCACCTCGGTCAAAAACAATAAATTGTGGGCGAATACTTCCTGCACCCGTTGATGACGTGTTCTCCATACTAAATCTGAACGTTCCGGACGTCGCGACATCAAATCGGAGAAAACGAATATTTCCATGTTTGTTTTGGACACTGCCAGTCCGGTTTGTAAGCGCTGATTCCACTGAACAGAAATTCGTTGGTGTTCCATCTGTCGCCACCGTCAAATAGACGGGTAATTGCTCCGGAATGCCCCCATCATTTGTTTCGCCTACCCCAAAGGCATCACGGCTATTTATATTTTGAAACGCAAGTAAGGGAGAAATGTCAGATGGCGTAACGCCCGGTTGATTATCAAATTCGGCGATAAAACTGAAAATATTGGTAAAGCCCGGCGTGTTTCTATAATTATCACTGACAAGCGTGTTGTAAATCGGCGCAAGGCCCAAGCTTACGGAATCCGGACCATCATCGACAGAATCAAAGATATCGTAGAGGATAGATTGAACGGAGGATTCAGAATAATATCCTTGTACACCCTGGGAATTAGCTTCAACATCAATCTGGAAATCCACACTTTGTCGCGAATTAAAGCTATCTCGATAGATTGGATCTTCCATAATTATACCTGAAAGCGCATTGCCCCAACCTTCCCCAAAAGCCACACGTGAATCAAGGAGATCATCATCCGTATGTGGGCCGCCTATTGAGTCTGAGCGACTTATCGCTTCTTCAAAATAATGACCAAACTCATGGATCACGACATGGGAGTCATATTCATCCGTATCAACATTTTCTGCTCCCAATATCACCAATGTCGGACCTTGATCAAATACGGTGAAAAATGAAGTCGTGACTTGACCTTGTTCTATATCTCCAGATTCGGGGCGATTATTGACGCTCCAATACACATCCAATGCCGGAAAATTAACATTTGAGTCGACAGCAATAAAATCTTCCATAGAGGTGTATATACTGTCCATAATCGCAAAAGGTCCGGCAGCTCGCGTAGACGTATAGCTCGTGCCGCCCCAACCGGATGCGGCATTCAAATCTCGAGTTTGGTCTGTTCTCGGCACGTCTGAAGCCGATCCTTGCAAAGCGTATAGGGCAAAACCCGATGTGTTGTCCAAAATTTGAAGGTCAATCGCGTTATCAGCTGTCCGCTGAATTTCTGAACGAACCCGCACACTAACCGATTGGCCAGAATCAACCGTGAAAGAATAATTACCGTTCTCATCCGATACGGTGGAGTCGAGCACTGTTGTTCCAGATAATAATTCGACAGGCGCAAAGCGAATTGGCCTTTGGGTCGTCGCATTAAAGTTCAATCCGGTTTGTGTTGCGCCGAATGGAACGCTGTCAAATGTAAGCATACCTGACAAGGTCACACTAACCGGCG
The DNA here is from genome assembly GCA_964425355.1 of uncultured Algimonas sp. GTDB lineage: Bacteria > Pseudomonadota > Alphaproteobacteria > Caulobacterales > Maricaulaceae > Litorimonas. The sequence goes on along the minus strand of CAYRMO010000125.1, from coordinate 4,484 downwards.
TTTGGGTCCCGCCCCCACCGGTCGGCGGAGGTGTAGGAGGCGGCGTCGCAACGGGTGTGGAACTCGATCCACCGCCGCCGCCACACGCGACAAGCGCAAATGCCGAACCAGCCATTAAGAGGATACGTTTTGCGGATAAGGTCGTCATTAGGCGAATTCCTTTATATGCAGGTTGCCCCAAGACTTCGAAAACTCATGGCGCAGGAGACTCACACTCCTTGAATAGTCACACATTCCTCCCTAACAGAGAATGAACGCTTGCGCATGACGTTTTCGTTATTTTTCTATCATTTACCGTGATCAAGACGAATTCACAATTTCGCCAGCATATTCTCTTGACGCACCACGAGGTTTCAGATTATGCGCCGCGTGGGCCCCGTCTCCCCACTGAGACGAAACTCTAACGGTGTACAAAAACGCACCATAGGAGACATTGTGACAAATATCGCCAAGCCGGCCGCGCGCCCGGTCGATTCCCGTTTTTCTGCTGGACCTACACGCAAACGACCCGGATGGTCGTTAGAAGCGCTCTCTGATGCCGCACTCGGACGCTCCCATAGATCCGCACTCGGAAAAGCCAAACTCAAAGACGTTATTGATTTATCTAGAGAAATTCTAGGTCTACCCGATGACTATCATATCGGCATTGTACCAGCCTCAGACACGGGCGCCGTTGAAATGGCGATGTGGTCGCTTTTAGGCGAACGCGGCGTTGACGTCGCAGCCTGGGAAAACTTCGGACAAGCTTGGGTCACAGATGCCGACAAGCAATTGCCGCTTAAAGACCTGAGACTATTGACCGCTGATTACGGCGATTTACCCGACCTTAGCCAGTATTCAGGTGATCGCGATCTGGTCTTTACAGCCAATGGAACGACCTCTGGTGTGAAAGTCGCCGATTACAGCTTTATTCCCGATGACCGAGAAGGCCTGACGATCTGCGACGCAACCTCTGCCGTATTTGCCCAAGATTTGCCATGGGAAAAGCTCGATGTTGTCACCTATAGTTGGCAGAAAGTCATGGGCGGCGAAGCCGCTCACGGCATGCTGATCCTCTCACCGCGTGCTGTTGAACGGCTCGAAAGCTACACACCACCCTGGCCTTTGCCTAAGATTTTCCGACTGACCAAAGGCGGTAAGCTCAATGCGGGCATATTTGTCGGCTCAACCATTAATACGCCGTCTATGTTATGTGTCGAAGATCACCTCGACGCGCTAAAATGGGCCAAAGATAATGGGGGCCTAAAATTCCTTCATGAGCGCGCCGATGCAAATGCCAAAGTCATTTGGGATTGGCTGGAAACACGCGACTGGATCGATAATCTATGCGCCGTTCCGGAACAGCGTTCTAACACTGGGGTTTGTCTGAAAATTACGGACCCACGTGTCATAGCACTTCCCAAAGACGAACAAGCGGCTTTTGCAAAATCGATTGTGACATTGCTCGGCGAAGAAAATGTGGCCCTTGATTTTGGAGCTTATCGCACCGCCCCTCCGGGCTTTCGCCTCTGGGTGTCCGGCCTAACAGAAACCCTGGACGTTAAAGCGGTTCTGCCTTGGCTCGATTGGGCTTTTGAAACAAAAATTGCGGAGATCACCAATGCCTAAGGTTCTTATTGCAGATAAGATGTCGCCCGCGGCCACAGAGGTCTTCAAAAACCGTGGTGTGGATGTCGATGTGATCACAGGTCTTTCCAAAGAAGAGCTGATTAAAATCATTCCAGATTATGACGGCCTCGCTGTGCGCTCTTCAACACGCCCCGACGCCGAGATCATCGCAGCAGCGACAAATCTCAAAGTGATTGGTCGCGCTGGTATTGGTGTCGATAATATCGACATTAAAGCCGCAACAGATCGCGGCGTTGTCGTGATGAACACGCCTTTTGGGAATGCGATTACAACAGCTGAACATGCTATTGCCATGTTATTCTCGGCCGCGCGTCAAATTCCAGCAGCGTCTGGCCGCACGCAAAATGGCGAATGGCCAAAATCTGAATTTAAAGGCGTTGAACTTTTCAATAAGACCCTTGGCATTATCGGATGTGGTAATATCGGCGCTCTGGTGGCTGAACGCGCTTTGGGTCTCAAGATGAAAGTCATCGCCTTTGACCCATATTTGACCGAAGAACGTGCGGTTAAATTAGGCGTTGAGAAAGTCGAATTAGACGCCCTCTTCCAACGCGCTGATGCGATCACATTGCATACGCCGCTTGTTGAAAGCACAAAAGGCATTGTCTCACGCGAGCGTCTTGGCATGACTAAAAAAGGTGTCATCATTGTCAATTGTGCGCGTGGTGGCTTGGTAGATGAAGAAGCTCTTAAAGACGCCCTTGAGGTCGGACATGTTCGTGCAGCGGCTCTGGATGTGTTTGCCGTTGAACCGGCCAAAGAACATCCGCTTTTCGGGACACCGAACTTTATTGCGACCCCACATCTTGGGGCGTCTACATTAGAAGCTCAGGAAAATGTCGCTGTCCAAGTGGCCGAACAAATGACGGACTATATTTTGACCGGTGCCGTTTCCAATGCACTGAACACACCGTCGATCAGTGCTGAAGAAGCCCCACGCCTCAAGCCATTTGTCGATCTGGCTGACAAATTGGGAACCATGACAGGTCAACTCCTTCACGCCCCAATTAAATCGGTCGAGTTCACCTATAAGGGTGCCGTCACAGAGCTAAATACAAACCCGATGACAGCAGCAGCGCTTGCTGGCTTGATCAAAGCCGCCATGCCGGAAGTGAATATGGTCTCAGCGCCTGGCCTCGCTAAGGAACGCGGTATTGAGGTCAAAGAAAGCTATGTCGACGAAGCCGAACGCGCTGAGTCGCTTATCCGTTTGATGGTTGAGACCACGGAACGCAAATATGTTGTCGTGGGCACGATCTACCGGGGCGAACCGCGTATTGTGCGTCTCTTTGGGGTTCCAATGGATGCGGCATTCTCGCCAAATATGATCTATGTCCGCAATGAGGACAAACCCGGCTTTATCGGCGATTTGGGACAAATATTGGGTCAGAACAAAGTCAATATCGCGACATTCTCTTTGGGCCGCATGGCAAAAGGAGATGAAGCCGTTTGTCTTGTCAGCGTTGACGGCGATGTGCCAGACGAAGTGGCCGCTCAAATTGCCGATCTGGACCGTGTTAAAATCGTCGATGTCGTCTCTATGTAGGTTTGCGCTCTCCCGTTAACACCGAATTTTTGGTGAAAATTTTCGGGGGACAATCGCATAAGCTGACTCGCTATGACCTAGCGACTCAGCTAAAGGCTTGACGAAGTTTTCCAAGCGTGGGCACTTCAATGTGCCCACGCTTTTTTGTGATGAGGTTATCATGGCCAATGTCGTCGTTGTTGGCTCCCAGTGGGGTGACGAAGGAAAAGGCAAAATCGTGGATTGGTTGTCCAGTCGCGCTGATGTTGTCGCCCGGTTTCAAGGCGGGCATAATGCCGGTCATACACTGGTCGTAGACGGAACGACCTATAAGCTGTCGCTCTTGCCTTCAGGTATTGTTCGGGGCGGCAAATTATCCGTCATTGGCAATGGTGTTGTCCTGGACCCTTGGGCCTTCCTAGACGAAGTCAAGCGGATCAAAGGCCAAGGCGTAAAAGTCAATCCGGAGTGCCTCCAGATTTCAGAGTCCACGGCGCTTATCCTGCCTATTCATTCCGAACTTGATGGCATTCGAGAAAACCGTGCGGATGGTGTGAAAATCGGCACGACAAAACGCGGCATTGGTCCGGCTTATGAAGATAAAGTTGCCCGCCGCGCTATTCGCGTCTGTGACTTGGCGGATGCGGACCATCTTCAAGCCCGCGTCGAAAATCTCTTACATCACCATAATGCATTACGGCGCGGCCTGGGTAAGCCGGAAACAGATGCGGGTGAGCTCACACAAAAGCTCAATGATATCGCGCCTGAAATCTTACCCTATATGGCCCCTGTCTGGCACACATTAGAAGAAGCCAAAAAGGCCGAAAAACGAATCCTGTTTGAAGGCGCGCAAGGCGCCATGCTGGATATTGATCATGGGACTTATCCCTTTGTGACGTCATCCAACACTATTGCCGGACAAGCGGCGGCTGGGTCTGGTATGGGACCGGGATCTCTGAATTATGTTTTGGGCATCACCAAAGCCTATACGACACGTGTAGGCGAAGGCCCCTTCCCAACAGAATTATTTGACACTGTCGGTCAGCGTCTGGGCGAACGGGGTCACGAATTCGGAACGGTCACAGGTCGTCAACGTCGTTGCGGGTGGTTTGATGCCGTTATGGTCAAACAAGCCATTATTACAGGTGGCATAAACGGGATAGCTCTAACAAAACTTGACGTATTAGACGGATTACCAGAATTAAAAATCTGTGTCGGATATCGTCTTGATGGAAAGATTGTCAAACGCCTACCAGCTGGTGCTGCCAATCAAGCTGCGGTTGAACCCATCTATGAGACAATGGAAGGCTGGCAAGGCTCCACCCGGGGT
>CAYRMO010000124.1:0-7027 GCA_964425355.1 uncultured Algimonas sp. | reverse complement strand
CAGAACAAAATAACTACAGGTAACTCACCGACTGAGCTACGGGACCGTGCGGGTAAGGCGCGACTAAAATTAAAGCGGTTGTTTATTCTCTGACCACCATGCCTCAGAGGCAAAATCATCCACGTAAGTATCTTTCAAGAAAGTCATTAGGCTTTCCAATGATGACGGCTCGCAGCTACCGGGAGAATAACCTCTCCTCCAACCCAATGCCTTGATCGCCTCCGCGTCCAAATCACAAAAAATAAGCGCCGCTTCGACGTCACCCGTACTCGCATTCGGCTCTTTCACAAGGCGAGCAACGTGGTAGGCTGTGTCCGAGTCACCGTTTTCTCTCTGTTCAACAATGTAAATTTGCCGATCATTCGCCATGACCAGAGGTAAAAATGCGACGGATTGAGAATCTGCACCAAATGGCCGCTCTGCTGAATATCTTCCATCTATATAAGAGGTGGAAATACAGCTGCCTTTCATGCACAAATTCAGATCACGGTCCAATATTTGAATTCCCTCAGGGATAAGCGGATTGTTCTTGGTTGTGTAACAACTCGATAAGCTCAAAGAGATGGCGACCAAGCCAAAAAAATTCAGCAGCTTCATACTCAAATCCACCCTTTTCCTATGATAGAAAATTGTTGCTCTTCGCAGCCTAACCTACATCTTCCAAAAAGCAACATAGTACAATGGAAATGCAATCTTTGCTCATTTTTCTTTCTTCCGCAAAACCGGAATCATGCGCGCCAGCAAATTATCCTTAGCGACAAATTGATGTTTCATCGCACCCGCCACATGGAGGATAAAGAGCAATATAACCAGCCTGGCGCCAATCTTGTGAAATTGCTTGAAGGTCATTTCCAGATCTTTTGACGCTGAGACACCGGGGAGGTCTGGTAAAGGGATCAAAAAGAAAAGCTCATTCTCAATGGGTAAGGTTGAGGCGCTGATCATGGCCCATCCGATCAGGGGCATGCCGATCATCAGAATATAAAAGCCGATATGGGTGAGTTTTGAGAGGAAAATTTCAATCGGTTTCATGCCTGTGGGTAAAGCCGGCGGACGATGGGTTAGTCTCCAGATCAGGCGGAGCACCGACAAGATCAGGACGATAATACCAAAGCTCTTATGCCACTGATAAATCACAAAGCGGTTAGGCATCCAGTCTTGCGTCATGAGCAGGCCAAACACCACAAGGCTAATAATCATGATCGCGATGAGCCAATGTAAAATTATGGCAATCCGCGAATAATGTTCTGTCATTGACTTCAAAATGTGTCCCTCTCAGGTTAAGGTCTTATGTCTAAAGGGTCGCAATTAGTAAATAGGTGGAGCGGAAAACGAGGTGTATGGCTGTTCGAATTTTTATGAGGCTTTGAGCTTATGAAAAACATGCTCTTTATTTGTGGCTGCTCCCGCTCTGGAACCTCAGTCTTTACGGAGTTTCTGAATTCGCATGGCCAGCTCGCTATTGGGCTTGAGCGCTATGGCAAAAGGCTTCGCTTGAACGGACGTCTGCCGCCTGAGCTGTTTTCTAAAACACGCTTTTGCAAGACCTATGATCCGGATGACAGCCATCATAAAAAGCTCTTACCAATCTATGAAGAGATGGCGAGCCGCTTTGATAATTGTCTTTATATTGGCGATAAAATCCCGAACCTGTTCTTGCACTTTGATGCGATAAAGTCAGCCTATCCAAAGGCTAAAATTATTTTCCTTTTGCGTGATATCCATGCCGTTGCGAGTAGCCATGAAGCGCGGGCAGAGCGCAAACGCCAGAACTCAAAAGCGGGTTGGCCGCTTTGGCGAGACGGGTTTAATGCCGTTAAAGAATGGAATGAGAGTATGACCTCCATTCAGGCGCTAGGTGATGATCTGGAGAGTTTCATCCTGGATTATAATCGACTTTATCAGGACGTCAGTTTGATCGATCAAATTTGCGAATTTTTGGATATTACGCCAAGCCCGCCTTTTCGGGTATTTTGGGATAAGGCGGCACAAGACCGGGTCGAAATTGATGCCAAGGTCAGAGATAATCTCACAGATGAACATCTCACCTTTATCAAGGAACAGGCGGATTTCGAGCTTTATCGAAAGCTGTTAAACCGCCAAGGCAATATCGGATAATTTCTGCTTGAATAATGACCAATCATCATGCTCGGCGATGGGTTTCCACAAGGCTCCGATCTCATCATAAAGCAGGCTGACGGCCTGGTCGGTTTGTGGACGGTCCGCGACCCCTTCAAATTGCGTCAGAGATTTTTCCCACTCTGTCCAAACTGAGCCGCTATAATCACCAACTTGCGTGCCTGACGCCCGCCCCGCGCCGCCGCGCCAATCATGCCAGAATTGCGGCCAAGATGTTTGGCTGTCTTTGAGGAGCGTAAAAGTCTGTTTCACGAATTCGGACGGATCTTGACCCACGCGGGCCTCAATACCCAAACGCCTTAAAAGATGAGCATTAATCGCGCTTTGATAATGATCTGAAAATTGATCCAGTGCCTCAATCAAAGGCTGATCCTCAGTGATCAAAGACAAGCATTGGGCGAGTTGGGCGAGGTTCCAGATCATTGCATCGGGCTGTCGTCCAAAGGCATAGAGTCCCCCATGATCGAAATAGGCTGCAACATATCCGGGCTCTAATGTGGGTAGAAACCGGTAAGGCCCGTAATCAAAACTCTCTCCGGTAATATTCATATTATCCGTATTCATGACCCCATGGACAAAACCCGCGACCATCCAGCCTGCGACGACATCAGCGCTTTGTTTGACGACCTGTTCGAAAAATTCTGATGTTGTATTGGCATCTGGATAAAAATGCCTTTGGCAATATTGAACTAGAGCTTCGAGATTATCCGTCTTGCCGTAAAAGGCCTGACGCTGAAATGTGCCAAAACGAATATGGCTATGGCTAAGACGCGTTAAAACGGCTGCCCGTGTCGGCGAGGGTTCATCATGGCGTGTTAGAGCCTCATCTGTTTCAACCAGCGTAAAAGCCCGGCTTGTATTCACCCCGAGGGTGTTCAAATATTCTGACGCCAAAACTTCTCTGACACCGCCCAACAGTGTCAGACGTCCATCGCCTTTGCGTGAATACGGGGTTGTCCCGGAGCCTTTGGTTCCAAAGTCTAGCAATCGCCCCTCATGTTCAAATTGCGCAAATAAAAATCCGCGCCCATCCCCGATTTCGGGATTATAGTGACGGAATTGATGGCCGTGATAGCGCAGCGCCATAGGCTCTGGCAGGCTGTTCTCCAGGGGCTCGAACCGCAAAAAATGTTTGAGCACATCCGCATCCGTAAGTTCAAGACCAATCTCCTCAGACAGGTTTGAATTGACAAAACGAATACCGACAGGATTGAAGCTGGCGGGTTGAACCGGATCGAAAAAGTCTTCGCCCAAGACATGAATAGCTTGAGATGGCTTAAAAAGGCTCACAATTTGGACCGATATAAATTCACTATTCCAACCCTTTTGGTCGCGGGAAATGTCGTCTTATGACATCGGTTGCATCAAGCGGAATATATTTGGCCTTGGGGAAGGCGCGGGCAAAATTTAGGAATCCGTGCGGCATGGCCTTTTCATGATGATAGGTCACGTCACAGCCATGGCTAGATAGGTTTTGCGCATAGCTTTTGCCTTCATCGCGCAGTGGATCGAGCCCACAGGTTAGAATAAAGGCTGGGGGCATGTTTTTGAGGTTTTTCTCCAGAAGCGGAGAAAGCCGGGTATCTGTTGTATCTGCACCCGCCACATAATGCTCATCGATAAATTTCAAGGCCATAAATCCGAATTGCAACCAGTCCTGCGGGCCCGGCTTTGGGGGTTTAAATTCAAGGAGCTGCATTAGCGGATATAAGAGAACCTGACATTTAATTTGGTCCCGATATTTTTGCGAGAGATAAGCCGCCATATTTCCACCAGCGCTATCACCGCCCAAGGCAATATTGTTACCCTCAATGCCGTAACGGTCTAGCCCTTCGCCGGACAAAGCCCAATTTAACACGGTCTCGCAATCTTCAAGTCCGGCTGGAAAAGGATGTTGAGGTGCAAGGCGGTAATCGACAGATAGGACCCGACATACAGCCCCATTGGCAAGGCGTTGCGTTATCCCTTCATGGGTTTCAATATCACAGGTAACAAATCCACCGCCATGAAAATAGATGAGACAGGGACCAAATTCTGGGTCAGCGCCAAAGGGCACAAATAACCGACATGGAATAGCGCTCTCGCCCTCTCCAATATTAAAGTTCACCGTCTTCTCCATACGCGGACCCGGCGTATCAAACTGATTAGTGACCCGGCGAAACCCTTGCTGAAATAGATCTAGCGCATCATGGTCAAATTTCAGTTTTTCAAACTGCTCTTGAAATTTAAATGACTTTTCGTCACCCGAATTTTCTTCAATGCGTTTTTTGATACGTGATAAAAAATTATCCGACTTATCTTTGGCTGGCATGTTCAAACTCCAGATCAATCGATTTACATCGCTTTAAAAACTCAATCTGGAACGTAAAGCTAATCATCCAGAAAAGCCTCCATTTTCCAGAAAGATTGCCTCTTGTTTTGTCATCTCGCGCCCCAAAATAGGGTTGCGATGTGGAAATCGCCCAAAGCGCTTAATAATGTCTCTATGGGTCTTGGCATGTTTTAGGGTTGCATCTTCAGCAAGACGCGCATCACAAAGATCAACACAGCGGATCTGGTCATCCAAATTTTCACTATGCATAAAAGGCATATAGGCGAAAGGTCGTTCAATTTGTGACAAATGCAAATCGCTTTTGCGCGAAACGAAGCGTTTTGCGCTTTCTAGGGCGTCTTGATCCCACGCAAACATGGCCGGGGTCTCGCGGTACATATTTCTTGGAAACTGATCGAGCATAATGATGAGGGCTAAATGCGCGTTTGGGCCTTGATTTTCCCATGATTTTTGAGACGTCTTATCACTAACAAGAAAAAGTGCGGTCGTTTCAAAATTAAGCCTGATCGTCGCATCAAAAGCGTCGGTCGAACGGAACCAGCGCTTTTTTGCAACGTCTGAAAACCAGAAATCCAGGATATCTTGTGGCGTTTTCATTCAGAGCCTGATCGTCCCGTCATGGATTGCCGCAAACACATCTGCATTTAGAACCTTATAGGCTCCGGTATTATCGTCGGTATAGAAAATCGGGTCAGAAACTTTTGCTGGATCAAATCCGGCTTTTACGAGATTTGTCTTCTTAAATTTGAAGGTACTGGTTGTATCAGATTCTTGCGATAGTCTTAAGAATACGGGTTGCGCATAATGAGGAAGGTTTTTCGCGACATGTTGCTTTAATTTCTCGAGATCAGGTTCGCCTTCAGAAACAATCGAGGCCATACCTGCCCGCCCATCATATCCGGGCACAGCGACCCCATAAACATTGGCCTGAGTCACGCCAGGGAATGTCGACAGCACGGCGGCCACTTCGCCTGTGGCAACATTTTCAGCTTTCCATCGGAAGGTATCACCAACGCGGTCGATAAAGTAATAATATCCATCCGCATCCCGTTTCATCAAGTCTCCGGTCCGGAACCACGCATCGCCTTTCTTAAAGACATCACGCAAGATTTTCTTCTGCGTATCTTCCTTTGTGCCATATCCTTCAAACCGAAACCTCGGATCATCCGTACGAATTTCACCGATCATCTCGCCAACTTCGTCGTCATCTTCGCGAACGCAAAAGCCGTCCGCGCCACGCGGATTTTGACCGGATTCAACATCATAGCGAATAATGTCGATATTGAATTTCCAGGATAAATATTTGGGAACGCGGCCGACGGCGCCAACAGGACCGTCAACATTGATCAGGCTCACATTGCCTTCAGTCGCTCCATAAAATTCAATAACATGGGGAATATTAAACCGGCTGACAAAACTTTCCCAAACATCAGGTCTAAGCCCATTTCCGAGGATCCAACTTATTTTATGTTTGCGCTCATTTTCATTGGCGGGTTGTGACAATAAGAACCGGCATAATTCGCCGACATATGTAAACATTGTCGCCTCATATTTAACGGCATCATCCCAGAATTTGGATGCCGAAAATTTCTCAATAATGATAACGGCCCCGCCATAGCTCAGGACAGCGCCAGCGCCGACCAAACCACCTGTCGCATGATACATAGGTAAAACCATGAACATGCGGTCTGTTGGACCCGCTTTAGCGCCACGACCCATTCCGCGCATATAATTTTGCGCTCTGACATGGGTAACCTTGGCCGCCTTTGGCAGACCTGTTGTGCCTGAGGTGAACATTTTTATCGCCATTTCGCCTGCGGTCATGCCTTGTCTGACAGAGCGCACGGGTCGGTTTGGCACAAGATCCAATATCGTCGCGTCAAAACTGTCATAGCCTTTAATCTCGCCAAAAGCGGCCCAGACTTTTGGGTCTCCTTTGATTTGTTTTTTCGCCGCCGACCACTGTTTAGACATATCCACATCGACGATGACGTGCGCGGCTTCAGAAATATTGACACAATGCGCTAGGGCTTTTCCAGCGAGCTGATAATTAAGAAGTGCAGGTATAACGCCCAGTTTTGAAAGACCAAACCAGAGCGGAATATATTCCATCCGGTTTCGTGCAAAAAGAGCAACCGTATCGCCCCGTGACAATCCTTGGGCGTCCACCCATGCCGCGACGCGATTGGCGTAGGTTTCCATATCATCATAGGTCCATTCTCGGTCACCTTCGATGAAAGCCAGATTTCCGCCAAATTGATCGACGCGACGTTCCAACTCATCCGCAATAAGATGATTAGACGCGGCGTCGACATCTTTGACAGACCGCAACATACGGAGCAATCCGCCAACAAATTTAATCTCGCGTGAGAGGGAAAAACCCATGCTAGGTCTCCAGATAAGAAGTGATTTGTAGGCTACTTTAGAGCGGACAAAAGAAAAGGAAAGCCCGCATAAAAGAAAACCCTGCCACCTTTGGGAGCGTGGCAGGGTTTCTATCTGACTAAGTGCATTTTGAGACAGGTAAAACCTAGAGAAGTCTCAGAAAATGGGCAA
>CAYRMO010000123.1:0-7373 GCA_964425355.1 uncultured Algimonas sp. | reverse complement strand
TTTTACAGATTCGGCCAAATCGCGATTTGTCGCGCTTATGATACGAACATCGACAGGGACGGTGCGTTTAGAGCCAATAGGATCAACTTCGCCTTCTTGGAGAACGCGTAAGAGCTTGACCTGCATATCTAGGGGAAGTTCTCCGATTTCATCTAGGAACAACGTTCCCGTATGGGCTTCTTGAAATTTCCCTAAATGTTTTGAATTCGCGCCGGTGAAGGATCCCTTCTCATGTCCGAATAAAATCGATTCAACCAGGCTCTCGCTAATGGCGCCACAATTAACCGTAATGAAGGGCTTATCAGCGCGCTCAGATGCAGTTTGGATCGCCCGGGCGATCACTTCTTTACCGACGCCGCTTTCACCTGTGATCAAGATCGGAATATTGGCGCGGGCTCCGCGTTCGCCCATAGCGACGACAGAGCGCATAGACGATGCATTACCGATCAGATCTTCAAAGGCCAATCCGCCTTCGGCTGTTTTCTTGAGGCGTTTAACCTCGCCAACCAAATTTCCAACATCTAAGGCATTGCGAATTGAAACGATAATACGTTCCGGGGCCGCCGGTTTGACGACAAAATCCCGTGCGCCAGTCTTCATCGCATTGACCACGGCTTCAATTGAGCCTTTGCCGGTTAAGACGATGACGGGAAGGTCTGGTCGTTTCACAGCGAGCTCTTCCAAGACCTCCATGCCGTCACGTCCAGGCATAACCAAATCGAGCAACATGACATGGATTTTATCTTGTTCCGCCCCTAGCGCCATATTGAGCGCTGCATCACCATCAGCTGCTTGAAGCGTGGAAAATCCTGATTTTTCGACAACAGCCTGAAGCAGCCGACGTTGTGTCGGATCATCATCGACAATAAGAACCGTTTTGCCCATCGTGGTCACACCCAATTTTATGTTTTTCAAAAATAAGCGGGATCACTCATTTTTTTGTTTCGAGCCGGAATATGACAGATGGAGGTGAATTTCACGTGTTTGGATATGATTAAGGAAGTATGAAGAATATTTTTCTAATGACAGCGCTGTCAGCGAAATTTTTACTTTTCTTTCGATCAAAAATCGTCTTTAGGGCACGGCTTATGCCGCTTGTCGGCACAAGGCACCCATGATAGCTAAAGCCCCGATTCTTGGCTTAGCAAAATAGGACATTAAAATGGCAGCTGGACATTCCGATTACGATCATGGTTCCATGGAAATCACGGCACAAAAAGGCACGTTTTCTGGGTTTATGGGCGGAACAGTCTATGGCGGGTCTGCTATTGCGCTAATCGTCATTTTGCCCGTCCTTATTTTTGCTGTTGGGATGCCGTGGTTATGGGCGTTGGTGACGACCTTTATTATCGGACTATTGATCGGTTTGGGCCTGAAACTCAAAAGCGGTTGGTATGTTGGTCTGATTGGGGGCTCAATCGTCGCTGCAATTTTCTGCATCCTGATAAGCTTATTCTTCTAAACATAAAAAGAGCTAACCCTGTGAAACTGACTGTTTTAAATGATGTGGCCCTTACCAAAGGGGGGGTCGAAGCCCGTGTTGCGGCAACGCCGGATACGGTAGCCGGCTATGTGAAAGCCGGACATGAGGTGACGGTGGTCAAAGATGCCGGCGCCAAGGCCGATTTTGCGGACGCCCTCTATAAAGAGGCCGGCGCAAAAATTGCGACGACAAATACAGCTGCCGTAAAATCGGCTGACCTTGTTCTGTCAATTACGGGCGGTACTGAAAAACTGGTCGCGGGCATGAAAAAAGGCGCTGGTATTACGGGTGTTATGTCAGCCACAGATAATCCGAAATTTGCGGAGGCTTGCGCCAAAGCGGGTGTGACGGCTTATGCGCTGGATTATATTCCGCGTATTTCACGTGCCCAATCCATGGATGTTTTATCTTCACAATCTAACTTGTCTGGATATCGTTCGGTTGTTGAAGCGGGCGCGATTTACGGACGTGCCTATCCGATGATGATGACGGCTGCGGGAACAATCGCACCAGCCAAAGTCTTTATCATGGGCGTTGGGGTTGCGGGATTGCAAGCCATTGCGACGGCGCGTCGTTTGGGCGCTGTGACCACGGCAACAGATGTTCGACCCGCAACCAAAGAACAGGTTGCCTCTTTGGGTGCGAAATTTATCGCCGTTGAAAATGAAGAATTTAAAGAAGCTGAGACAGCCGGCGGCTATGCCAAGCAAATGTCGGCTGAATATCAAGCCTTACAAGCCGAGCTGACGGCGACACATATCGCAAAACAGGATATCGTTATTACAACAGCGCTAATTCCGGGTCGCAAAGCGCCGGTCCTTGTGACCAAAGCTATGCTGGATACAATGAAGCCTGGATCTGTTCTGATTGATCTGGCGGTTGAGCGCGGCGGCAATGTCGAAGGCGCTAAGCCAGGCGAAATTGTAACGACGAAAAACGGTGTTCATATTGTTGGCTATCTCAATTGGCCATCGCGTATGGCGTCTGATGCGTCCAACATGTTTGCGCGTAATATCAAAAATTTCCTTCCCCTCGTGACAAGTGAAGCGGGGGCTTATGCACCAGATTGGGATGATGAAATCATTCAGGGATGTGCCCTGACCCGAGACGGTGCAGTCGTTCACGAAAGGCTTACATCATGAGCTCATTTCTAATCATGGCAGGCGGTGCAGCGATATCGCCTATTGTTTTTCAACTCGCGATTTTCGTCATGGCGATTTTCGTGGGCTATTATGTGGTTTGGTCGGTGACACCCGCCTTACACACGCCCCTTATGGCTGTGACCAATGCGATTTCATCTGTGATTATCGTCGGTGCGCTTGTTGCGGTTGCAGCGGGTATTGAAGGCAATTCACAAATTTCGACCTGGACCGGATTTGCCGCCGTTGCGCTGTGCGCCGTTAATATTTTTGGCGGCTTCCTCGTCACCCAGCGCATGCTGGCCATGTATAAGAAGAAGGCAAAATAGTCATGAAAACCTTACTCTCTTTTCTTATTGGTGCAGCATTAAGCCTGACAGGAATCGCGCACCATTCAATCGCTTTTGCGCAGTCCTCCGCATCTACTTCAATTTCCGACGTCCAAAAATCCGCATTGACTCAAAGGCTTAATCATATTGACGCGGCGCTTCTGAGCGGAAATTTGGACCGAATTGTAGAAGCGGTGGCACCGGAATCCTATAGACGGGCTCTTGGAACCGGATTGGGTATTGGCGAGGGTCAAATGGATGAGTTTCTCCAGACAATGGACGCTCTGATGCATTCGACAATGGCACTTACGACGATTAAGGCGCACAGGATTGACTATGATAATATTTCTTTCGGAATGTCACCACAGAATACGCCTATTGCGACAATACCGTATGAAATGGAAATGGATGTTTCTGGCCTGTCATTTTTATCTTCGGGTGATTACTATGGTGTGTTCCGTGACGATTGGATGGTTATATCGGCCTCGGATGAAAACACGGCTCGTTTAATGAATTCTGTATTTCCAGAATTAGCAAACACCCAAATTGTCGCCAGTGTCATAACGCCTATAAGTGGGTCGTCAAAATGAGCCTATCCGCAAATTTGGCAGCCGTCCTTTATACGGTCTCCGCTGTTCTCTTTATTCTGGCCCTTCGGGGTCTATCTTCGCCTGAAACATCCCGTCGGGGTAATGTCTTTGGCATGATCGGTATCGCGATTGCGATTGTTACGACTTTGCTTGTGACCGGTATGGGCGGCTTCGGTCTGCTTTTATCCGGGGCTGGCCTTGCCATTGGCGGGGCGATTGGG
Source organism: uncultured Algimonas sp. (assembly GCA_964425355.1). GTDB lineage: Bacteria > Pseudomonadota > Alphaproteobacteria > Caulobacterales > Maricaulaceae > Litorimonas. The sequence continues at coordinate 3,611 of CAYRMO010000123.1, read as the reverse complement.
GCCGTTATTGCCAAGAAAATCCCGATGACGGATATGCCGCAACTCGTGGCGGCCTTTCACTCTTTGGTGGGTCTAGCCGCTGTTCTCGTGGCGGTTGCAGCCTTTTTCTCGCCGGATGCCTTTGGCATTCTCTCTGACGGGAAGATTAAACCGGCCTCTCTTCTTGAACTGGGTCTAGGGGCTGCGATTGGTGCGATCACATTTTCGGGCTCGGTCATCGCCTTTGCCAAATTAAATGGAAATATGGGCGGTGCGCCTATTCTTCTGCCTGGCCGTCATATTATCAATATCGCTTTAGCCATTGGAATTGCCGTTCTAATCGGCCTGATGATGAAATCTGGCGGAACCGAGCATTGGATTATCTGGGCTTTGCTGGCTCTGACTTTCTTAATCGGTTTCCTTTTGATCATTCCGATTGGCGGCGCCGACATGCCGGTTGTCGTGTCCATGTTGAATTCTTATTCAGGTTGGGCGGCAGCCGCGCTTGGATTTACACTGGGTAATTTCGCGCTAATTATTACAGGTGCTCTTGTCGGATCATCCGGGGCGATCCTGTCATATATTATGTGTCACGCCATGAACCGGAATTTCATTTCTGTGATTTTGGGTGGCTTTGGCTCAGAAGATAGTGCTGGTGCCTCTGGTGATCGGGAACAACGTCCGGTCAAACGCGGCTCTGCAGAAGATGCTGCCTTTATCATGAAGAATGCCTCCAAAGTCATCATCGTTCCTGGTTACGGATTGGCTGTAGCCCAAGCTCAGCACGCTGTGCGTGAAATGGCCGACGCCCTTAAAGAAGAAGGCGTGGATGTAGTCTATGCGATCCACCCAGTTGCGGGTCGGATGCCAGGTCATATGAATGTGCTCTTGGCCGAAGCCAATGTCCCATATGACGAGGTTTTCGAGCTTGAAGATATCAACTCCGATTTTGCCAATGCCGACGTGGCCTTTGTTATCGGGGCGAATGACGTGACCAACCCGGCCGCGAAAACCGACCCAACATCGCCAATTGCCGGCATGCCAATTCTGGATGTTGAAAAAGCGAGTACAGTACTCTTTGTGAAACGGTCTTTGTCGCCAGGCTATGCGGGTATTGATAATGATCTCTTCTATGAAGATAGCACTATGATGTTGCTTTCAGACGCCAAGAAGATGGTCGAGGAAATCATCAAGAGCCTCTAGGCTGTTCTCAAATAGGTGCCGTCTTTCTCGGCGAATATTCAGGGTGAAGCTTTCAGAGCTTCGCCTTTTTTTTGGATAAATTTCGTAAATTAGGCGGCGTTAAATCTAGCCTAGTCAAACAAAGGTAAAATGCTCTAAGCTGGCCGTATGAGCGATATGACACCTGAGCAAATTCAACAGTCACTAGATGCTGGGATTATTACCCAAGCGCAAGCCGATGCTATGCGTGTAAAATTTGCTGACAAGGCCAATGCAGCCTCAGAAAATCCGAATGCGGCCATGATTGGCAATGAAGATGATATGCGCTTTGTGCGCAGTTTTTCCGATGTCTTTATAGCGATTGGCGTCGGGCTTTTGGCAATAGGTCTGTCCGTTACAGCCGCTCTCTTTGGCGGCGGGGTTTCCTTTTTGGGGGCCGCCATTGTCATGGCAATTCTGGCTGAATATTTCGGTAAACGAAAGCGCCAACATCTCCCGACCTTGATTACGGCGCTCGCCTTTTTACTGTTCACACAACGTGGCCTATCGGTGGTGATTGATGATTGGGGTTTAGGTGGGGGCATGATGGTGGCCCTTATTTCCTTAGGTGCCATGCTGCTCTTTTACTGGCGTGTCAGACTGCCATTTTGTATCGCTCTGATCGCTCTGGCGACGCTTTATCTCTTTTTTGCTTTAACGCGCGCGGTCGCGCCCGATATTATAGAGGATCATTTTGGCTGGATGATCTTGATCTCCGGTATTGTTACGTTCTCGGTCGCCTTATTATATGATATCCGGGACAAACACCGGACGACGCGTTTTGCGGATAACGCCTTCTGGCTGCATTTTACAGCCGCGCCTTTGATTATTCATGGCCTCGCACTCATTCTTGTCAAACTCGAATCCGACCTCTTATTTGATATTATTCCTCTCGTGACATTGGATAGAAAAGATGCTGGCCTCGTTGTATTAATGGTCATCTTTGTCGCCCTGATTGGACTTGCGATTAATCGGCGCGCCCTTTTGGTTTCGTCTCTGGGTTATGCTGGTTTTGCCATTGGCTTTCTCATGCAGGATACGGGACTTGGTTTTGGCAAGGTCGCGGCCTTCACCTTGTTGATTTTGGGCTTGGCAATTATTTTCCTGGGTGCCGGATGGCACAGCGTGCGCAATGCTATGTTAAAAGTCCTGCCAAATTGGGCAATTTTTCCACCACCCTTTGACCCAGATTTCAAACCTTAAGGGCATCCGATTGATAGATGTCTTAAGCAAGCGCCAATTTGTAATTTCGTCTCTCAAGACGTTTTGACAGGGTGAAATTTTTCAAGGCCTCTCCCTGTGTCTTATCCAATATCGCGTCACAAGCTGGTCCGTAAATATCAAGGGCGGTTTGTAATCTAAAGAGCGAGAACGGGCGCGCAATCGTTTGACCCGAGATCCCTTCCATTTCAAACGGCACCATGCCAAGGGCGCGTGGAAGGTCGCTTACTCCACTAAATTTATCCAACAGTTTATTTGTTGCCTCTAGGACGGGCAGATGTTCGATATTGTGACGTGTTAGGATCGGCAAAAGTGTTTCAGGGATCCGGTCTTGATCCAGCATTTGCCCGTCTCCGTAATCCCCATCCCGCAATCTCTCGACCCAGCGCGCGACTTTGGGCGCATGGGCTTTCATAATGTCCCCACTTTTGGGATCACGGTAAAGATGGGCGTAAAGGGGTCCATAAAGAGCAAAATCGGCGAGGCTTGGACGTCCCCCAAAAACGAAGTCAAAATTATCGAGATGGGCTGAAAAATCATCGAGAAAGCCCAGATAGCTCGCTTCAATGGCTGGGGCCGTGTCTGGTATAACACCCAGCATTGGCACCATAGCTTTGAACATGGCGCCGCGTTTATTCCCAATTGCAATTTGGGTCTCTCGGTCCGCCTCCGGCGCTGCGAACTTGCCAAATTCTTCCAGAACCCAAGCTTCATTATAGTGCCATCGATAATGCATAGCGGGTAGGGTGAGCCATTGATCCGCATAAAGATGAAGGAGTTCAGACACAAATCTTTGGACCGGGCTTTCCGGATAAACAGATGGACCAGAATGCTGGGTTTCAATATGGTTGATAATATCGGCTGTGTCCTGAACAAGATGACCGTCAGGCGTCTCAAGAACGGGGATAACCGGCCAGCCGATCACCGGTAGAAGCCGCGTTTTCATCACATTCGTATTTGTCGAGACCTCAGAAAAATCTATCTGTTTCCAGCGCAAATATGCCCGCGCTTTTCCGGAATAAAGGCTCACTGCCGCGCCGTATAATCTATAAGTCATAGGCTTTGCGTAGGTCCTGAGGATGAATAGGCAAGACACAGTTTCGCGATGAGCTCTGATTCCAGATGAACTGACTTGCGATTATAGGTTCCACAGACTTATTGAACCGCGAAAACTGCCAATATGCGAGAGA
>CAYRMO010000122.1:0-7502 GCA_964425355.1 uncultured Algimonas sp. | reverse complement strand
CATGCTTTGCTCTGGCATGAATCCACGCCTGACTATTTTTTCGAAGGCACACAAGAAGAAATCCGGGCCCGCCTGGAAGACTATATCACGACTGTCGTCACACATTTTAGAGGGCGCATCCATATTTGGGATGTCGCCAATGAAGTGGTGTCTGTTGACCTCTTTAATGGCGAAGACGGAATTGGACCTGATCGTCGGAGCAATTGGTATGAGGCCGTCGGAAGTGCCGATTATGTTGACTGGGCCTTTTTGGCGGCGCGCGCAGCCGATCCCGATGCGCTTTTATTCATCAATGATTTTGAGACCGAAAACCCGCAAAAGCGCGCTTGGTTGATCGAGATTGTCCAACGCCTGCAATCGCGCGGCGTGCCGATTGATGGGATTGGTCACCAAATGCACTTGCAACAAAACACCACGGCAGAAGAAGCACTTGCCGCAATTGACGATATTGATAATCAATTTTTGGGCGTCATTAATCACGTCACTGAACTCGATATTTCGGCCTATCTAAATCCCGGTGAGTGTTGGGAAAGACAAGAAAATTGCCCGCCCGATCTCGGACCTATTCCGCCCGAAGGTTTTATAAACACACAGGCTCAGCTCATGCGTGATTTATTTACAGGCTTTGCAGAGCGATCAAGCGTTCAATCTGTTACGACCTGGGGTGTGATTGATAGTGATAGCTGGCTCAACTTCACGCCGGTTGAACGTTATAATTACCCGCTTCTTTTTGACAGACAGGGCAATCCAAAGCCGGCTTATGAAGCGGTTATCGATGAGGATTATGTGATTGGCGGGGGAAATTAGGTCGTTTTTCGCCCTATAGATTTATGCGGTTATAAAGACTAGGTTAAAATCATCTCTAAACAGACCGGACTATGAGCCAATTACAAAATCTACGGACACGTTAAAGACAACCAAATTTCGCCCATGGGTTTTAATCTTGACCCTATGCTTGGCGGTCATTGCGGTCACGCTATTTTTGTTCAAGCCGAAATTGGCTCAAACGAAACCCCCGGCCAAACTGGCAAATTTAGAGACGCCGCAAACCAATCCGACGACGCCCATAGCAAAACCCGAACCATCTCTCAAAATCTATGGCTATGAGATCGTCCAAAAATTTCCGCATGACAGAAAAGCCTTCACCCAAGGCTTGGTTGTTAAAGATGGGTATTTTTATGAAAGTACAGGCCTTCCGGGTCGGTCCAGCATCAGGCAAGTCGAGCTTGAAACGGGTAAGCTATTACAAATTTCGCCCCTTTCTGGCAGGTTATATGGCGAAGGTTTAACAACGCGCGGAGAAGATCTGATCTTGCTGACTTGGAAAGCACAAACTGGCTTTGTCATAGACCCTGAAGATCTTTCGACGAAATCGACCTTTAATTATCCGGGTGAAGGGTGGGGCTTTGCCAGTTCACCAAGCAAAATATACTTGAGCGACGGGACATCCAATATTCGCGTTCTTAATCCCAACAGCTTGGTAGAAGAAAGCCGGTTTGAAGTAACCTTAAACGATAAACCTGTTAAGCTGTTGAATGAATTGGAATGGGTAGAAGGCGAGCTCTGGTCGAATGTTTGGAAAAGCAATCAAATTTTACGAATAAACCCAGAGTCTGGAGCGGTAACAGGGATTATCGACATGACGGGTCTCCTCAGCAAAGAAGAAAGAATTCTCAAAGATGAGCCAGCCATTTTGACGGGCGAAAATGTCTTGAATGGGGTCGCCTATGATGCGGCCTCAAAACGCATCTTCGTGACAGGGAAGTTCTGGCCTTATATTTTTGAGGTTAAGGTTTTGGAGAAGTAGAGGTTGATACAGGCGATTAGCATTCTGTATAATTACCGGCGCCCAAATATTTTTCCTGATTTTTCAAAAGCCGATGAGAATAGGCGTTTTGAGTTTTGTTTCGGTTCCTCCCCAAACCAGCGCAACGTTGGAATCTTTTTCTTTCCACTATTTTTGGCTGGGTAAATAGTACTCAAAATTCTCATGGGAGACGCTTTGTGAGCCTCACGCACAAAATGATTTTTCTGAACATCATCCCGTTGGCGCAAAAATTCCATTCCTCCTCTAAAGCCTCCAGCTTTCACATGTTGATCTAAGTCCCGAAGATATTCTTTAGAAAAACTGTGAACTAACTTTTCTTCAGGAGAAATATATCCGACAGGTTTCCAAGTGTGGCTGACTTCAAATAGTGGCCGTATCTTTCCGGTCCAATAATATAGTTGGCCTCGTCGTTTTACAAACCCGCCTTGTAAAAACCCATCGAGCAAGGGTTTACATCCTGGATCTGCCCGAAAACCTTCTTCTTCAGACTTAACCCTGTCGGACATAAAGCTGGCAAAATAAGGCGATATCGGTCGATTGATTACCCCTTGCCTTTCCAAAAACCTGGGTTTGACATCATCATATCCGACAATAGGTTTCACATGATATCGAGGAATTTCTGTTCTTCCATATATTTCATAATCGCCCAACAACTGAGAAACACTGGTTTGCTTCTCTCCAAAAAAACTGTCCCAGTTATTGAACATACAACCTAGGTCAAAACTTATTGCACCTTGTTCAAAAAACTCCCTGAAGGACAAAGCTTTCTCTTCCACATCATTGAAATAATCATATGGGAAATGGAACGCAGCAAAGGTCAACCATTCGCCCATGAGCGCCCTTAATTCAGGCGAAAATTCAGTGTCAAATTTCTCAAACAATGGGGTCATATAATAAGATTAGTAGACCACGACTAAATCTCTCCTAAAAATTAAATATTAAATCGCATTGGTTTAACTAGTCAAAAACCTCGTCCACAACTTCATAAAGCAAATGCAAGACTGGGTTTCTACGTCGTGATTTGCGCTTATGGGATTTCTTTTTACCTTTTATCCAATCCTCAGGATCAATCCGTGAGAGGTCTGCCGCAGGAAATAGGAAGCCTAGACAAAAAGCGAAATTTATCCCTATTGATGCAATCAAGACTGGAATCCAGATGATTGCCGAATACATCAGCAAGGTGAAATTTTCTGCGCCCCCATTCGCATAGACAATAATAAATCCAATGGCCGCCAAATTAAACACGCCCAATAGCAATGTCCAAATGAGATAGGTTAGTCGCGTCACATCCGCCCCCAAAATATAATTTTGGTGCCTGTAGCAGTTGGAGGTTAAATTAGTATCACGTCGAGATATACGCTTTGTTAGACATGTTTGATAAATCGGGACTTCCCCTATAGGCGATCTTTATGGATAGTGAATCTCTATGAATTTATGGCGAACACCCTTGTTCGGTCCTGCCATCTTCTGGATGTGGAAACTGGACGCAAAGCGTAAACTCGGATGGATCAAGGACTGGATTGAGCTGGACGAAAAACTAGTCGACATTGGCTCTGGGCCGGGCTCCACCCTAAGCGTCATGCGGGAGGCTGGATATTACATTGAAGGCTTGGATATTCGAGACGGAAGTTATCGCCCAGAGCTCAAAGCCCGTCTCTATCCGGGCGATATATTCCCCTATGAAGATCAGCATTTTGATACGGCTCTATTACTCACCATGTTGCATCACACGTCCGAGCTGGAAAAAATCATAGCTGAGGCCGCCCGATGTGCAAAGCGAATCATTATCATCGAAGACGTCTATGATAGTGCTTTTCAGGCCTGGTACACAAAACGCACAGATAGCCTCACCAATCTAGAATTTATCGGCCACCCCCACACCAACCGCTCACACACGGAATGGCTTAAGACATTTGAGAAAATGGGCCTCACCCTGCGATATAATAAAGTTCATCGCCTTGCGTTGATTTATCAGCAAGCGGTTTACGTTTTGGATGTTTAGCGCAATGGATGGGTTTTCGCGTTCAGTCCTTCCCGCAAGCTTGCCCGACGAAAATATGTGCTAAAGTGCTTTGCACTGGACGCACCCATCGATATCGGTATTATTATGACGGGCTGACCATTTGGGTTAAGCCACGGAGTTTTTATGTCCACATTTGTGGGAAATAATTAGAGCCGTTAAATCGGCTTTCTGAACTATCCAACAGGCTAGGTGTAGCCTGAGTTTTAATACTGGCTTGTTCACTTCTCAATAATCTCAAATCTGAAATGTCGAGCCAACCATGGCGCGTAAAGCCATGAAAGAAGGAAGATTAAATTATGAATATAAGACCCACAAAGCTCCAGGATATTCCAGCCCTTCAAATTGTTCTTGAGGGTACGATGCTCTTTCCTCCCGAATTATTGGAGGATATGTTTGAATCTGCTCAAACTGCTAAACCGCAAGGGTTATTTTTCACCTATGAAGACAACGGAGTAGCGATAGCATTCTGCTATGCGGCGCCAGAAGAACTCACGAATGGTACTTGGAATATGTTGGCGATTGCGGTTTTGCCATCGCGCCAAGGTAACGGTTATGGTGCTGCCCTAACAGCCCACCTCGAAGCTGTTTTAAAATCACAGGGGCACCGTATCATAATCGCCGATACATCTGGAACTGACGATTTTGCTCAAACTCGTCTATTTTATCAGAAGAATGGGTACTCATTGGAGTCTCGAATACGAGACTTCTGGGACGCGGGTGATGATAAAGTGACTTTTCGTAAAGCGCTTTAAGCAAAAGGAAATAGGTGTTCAGTCTTTGGCTGGACACCATAATTCTACGTCTCCTTGCCCCCTCAATGTAAATTTAATCATTGGTTTCTAGGACCCGCAACCAGGGGAACTCGAAGTCAGCCTATACTGTAACGCGGAGTCATTACTGGAACGCATGCCGAGTCAATTGAATGGAATCTGCGCCTAGCAACAGCCCTTATAGGAACAGATACAATCTAGGCATTCCTGCATTGTCTTGATGCCGCAATGGTTCATCAGGCGGGTCTTGAGCGCATGACGCGCGCGGTGCAGGCGCACAGTTGCGGCATTGACCGTTAGGCCTAGCTCTTGCGCCGCATCTTTTAGCGAAGCCCCGCCCATATCAACAAGGGATAAGATAGACGCATAGCGGCTATTGAGTTGGCTCGCCTGGGTCAGGCTGCACCGGCAAGTCTCGGGCGCAGGCGCTGCGATGTCGTTCACCTCGGCAGCCAAGGCCGATTTGAGACGGCCATCGGCAGCAAGTTTACGTCCAAAATCCGTGATGACATTGCGGTGGATCGTATAGAGCCAGGCGAGGACCTTTTCCGGGTCGCGTAATCTATGCGCCTTTTCAAGCGCGCGCATGGCAGAGATTTGGAGAATATCGTCTATATCGGCCGGATTGGCGCGTGCGCGGACAAAACGCCTCAGCGCAGCTCCATGGGTCGCAAGCGCGGCCTCTATCCGTGTTTTTGACATAAGCTCCGTCATATCCGTAGCTTATCCTATAAGCCCTAGGCAGGACAGCCACAAGTTTGATCGCATTTGCAATCCTGACATGTGCAGCTTGTACCGCAACAACATTGACCCGGGCTTGGCGCCGTTCCCGCACATTTACAATTTGTCGCGCAGCTTTTTTCACAAGCGCATATTTTTGTCGTGACCATAAGGGCCTCCATAAAATTGACCGTTCATACGTAAGACGGAGCATGGAGCAAAATCCTTACAGTTTTATTGAAATTATTTTCACATGAGGTGGCGTGGTCGAGGTTTTCGGGACGACTATTTCAAAACCCTCGCCCACCAAGGGTTTGCTTCAGTTAAATAGATTTTCTCAACCTCTTTATATTCCTCGTCATAGGCATTAGAAATTTCTTCCAATTCATTTAAACTCAGGCAATTATTTGGCCTCACATAGGGATCAGCACTTTTGCAATCATTGACCCATTTTTCCCAATTACTAGACTTTAGCCAATCTGGACTTGGCGGATAAGACAAGCCACGGGCCTGAACATCGAAATCAAGCCTCAACAAACTTATTATGGCGCGGTCACTCGCAAAAGTTGATGTCAGTTCGTCCGCATAATAATCTGATTTTCCTTCCGGTCTGACGACAAATAGAAAGACTTCTCCGAGTGGGGGATCAATTCCGCAACTTGTTTCCGAAAGCCAGATTTTTGTCTTTTTACCAATCTTTCCTTTCAGACCTCGAAGAACTTCAACCTCTATATATGTAGACGTCGGATATTCACCCTCTGGATTAAATTTAGCATTGCGATCCCATTTTTTTGCGGTTGCGAACCCCCAAAAAACTGTCTTTCCCGAAATATACTCGCTGGTTGTAATGTCGGGAATTTGGTAATCGCACGCCCATGCGGATTGAACGAGGCTAAAATAGCAAAATAGAAAAACGAAAAATCCTTTCATATAGTCTTCCTGCAAGAGGTAGGTTTCGAACGCAAGGATTAATGAAACATGACCCCCCTCACTGAAACACAATATTCTTGGCGTAGGCCAAAACAATCAGCATTTGAATAGACATGAAAATCAGGGCCGGAAAAAACAAAAACAGTTCAGTCTCAAAGCTCGTCTTAAATTTGAAGAGGCAGGTAAAAACAAGCACTAAACAAATAGAGATAGAAGCGGCATTTGCGATTAATAGGCCGAGCGGATAGCCGGCGCTAAGCCCGTTTTGCCCGCCACTAATTTGAGCCACGTCAAAAAGATTGATGACTGAGAGCGTCGTAATTATTGCACTTAAGAGGATAATTATGAAGCTCGCCCAAAACACCTTATCCACGACGTTCAGGATAAATAATCTGTGCGGCCTTATATTATCTAATCTGGCGATGAACAGGCCGCCAATCCCCGCGCCTGCGGCATTGATCACCATATCCTTCCAGCCGAAATAGCGTTCCGGATGGAGGCCGTGATGGACCTCATCAAAAACGCCCAGGATTGATGCATAAATGAAAGCGGCCAAGAGAACGGGAAAGCGTGCCCCTTCGCGCCGGAGCGCCAAATAAATAAGTCCGACCAAAAGCGCATATAGAGGAATATGGATATGTTTGATCGGGTTCTGCTCTAAGACAAAAACCCCCGCAATCAGGATGAGCGCGGGGAGAATAAATGTCCCGAGCCCATAACCCTTACCCCGCATGCGAGATAAGCCAAGATAGGCAAGCCCGCCCAAGACAAGCGAAATCGCTGGCAAGGCTTTGATCACGGGAAGCGGAATAGAGCCTAGAATAAAATTAAAGACGATAATTAAATGCGGAAGCGCCGCCATATAGGCGATGATGCACGCCCACAGAAACATCCGGACGAGTCTCGAAAATCTTTCCCTAGGCTTATCCATAAAATTCAAGGTCCAAACTGGTTATCTTAGATAGGCATAGTCAATAGCTTGCATTGGGGCAAAAGCGCAGTTTCAGGTTTTTAGGTAATTCTGGTGCAAAACGCCCCTTAGGTGATAGGGTGTTCTTATCTATGCTATTGGACCACCCAATCTATGACATTTAGAGCCAGCCATTTTATAATTTCCCTACTCCTTTCTGCGTTCGGCAGTCTCGCCTTTATTTTTATCAAAGGGTGGGGGTTGATACTCTTTGTTTTCGTGACGGCTTTTATACGAAAGATTGAAACTTCATTCAAATCT
>CAYRMO010000121.1:0-7642 GCA_964425355.1 uncultured Algimonas sp. | reverse complement strand
TTCCGACATTGCGTGACCACTTGGCAAAATTCAGTCGCTGAGCCCTCAACCATATTGTCAGTTTGGTTTGTATTCCATTCCCATATTGCGCCACTTGGCGCGGTAAGCTGGATATAGGGCTTTGGGAGTATGGGCGCGATGCCATTGACTTTAAAGGACCAGCTATAGGTCGTTACCCCTATATGCGCGACGTTTTTCAGATGATCAGCATCAATCCGAACCTTCCCGAGCACATCAAAAATAGCTTGCGCATGTGCCCATGTTTCCATCTGCCGGGCGATGATGCAGCTGCGCACAGACATATCAGGCCCGCCCCATTTCACACGTTTTTCAGGGTCGGCCGCGGCATATGTCTCGACTAAATTTTTATAGCCTTTGACCCAAGCGGGGAATAGGTCTGGGCCCTTTGCAAGGCCTTACTCAAGGCACCAATCCCGCTGAAAATATTGGTGTGTTTTTCCATTTTGATGAGATTGAAGAAAATCACCCAAAAGTTTTGAAAATTTTTCGGGGCTATCAAGCGTCCAGTCCGCTGCCATATTCCAAAGATGTAAATGGGCGAGGATATCGTAAATCGTCCAATTTTTGAATTGTGTTGGCGTGTTGTAATCCTCACGGCTTAATGGACCGAGAAGCGCAGCGACGGCTTCGCATTCTGTTTTAAAGTCTTGTGCCTCATTTAACATGATGGGACTTTCTGTTGAATATGCCTGACTTGGGCTCTTTTAATGGCCACTCGATTAACACGCATATGATGAGCCCCACATCAAATGCGGGGGTACTTTATCGCGTTACTCGAAGATTTTTTTCAATGACTGCGCTATGGTTTGCCTCGCTTCATTTGCCGTTGGTAAAACGCCAACAGCTGTAAAGGACGTATGTATTTGACCGGGATAAGTTATATTGTGTGTCGGTACTCCAGCCTCAGTAAGGGCTTTGGCATAAGCGTTTCCCTGATCACGTAGGGGGTCAAATTCAGCCGTTATAACAAGTGCAGGCGGGAGATTTGTTAGATCATCCGCCAATAAAGGAGAGACCTTTGGATCTGCTCGATCAGCCGTGTTAGTGTAGTGATCGGTGAACCAGTCCATCAAAGCCTTAGTCAATACAAAGCCTTCCGCATTTTCATGCATTGATGAGCTATCATCATTGGCGTCGACGACAGGGGTAATTAAGATTTGACCTTTGATGTCGGGACCGCCTTTATCGCGAGCCAACTGACACACGACGGCTGCAATGTTACCACCAGCGCTCCATCCACAGACAGCTAATTGTTCTCGAGCCCCTCCAAGGGTTTCTGCATTGTTTGCGACCCAGTTCACAGCCGCAAAGCCATCATCGGCTGCTGCCGGGAATGGGTGCTCTGGTGCATGACGATAATTGACAGAAATAATGATTGAATTCGCGTTGCTGCAAAGGTCGCGGCAAAACGCCTCATCGGATGTGTGATCGCCCAAGACCCAACCGCCACCATGGAAATAAACCGTGACCGGATGAGGGCCTGGCGTATCGGGCCGGTATAGGCGATACTCAAGTTCACTTTCGGCGCCAGGAAGCTTGCCGTCGACAACGTCTCCGACGTCTGGGCCAGGGGGGAAGGCGGCGTTGATAGCTATTGATGTTTCCCGGGCTTGTTCTGGCGACATGACTTCAAATGGCGGAATATTCATCTCCGCCATCGCTTCCAATAAGGCCACGACGTCAGGTTGCTGTGGTCTTACAATGCCGTCATTACAGCGTTTACCATTCGGGCCATTAAAACTAAATCCGAGGTAATCCTGGCTGGCGACATCATTACAGACGCGTCTATAAGCGCCAACGCCACCGAGATAGGGCAAGCAAACGCGTGGTTTGCCTGGGACATTGGATCCCATGTACCAAGACTTCGCCATAGGATAAAGTGTGATTTCGCTGGTCGTGACGCCATACTCGACCCAAGCGGTTTGTGCTGTTTGAGTGGCCTCAATGGCGCTGAGGTTATTATCGCCCATATATTGCAAGCAATTAGCAATCCATTCCACATGTTGTTCAATGGAGAGAATCATATTGGACAAGACTGAGGGGCTTCCCGGTCCGGTAATAGTGAAGAAATTGGGAAATCCTACAACAGCTAAGCCGAGATAGCTGGCGGGACCATCAGCCCATTTTTCTTTCAGTGTCTTACCGTCGCGCCCCTCTATTTCAATGGCCAGCAAAGCCCCCGTCATGGCATCAAATCCAGTCGCAAAAACGATCGCGTCAAATTCGAAAGCTCTATCCTGTGTCGCGATGCCTGTCTTTGTAATCGTTTTAATTGGGTTCTTCTTTATATTGATAACGTCTGCATTGGGCCGATTGAAAGTTTCATAGTAATTGGTATCGAGGCAAAGCCGTTTGGTACAAATTGGAAACTCGTTGGGTTCCAGAATATCAGCAACTTCGGGGTCGTTGATCTTACTGCGAATTTTACCACGAACAAAGTTAGACAATTCGTTATTGGACCCTTGATCGATCATTGTATCAGCAAATACCAGCGAGAAATGAGTCATAGTCCCTTGTGACCACATTTTCTCATAACGCTTTAACCGCTGCTCTTCTGGCACGGTTAGCCTAAATTCTGACCCTTGGAAGCCAGGCACACCAAGAATATCCCAACGGGCTTCCTCGCGGTATTCCTGATACCTCTTTTTCTGCGACAGCTTCTCAGGCTTAATCGGGCCATTTCGCGCCGGTACTGAAAAGCAAGCTGTGCGTTGAAAGACGGTTATACTTTCTGCTTGTTCAGCAACTAGCGGTATCGTTTGAATGCCAGACGATCCGGTACCGATAACGCCAACGCGCTTACCCGAAAAATCAACACCTTCATGCGGCCAGCTATGAGTTTTATAAATTTCGCCTCCAAAATCATCTGTACCTTTAATATCAATGTCCTTGGGCTCGGATAGGCAGCCAGTGGCCATGATAAAAAACTGGCTTACAAATGTCTGGTTCTGATCTGTCTTTACGGTCCAGCTGGATGAGTCCTCATTCCAAGCCGCCTTTTCAACCCGCGTCTTAAAGCTTATGTCGTTGAGCAGACCAAATCTCTCGGCGACATGTTGAGCATATCGCAGTATCTCGGGCTGGGTTGCATATCTCTCGCTCCATTCCCATTCCTGTTCTAGGACTGGGTCGAAGCCAAATGAATAATCGATGCTTTCAATGTCACATCGTGCGCCGGGATAGCGGTTCCAATACCACGTTCCGCCGACATCATCACCCTTTTCGAAAACTTTAACCGACAATCCGATCTGCCGCAATTTGTATATGAGATAGAGCCCTGAAAAACCGGCTCCTACAACGATAACATCGAAACTATTTTGATTGGCTTTTGTCATATTTATGTTTTTCTTTCCTTGTGGATTTGGTTTAGCTTTCGCTATTCTCCCGCTTCCCCATTGGCGACGGCCAAATGACTTTGGTTCATCACATAAGCGCGGATAGCCTCCATGGCTTCGGGCGAGATTTGCTCTTTGAAGGACACCATTCCATTATCAGAAAGGGCGCCGTTCTCGACAATATCCGTCCATTCATTCTTATCGGCCGTAGCATAAGACCACCTTAGATCAGGGAGAGCACCACTGACGGCCAAAGGCCCGTGGCAAACAGAGCAATTATCGGCAAAGTGACGAAGGCCATTCGCTATTTGCTCTGGCGAGCCAAAGGCTTCGCCTTTAGGCGTGCGTTCTACGGCTAATTCCATGGCGTCTGGAATTTCACCAGTGCCGCCGAGCTTAAATGTAACGACCCGCCCGACTTGCGGCGGAACGGGAGATGTATAGCCATAGCCGCCCGCAAGAGAAAAAGCTGTGCCCCAACCCGTGGTGATGGTAACATATTGCACGCCGTCAATGGCGTAGCTGCTCATGCCCGATAATGCGCCGGCTTTGACATTGGTTGACCAAAGTTTATCTCCAGTCGCAGCATCATAGGCATTGACACCGCCTTCACGTTGACCTTGCAAAACCACGCCCGTGTCGAGTGATAAGATGCCACCATTCCAAGGCCCGTCATGTTCGACTGTCCACCGAGCTTCTTGCTTGATGGGATCCCAAGCAATGAGCCAACCTTGATTGCTTTTTCGTAGAAACTCGATGGTTCCCGCTGGGTATTCTAAAGGTACGCCGGCGGCTAAATTATACCCAAGATTCCAATAAGCATCAGGGTCAGGGTCTCGTTGTTCATCTTGCAAAAGTTGTGGCATTTGCTGGGCTGGGATGTAGGCGAGCTTTTCGCGCGGTGAATAGGCCATGGGTTGCCAGTTATGTGCGCCCAAAGGACCTGGAATAGTTAATACGCCTTCGCCTTCAGTTTTACGCGCGCTAGGAGATTCGATTGGTCGACCCTTTTCATCCAGTCCGGTAGCCCAATTGACAGGAACGAAATTATTGCCCGAAATATACTCGCCAGACGCGGCATCCAGAACATAGAAAAAGCCATTTTTAGGAGCCTGCATGACGACGCGTCTGTCAGCTCCGTTTTCTCCAAGCGGCAGCTCTGCAAGGATAATCGTTTGCGTTGCCGTATAATCCCATTGATCGCGCGGCGTTGTTTGGAAATGCCACTTATAGGCCCCACTATTTGCATCAAGCGCGAGGATTGAAGAGAGGAATAAATTGTCGCCTTTGCTCTCAGGGTCACGGATTTTTGCATTCCATGGTGACCCATTGCCAACGCCTATAATGATTTGATCATTCTCTTCATCAAAAACGACGGAATCCCAGACGGTTCCGCCCCCGCCATCCGTCACCCAGCCACCCGTATCGCCCCATGTCTCATTCACAAGCGCTTTCATGATAGGATCTGACACAGCATTATCGGCCTGTTTTTTCGGATTAGGAACTGTGTAGAAACGCCAATCCAAATCCCCGGACTGCGCGTCATAAGCACTGACATAACCGCGGACGCCCAGTTCTCCTCCCGAGTTTCCAATGATAACGCGGCCCTTAATAATTCGTGGGGCCATCGTAATCGAATAAGGGAGAGATTGATCAACGGTCACTTTTGACCAAATGAGCTTGCCTGTCTTCGCATCTAACGCTTCGAGCCGCCCATCAAAGACACCAAGATAGACTTTTCCATCATAAATCGCGACACCCCGATTTACCACATCGCAACAGCCCTTAATGGCGTCTTCGCCTGCCACTTCAGGATCATAGGACCAAATTTCTTCGCCAGTGACGGCGTCCAATGCATGAAGGATTGACCAAGCGCCCGTGACATACATTATGCCGTCATGAACGATGGGCGTGCTTTCGACGCCGCGCCCAGTAGAAAGATCAAATGTCCAAGCCACGCCCAGTTCAGAGACATTGTCTTTGGTAATATCGCTAAGCCGCGAATGGCGTTGTTCTTTATAGTCTCCGCCATATGTTAGCCAGCTTTCTGGTGTTGCGGTGGCGTTAGAAAGAGCCGTATCCGTGATTTTATTGGAAGACTTCACGGGGCTAGACGGGCTTGGCTCGCCGCAAGATATGAATGCAATGCTAGCACCCAAACATAGTCCTGATTTCAAAAAGTTCATTATATTACTCCCTTTCAGATAATGATCTAGTCTCAACTTGTTGTCTGTTACAACAGACATCAGATAGATGTGGTCGTAACAAAGTTATTTCCTCCTTACATGTCTGAACGTAGCCAAAGTTTCTGCGAGGGCTTCCGGTTCAGAGAGAAAAGGAGAATGATCCGTATCAAGCGTGACCGTTTCGGCACAAGGCAAGTCAGCTTCCATCGCGCGTTGAAGTTCGATCGGCAGCGCGTTATCTTGTTCACAAAATACGTATTGTCGCGGGATGCGGCCCCATTTGTCGTCGGTCACAGAAACTTTCTGGGCGACGACCCGTATAGATTGCGGACACAATCTGGCGGCCGCTGCCTTTGCATGTTCTTTCAGGCAGCAATTATAAAAAGCTTTCTGCGATAATTCGGGATCGAGCGTGATGCGACTCCGCCAAGGCGTGATTGTAGCCGCCGCTTGCAGGAGCGGCGCAGGAACCTCTTGGCTGCGACGGAAAATGCTTTCACCACTTTTTAAAAGGAAAGCCGTCACATAGGTCAAAGACGCGAATCTATTGGGATTAAGTTCGGCAGCCTGAGAGATAATACTGCCCCCCATGGAATGTCCGATAAGATGTATTTCGCCGTCTATTTCAGCGGCGGCTTTATTCACGGCTCTAGCATAGCCCGTCAATGTGGTGCGCCAACCAGGCCTGTCTCCCGCCCGATGACCCGGCAATGTGATTGCCACAGCTTTTTCGCCGCGGGCCTGGAGTACCTCAATCTGGCGGTCCCAACACCACGCCCCATGCCATGCGCCATGAATAAGAAGAAACGTCATCTTAACCCCAGCACAAAATGATCACGACGGCGCTCACAAAATAACCATGTGCTCATCGATGCCGACACCCGTTTCGCCGGTTTCCTCAATGAGAAACTCTGAAAAATTCTCGTGATGGACAACTGGAACGCCTTTTTTGCCAGGCAAAAACATACGTAGAAAACGCGTGGCAATGATATTAAGTTGAGTCCCACTTTTCAATGTCACACGGTACTTGCAGACGATTGGATCATCGTCCTCATTTTTCTCAATATCAATGATCTCAACGGCTTTGACGGCTTCAGCTCTGTCAGCGTAAGAAATAAATCCGTCTTCAGAATCAGGAAGTCCCTTACGGCGCACCTTGGAAAAATTCATCGTAAAACTCTCGGTTTGTACGGCTATCCAGTTCCAGCCTCGCAATCCCTGCTCATCTCGGAATCCCCACGTATGATCGCGGTGCCCAAGACAGCTAATATTTCTGACTTTTCCATCAAATTTTATCTGCCCGTTAACATGCATGCCTTGCTCGTAATGCGTTACGTCGAGTGCTTTGTCGCCTTGAGACTCTGTATAGCTTTCATGCTCATATAAATATTCACGAAACCTGTCAGTGTACTCAAACGCAATATGTGTATCTCCGTCTTCAAACGTCACACGTTGCTTTTTATAGGGCTCTATAATTTCAAAAGTGAGCTTGCCGTCTGTGATAATGACGCTTTCATTTTGAACCTCGTCTCCGATGGGCGGCCAAGGGATATCTACGGCATAGGTGAGGGGCTTGCCGCCAATCACGCTGATGGCCTTGATGCTGGCTATGCCTTTATGGCGCTGAATTGAGGCATGGAAAATACCCATCGCATCGGCGTCACGATCAATATAATTGAAATAGTAATTTTCTTTCCAAGGGTGCGCTTTGTCTCGTGGATAGCCCAGATGGAGAAATTCATCGTGAGGTGTCAATTGCATGGCAGCGGCCCTTTACTTATTTAAAATTTCAATAGCGTCGAAATCAGCTTCTGCCAAAAATCCGCGGCTGAAAGCGTCGAGGATCTGGTTGCGGGCCGGCTCGCTTAAATGATTGGCGCCTACGCCAAAAGTTGTCACCATCAGCATCATCAAATAGTAAACAAGCCCGAAGCGAAAATCCAAATCACTATCGGCTTCAGAATATCCGGCGATGCCTTCGGCGAGAAGCGCTTCATAATAAGTATTGCGCAATGATGATTGCCACTGCGTGCGCTGCTCTGGGGATTGTCTGACGTCAGCGCCTGTGAGACAGATTTAAGTCTGGGCTAAGCGAGGGTT
>CAYRMO010000120.1:0-7814 GCA_964425355.1 uncultured Algimonas sp. | reverse complement strand
GCGCCGCGATAAATAACGAGGCCCGAAGGCGCGATTGAGGGAACCCAATCATAGATAGGCGGTGTTGTACCCTCAAAGGTTTCAAAGGGTGTAATCCGCGCACCATTATAGTCCGTGCCTGTCGTCGCCAGCGGCCAACCGTAATTTTGACCCGCTCCAATCAAATTAAGCTCATCGCCACCGCGCGGCCCATGTTCATGCGCCCAGATCTCACCCGTAATTGGATCGACCGCCAAGCCCTGAACGTTTCGGTGGCCCAGCGAATAGACTTGCGGCTTAAAGGTGCGGACATCTTTGCTTGCGCCCAGAAAGGGGTTGTCGTCGGGAGTCCCGCCCTCATCAGTTATTCGGATCAATTTGCCCAAATGTGTATCGGCTTTTTGCGCATCTTCCCGGAATGCAAACCCATCACCCAAGGTTAGGATAAGCGTTCCATCTGGTAGAAACGCCATGCGACCGCCAAAATGAGAGGTGGCTGATTTAGGGGGGCTTGCTCGAAATATAATCAAACTATCTTTCAATTCATCGCCGTCTAATATCGCCTTTACAATAGCTGTGCCATTCGCCGCCTCAGTCCCATAGGCATATGAGAGATAGATCTGTTGTGAGGTTTCAAAATCTGGCGCCAGGACGACATCAAATAATCCGCCCTGCCCCGCAACGAATATATCATCTGGCAGACCCGCAATAACGGATTTGCCCGTTTTGCTAAGTCGCAATAATTTTCCAGATTTTTCGGTCACCAGCCATTTCCCATTGGGAAGCTCAGCAACGGACCACGGGCCGCTCATATCTTTGGATATATATTCAATATTGAAATCCGTAGATGGGCGCTCTGGAAGGTCTGGCGCAATTTGGGGCTCAAAACAGGCGGTCAAACAAAACGCTGCGCCCAGACATAATTGTTTTCGCATCCTCGTCTCCAATAAAGCTTCTAGCTTGACCTCGTCTCTATCTTAGCTTTAGCTGGAACCTATGCAAGGGAGCAATAAGCATGGATATTGTCAAAGCCGTCCTTAAAAGAGTGCTCGCCTGGGTGCTCGCGGTTTTAACAACAACAGCGCTTGCGGTAATTTTTCAAAGCCAAAACATTGTTAGCCGCTTAAATGATATAGGTGGAAACGTTAGGTTTAGTGACCGCCTCTCCATTACCTCTTATGATCTCGTCCACCTCGGAAGCGCTTATGGGATATTTATCTCTATTGCTTTAGCCATTGCCTTTTTGTGTGGCGGGCTCGTCTATATATTTGCGAAGATCGGAAGACCGCTCATTTATATCAGTGCGGGCGCTATTGCGATGATCGTTATGTTGCTCTCGATGAAAGAGGTGTTCTTTGGCGTTCACATTATTGGCGGTGCCCGGGACGTGATTGGCCTTGGGTTTCAAATGTTGGCCGGTGGTTTAGGGGGGCTAGTCTTTTCGAAAATTAGTCAGAAAAAACAGACAGCCCACAGCCCCTAGAAGGGTAAATGAAGGGGCACGCAGGCGATTTTCTCACAGGCATAGACCTCATCCTCAATCTGGAGTGTGGAATCATAGCCTTCGCCGTTAAACTTAACGGACACGCCGTCGAGCTTGCCTGTATAGGTGATGCTGTCTTTCGTTTCGACCCGGTTCATATTAATTTCAGTCCCGTCATAGGTCAAAACCGTTTCAGTTTTTGTGTAGCGCGTTAAAAGCTCACGACCATTGCAGACATATTGCGCGCTGGCATGACCATAAGGTGCGTGTTCCCCTTCAGCCGAATAATGGTCATGATTGGCCTCTACAGCCGCCTTGTCATGACTATGGTCATGCGAGCTATCATCGCCCGCTATGCAGGCCCCCAAAATCAAGGCGGGTCCAATAAATACCCAGAAAGGCTTCACGTTCATCATTTCCCCCAAAAAACAAAGCGAAACTTTTTCGAGGGTTGATAAACCATCTAGACCTGTATTTGAAATCACAATTCTAGATTACAACAAGCCTATGTATTCATACTGTCAAAGAAGTTTGAATTTGTCTTATTGTCTTTGAGCTTTGAAAGCAGAAACTCAATCGCGTCCATTGTTCCCATTGGATTGAGAATGCGGCGCAAGACATATGTTTTTTGAAGCTCATCTGGCGGCACAAGAAGTTCTTCTTTCCGTGTTCCAGATTTGGTGACATCAATAGCCGGGAAGATGCGCTTATCAGCAACTTTTCGATCAAGGACAATTTCACTATTACCCGTGCCTTTAAATTCTTCAAAGATAACTTCATCCATTCGCGAGCCCGTATCAATCAGAGCGGTAGCGATAATCGTCAGGGATCCGCCCTCTTCGATATTACGCGCGGCACCAAAGAAACGCTTAGGGCGCTGCAGAGCATTCGCATCCACGCCACCGGTTAAGACCTTACCGGAACTTGGAACAACTGTATTATAGGCCCGGCCCAGACGCGTAATAGAATCGAGCAAGATCACAACATCTTTGCCGTGCTCAGTGAGGCGTTTTGCTTTTTGGATCACCATTTCGGCGACCTGGACGTGACGTGTGGCGGGTTCGTCAAAGGTTGAAGAGACCACCTCGCCTTTGACAGAGCGTTGCATATCGGTGACTTCTTCGGGGCGCTCATCAATCAAAAGAACCAACACGTAACATTCCGGATGGTTCTTCTCGATGGAATGGGCAATATTTTGCAAGAGCACAGTTTTACCCGTACGCGGCGGCGCCACGATCAAAGCGCGCTGGCCTTTCCCGATCGGTGAAACAATATCAATGACGCGGCCCGAAACATCTTTGCGGGTCGGATCTTCGATTTCCATATGAAGGCGCTCATCAGGATAAAGCGGCGTCAAATTGTCAAAATGAACTTTATTGCGAGACTGTTCCGGCGTTGAGAAGTTTATTGATGTAACTTGAGACAGGGCAAAATAACGCTCATTATCTTTGGGTGACCGAATTTCACCTGAAATCGTATCGCCGGAGCGCAGCCCAAATTTGCGAACGAGTTTTGGATCGACATAAATATCATCCGGGCCTGGCAGGTAATTCGCTTCTGGCGCGCGCAGGAAGCCAAATCCGTCAGGCAGAACTTCGAGAACGCCTGAGCCATTTGTGCGGACCTCATCTTCGGCCAAGTCTTTAAGGACGGCAAAAAAGATATCTTGCTTGCGCATGGAGGCCGCATTTTCAACGCCGACTTCTTCGGCGAATTTGATCAATTCGGCTGGTTTAAGTTTTTTAAGATCATCAAGTGAGATGGCTTCCATCTCATCCAGATCTTGTTCTAATAGGTTTGTCATAATTTTCTTTTGGGAGTTGAAGCCGTCCGATAGGACTTTGTTCTATTTAGTCTCTATGTTTCGAATCGCTGGGATTGAATAAGGGAGGGCGGCAGGGCCAGGACGGCCTGCTTCTGAGCCCCATATGGGCGAATCTATAATTTTCGTCAAGAGGTAAGACCAATTTTTATAAGATTGTCCATCGGATCATATAAGCAATCGTCAATACGCATAAAACGCCCATGACCCAAAGACCGATAAACCATCCCAATTGTCTCAAAGTTTTACGCATTAGTGATAGCCCTCATCCGGGTCAATTTTGCCGCGAAACACCCAATAGGCAAATGCCGTATAAGACAGAATTATGGGAATAAGGACACAGGCGCCAACAAACATAAAAATCTGGGATTTAAAGGGGGTCGCAGCCTCCAAAATCGTAATATCGGGCGGGACAATATAGGGAAACATGGAAATCCCTAATCCGGCAAAACACAAGGCAAATAGGATCAAACATAGAATAAAGGGTCTGTATTCCCGCTTTTGGGTTTTCAAATCCCTAAACAATAAAAATGCAATTAGGGCAATAATAGCCGGCATGGGAAGCGTGACAAAGAGGCCTGGAAATTCAAACCAGCGACTGTGATAATTTATATCTAAGAAAGGCGTTGCAGCGCTTACGAGAGCGATAAAACCGAAAGTCAAAAACGCAAATATTCCAGCCAGTTTTCGAGCGCGGCGTTGAACCGTGTCACCGGTTTTTATGATCAGCCAACACGCCCCGAGCAAGGCATATCCAGCAATCACTGCCAAGCCCGTCATAAGGGTGAAGGGGGTTAGCCAATCCCACCATCCGCCCGCATATTGACGGCCCTCAACAACAACACCCTGAAGAAGCGCGCCCAGTGCAATGCCCTGGCAAAAAGCCGCCAGTACAGACCCACCAATAAAGGCGGCATCCCAATATTTTAGCCATCTGGTCGTGCGCCAGCGATATTCAAAGGCGACGCCCCGAAATACGAGAGCCAAAAGCATGAGTATAATCGGCACATAAAGGGCTGGCATAAGGATCGCATAGGCGAGCGGGAAGGCCGCAAATAATCCCCCGCCTCCGAGAACTAGCCAGGTCTCATTTCCGTCCCAAACGGGCGCCACACTATTCATAAGAAGGTCGCGGTCTTTTTTAGCTGGGAAAAATGGATAGAGGATCCCAAGTCCCAAATCGAAACCGTCAAGAACAACATATATATAGACGGCCAAAACAAGCAGGCCTGCCCAAGCATAGGCCAGCCAAGGCACAATTTCTGTAATGCTCGGATCAATCATCTGTCGTCCCCTTATGATCGGCCTGTTCTTGGCGGATTTGTTGGGCTGGGGTCAGACCAGATGTGCGAAGCGGGCCTTCGAGGAGCGCTTTATCATTATCATTGCTGGCTGGCGTTTTTCGCATAAGCCGTAAGATGTAAAACACGCCTGCCCCGAAGACGAAGAAATAGACAATGATAAACGCCATTAGGGAGGCGCCGACGGCAGGTGCATCAAGCGGGCTCGCACTCTCACTCGTGCGCATAAACCCCCAAATTGTGAAAGGTTGTCGACCCACTTCGGTTGTGACCCATCCCGCAAGAACGGCGATCAATCCGCTGGGTGCCATGATGAAAGCAATGCGGTGTAATAATTTGCTCTCATATAACCGGCCTCTTAACCGACAATACAATCCAAAAAACGCCACACCCAACATAGCAAACCCAATCGCGACCATAATTCGGAAAGACCAGAAGACAATCGCCACGGGTGGTTGGTCTTCATCCGCTATCGTATCAAGACCATCAAGCGGTGCATTTAGATCTTTTTTTAGGATTAAAGAAGACGCCTTTGGAATACCGATCGCATATTTAAGCTCTTGTGCCTCATCATCCGGAATACCAAAAAGATAGAGCGGCGCGCCCGCTTCGTGACTATGATAATGTCCTTCCATCGCCATGATTTTTTGTGGCTGATATTCAAGCGTATTCAAACCGTGTAGATCGCCGATAAAGATTTGTAGTGGTGCCGTAAAAAGGATCATCCACATCGCCATATTAAATATGGTTCTGACCGCCGGGTTGTGTTGTTCGCCGCGCCTGAGATGCCACGCCCCCACCCCGCCAATAATAAAAGCTGTCGTCAGATATGCAGCCGTTAATGTATGGGCGAGACGATAGGGGAAGGATGGGTTAAAAATAATTTTCATCCAGTCTACCGGAATAAATTGTCCATTTTCTGCGATTGCAAAGCCCTGAGGTGTGTGCATCCAGCTATTTACAGATAAAATCCAGGTTGCAGATAAAGCCGTCCCAAAGGCCACCATAAGGCAAGCAAACATATGAAGTTTCGCGCCAACACGGTTTCGCCCGAAAAGCATGATACCCAGAAAACCCGCCTCCAGGAAAAAGGCGGTCAAAACCTCATAGGCCATAAGTGGCCCGATCACCGGCCCAGCCCGATCAGAAAAGACAGACCAATTTGTTCCAAATTGATAGGACATGGTGATGCCGGACACCACACCCATGGCAAAGGCCACCGCAAAAATTTTTATCCAAAAATTGAAAAGAACAAGATATTTTTCGTCTTTTTTCCAAAGAAAAAGGCCGTTCAAGACGGCCAGAAAAGCAGATAATCCAATGGTAAAAGCCGGAAAAATAAAATGAAAGGCGACCGTAAAAGCAAATTGTATGCGCGCCAGTAATAACGCATCGAAACCTTCAAACATGAGACAGGCCTTTCGCGACTTCGCAGGACTTATCTCATATTTTTAGGGTTTGGACAATTCGCCAAATTTGCAAAGCGGAATTGCAACTCTGCAAAAACTTGACGTTAAAACGGCTGCACTATCGCTAAAATGACGATCACAAGCGTCATTAAAGACGGAACCTCATTAATCATCCTAAAGAACTTTTCAGATTTTGGACGACCCCCATTTAAAAATTCTTTTCGGGTTTTTGCCAGAAAACCATGATAAAAAATAAGGCTAAGGGCCAATATAGCTTTTACCCAAATTGAAATCGGTTGCCGATAGGCAAAAAGTAAAATTAAACCCAAGATAAAAGCGGTGATCATGGCCGGGTTCATAATGATACGCAGCAATTTAAGCTCGGCTTCTTCCATTTTGGCTTCGAGCTCACCACCCGTTTGAGCTGTGGAATGATAGACAAAAAGACGAGGAAGATAGAGTAATCCCGCCATCCAGAATATCACAGCCGCCAGATGAAAGGCTTTGATCCAGGGATACAGAATATCAAACATAATTTGGCGCCTTCCCGCGTATATGATCAATTACGGCTTGCACATTATCGATTTTCACATCCGGTGTTACGCCATGACCCAGATTGAAAATATGCGGCCCGTTTTGCGCATCTCTTAAAACTTGATCCACGGATTTTCTTAAAACGGATCCGCCTATTCGAAGGGCAAGCGGATCGAGATTACCTTGAACGGTCATCCCGTCCGGAATGGTTGCGCGAAAATCATCAAGCGGCATTTGTGTGCCAGCTGCAATTGCCGTGATACCCGTTTCATGCGCATAGCGAATTGCGTTTAGACCTGCCCCGCGTGGAAATCCCATAATAGGCAGATCGATACCGGCAGCTCTAACTTTTGAAACGATATCGCGGGTTGGATTGATAACTAGTCGATCAAAAAGTTCAGGCGCTAGGCCTTCTGCCCAACTTTCAAAAATTTTCAAAGCATTCGCCCCAGCGTTGGCTTGTCCGATTAGGTAGTCTGCCGTGCTTTCAACCAGAGCCGTCAAAAGATCAGACATGGCCTCAGGATTTTCATAGGCAAATCGTTTCGCGATTTCTTTGGTGGGTGAGCCTTGCCCTTCGATCATATAGGTTGCGACCGTCCATGGACCGCCTGCAAACCCAATAAGCGCTTTGTCTTTGACCAGGTCTTTGCGAACACGTTCAACCGTTTCAAAAACAGATGAGATACGATCCGCGGCTCCATTAATTTTGAGATTTGAAATATCTGAAGCCGTAATAGGATCGAGGACAGGGCCCGTGCCTTTTACAAATTTGACCTCTCGTCCTAATCCGATTGGAATAAGAAGGATATCAGCAAAGAGAATAGCCCCATCCATATCATATCGACGGATTGGTTGAAGTGTTACCTCAGCGGCTTTTTTAGGTGTGAAACAAAACTCTATAAAATCCGTACAAGTCGCCCTTACCTCGAGATATTCAGGGAGGTGACGCCCGGCTTGGCGCATAAACCAAATAGGCGGTATATTACTTTGTTCGCCGTTAAGAACATTTATAAGTTTCATGAATTCATATCGCTAAGATTTGATTTGGAGTTATGACTTAGCCTTTCCCACTAATATATCCAAGACGTCCATCCTCTCTTATATATAAAATAAAAGTTGAGAGTGTTGTTGAGCCTGTGAGAATGTGAGTAAGTTTACCTTTTGTTAAAGAAGTTTAATATCCTTCTGTGAAATCAGAATAATGCCTCAATATGAATATGTTGGTTAAAATATTAGGATAACTGTATAACGTTTTAAATATATGATTTTTAACACAAATTTAG
>CAYRMO010000119.1:0-7815 GCA_964425355.1 uncultured Algimonas sp. | reverse complement strand
GTGGTACAGCCGGGGGAGCTGAGGTTCCAGCGCAGGCTGCCAGGGTTAGTGCAGTGCCTAAAATAGCAAGTTTCTTCATTTTCGTCTCCTTAATACGAATGTCGTAGCATTTTAATACGAAACGCGTAACACATTTATTACGAACTACGCAATAGATAAAAGCATGACTTTTAAAAACGCCGATAGACTTCTGAGCGCTACTGATGCGTTTCTCACCCGTTACCTACTGGCAGGAGCCGATGGCGAGCCTCGACCAATGCGATATAATCCAATTGATTATCAGACCTTAAAATTTATTGAGACCCATCCAAAGACCAGAGCGACGGATATCTCCCATGCGCTTTTCCTACCACCGACAACCATGCAATCCGCATTAGATCGTTTGGTGAAAATGGGTCTCGTTCTAAAAAGCAATCACCCCAAAGATGGCCGCGCAAAAATATATGAGCTTTCAAAACAGGGGATAGATATGCGCGCTAAAATTCTCGCGCAGGATAGAGCTAATATGAACGAGATGCTCTCTACACTCACAGCAGTGGAACAGGAGCAACTTCTGACCTCAATGGAAAAAGTCGAGAAATACCTCAGGACAGGATAATAAATACAAAGGTTGATCGTAGCCGTTGTCCGCTTAGTCTCCTGAGCTGAAATAACGAACGTCATTCTTTGGGTGCGAGTTCAACTGGTCGCTGCAACACATTGGCCGAACCGCTCAGCTTTGTCAGTTTAAAAACAGTGGCTGGTCAGACTATCTCGGAACGCCAGGTCAGATCGTCTGGAATCAGTACCTATAAT
This sequence comes from uncultured Algimonas sp., assembly GCA_964425355.1. Taxonomy (GTDB): domain Bacteria; phylum Pseudomonadota; class Alphaproteobacteria; order Caulobacterales; family Maricaulaceae; genus Litorimonas. Next base: position 7,020 of record CAYRMO010000119.1, on the reverse strand, counting down.
CCGCCCGCTCCGTAAGTTTCCCGCTCGCGATTTACCATATCGAAATAGGCCTTGCGGAGTTTATAGTGCTCCGGCGTAAATCGTTCACCCGTCAGGGTGACGTCTTCGATCCGGTCCATACGGAAGTTCCGAAAATCTTTGCGTGTTTCGCAATAGGCGGACAATAATGTGACCTGCCTAAAAAATAAGAGCGCTAGGGGCTTTATTTCACGTGTGGTTAGATCCTCTTTTAGAGATTTATATTTTATCTCTAGAACATTTTTGTCGCGAATTGCGTGGCGAGCCTGACTCAGTAATCCAGAATGTGGCTTCGGGGCCCAATCAGGCGCATAAAGATCGATGGAATCGAGCTTAGACCCAAATTTAAGACCGGCTCGAATTTTCGACAATGCCGTATCAGCCGCAGCTCTCATAGGCTCATCGCCATCTCGGTAAGCTAGGCGGAGCCCTATCGATATGACATCGAGTTCGTCAGCATTAAATTGCAATGCCGGCGCATTAAAATCGCTATCGATTACATATCCAATCCCCGCCTCTCCGATAATTGGAAGACCTTGCGCCATGAGGAGCTTAACGTCGCGGTAAATCGTTCTTGGACTTACCCCCATTTCATGCGCAATTTGGTCAGCTGTAATCGGCCGTCTTGCAGAGCGCAGACGATCAATAATATTAAAAAGGCGTTCGGTTTTTTTCATAAGTCGTTGAACCATAACACTCCTGACATACTCCTGTCAGTATAGTTCTGATAGATGTTCCAAAAGGAGAGAAACATGACTCAATCAATACCCTTGGATTTCTATACATTCGTGCCGAAATTTGGGCAGCGAAACGCAAGTCCATTTTGCCTTAAGCTTGAAACCTATCTTGCGCTTGCGGGGATTGAGCACGTCAGACATGAAATTATGGATCCACGGAAAGCCCCCAAAGAGAAAATGCCATATATCGTGCATGGCGGGACTGAAATGGGCGATAGCGAGTTGATCATAAGTTATTTGAAATCGAAATTTGGAGATCCCTTAGGTGACGGGCTGACGGACGCACAAAAGGCTGTAAGCCATGCTTTAAACGTTATGTTGGCAGAGCGTTTCTATTGGGCCGCAATGATCTATCCAAGATGGGTGGAGGGCAGCCATTTTGCGCTCCTGACCGAGACGTGGTTTGGCATGATACCCGGAATTTTGCGCGGTTTTATTACAAAGAAAATTTTCAAAGATGTCGCTAAGGGCGCACAAGCCCATGGTATTGGTAAACATTCGGAGAGTGAAATTTACACTTTGGGCCTCTCAGACATCAAAGCGATTGAAGGGCAGTTGGGCGATAAAGGCTTTTTGCTGGATGAAAAGCCGCGCGAAATTGATGCAAGTGCCTATGCGTTTCTATCCGGTACAAATAGTGACGTCTTTCCAACGCCTCTAAGTGAGTATATCCAATCTCGTCCTAAATTACTCGCCTATATTGACCGCGTTGAAATGGCGGCCTTTGGGAGTCTTTGGGCGGGATAGAGACATTGATCCGGTTAAATCCGGCCTATGAATTTTACTCCTAATCAAACCGGCCAAATTGGATGCCCCATGAGCGCCTGAGAAAATAGCGCGATCGCTAAGACTGTTTGCAAAGCTGCGCCGATCAGAACAATTCGTTTTCCATTCCAGTTCCGACGATCCGCAATCCAACCGAGTATCGGCAAGGACTGCATCATATGTAGCGAAACAAAATGCGAGGGCCGCAAGTCACCCACAACGCGGGACCACCCAAATAATGGCACTTCCGCCCCGCCAACCGGATGTACGCCCACCTGTCGCCAGCCGCTCATCGACATATATCCGGCTAAGGCCAGTGTGACGAGCGTTCCGCCCATAAGGCCAATCGCAAACCCCCAAGCCAGACCTGATTTAGGCTCGGCGCTGCGCCAAATTTTCCAGCCCACAATAAAAGCAATCCAAACCAAAAACAGGACCGCAATACCCATGCCCGCATACATTAGACTTTCAAAAATCGAGTCATAATTGAAATGAGAGCGATGTGCGCGTCCCGCTTGAAAAATCACCCAGAAAAATTCGAACACATGTGCTACCAGTACCGCGCCTGCTGAAAAAACTAAAAGGCGTTGGGTCCGAATTTTCGGCGATATTAATTGAACCGCCACAGCTATCGTCATGAAATGAACGAATAGAGAGACCGCAAATTTCTGCGGTTTTAACCAGACATTGTGACCATCCAATATTCGAGTTTCGACCAAATAGGGTCCGAGTAAACCCACAAATATTGCAGCCGATATAAAGGCGCAGGCGAGAAGTGATCGGGTGAGATAATCATCCCCAAAGGATCCAAAACGTGTCGTCGTTGACGTGATCATGACGTAAGCTCCTTTTTATAAAAGCCGCGCATCGTTAGAAAAATGAGCAGCCCTAATGGACCGAGCATAAATGTCGCGACCAAAATGGGCGCCTGCAGAATTCGAGACATGCTGACCTCATCTGCTTTGAGCGCGATCCATGCGCCAATGAATAGATCAAAAGCGAGATAGTGGACCCAACCGCCCAATAGGGCTGTGTCATTCGAAAACAAAATTTTGACTTGTTGGAGTGAGCCAAACCCGCCGCCGTCTACACTCCCAAGGGATGTTAAAACTAATGTCGCATAGAGCATAGACAACCCAAATGGGATTATGAATTGCGGTATCCAGACGAGCTGTTTCCAGCGTCTGGGTAATAATATTAGAATGATCCAACCCAGCATCGCTGCGATATTCGCCAAGCTAAATGTCGTATTTAAATCCAGATCCAAGATAAGACCCTCCACTAAAACTTTCGATGAACCCTAGCTAATCGGCCATGATTAACCTTGCACCCCAATTTACGCGAATGGACTAGAATCTTTCGTAAAATCCAGTCATATTCATTGGCGATACGTGAATGACATTTAGGTTTTGGGAGAATTTTTTTGCGCGACGTGAGTGACAGAGATTCATTCAATGAATTTCTGCGTCCATCCTGGATGGGCTTTCTAGTCCTATGCGGATTGGCCGGTTTCCTGACATTTACCGGCGTTTATGATGCCGTCACAGAGCTGCCATTCTGGCTAGGATGGTTATATTGGTTACTCACCTTAGTTGTAGGCTGTCTCGTTGGATATGGCGTTATCGCGAGTTTAGGGAAACTGGATGTACATAAGTCCATTCCTTACGGTGCGTCTTTGATTGCTGCGACCGCCGCCGTCACTGCAGTTATCGCAATCCTTCAAATTTCGATTGGCCACCCCGTACCTTTATCATTCATTCCGTTTTTATTTGGGCAAGTGTTTGTCATCTCTATGATGATTTTTTTCCTTGGCTATGTGTCTTCAGGTTACAAAAAAGGGCTCAGCTCTGAGGCAGCCAAGCGCGACCCTGTTAAACATTTTCTAGAACACCTCCCGATGAAATACCGGGATGCAGAGCTCTATGCCATTTCATCCGAAGATCATTATTTACGTGTGCATACCAATAAAGGCGAAGACTTAATCCTTATGCGTTTATCGGACGCGATTCACGATCTAAAAGATGCTGATGGTTTACAAACCCACCGATCTTGGTGGGTGGCGAGTTCGGCCATCTCTGATGTTAAAAAGGAAAATGGGCGCGTTGAGCTCGTCCTAAAATCCGGTGTCTTAGCGCCTGTATCTCGCACCTATCAGTCAAATGTGAAAGCCGCGAATTGGTATTGAATGGATGGCTCAACAAGGTACTTCTAAACTGAGTATGAAATTCAAAGATCACCGTCAATATTGGAGGCGACTAGCATCAACTGAATTTGTTCCCATGTGTTTTATGAAAATTCGTATGAGCTCTTTTCTCGGACCTCCATATTCGGGATGAAGACCCTCAGCTGTTAATAGCCAAGTCACAAATTGATCCGCAGTCACCTCTCCTGTCTCGGGGATAAAGTCAGTCACATTCTGAACTTGTCCGTCCACGATACTTCCACAATAGCCCCGACCAACAGCATAGGCCTGGATTAAGCGAGCAAAGTCTTTGTTATTTTTCAAATGATCTTCCTATATTAAAAACTGTAATATTATTAATCGAGTTTACCTTGCTCAATCAACGGGTTTTGCTTACCCTCGACTTAAAGGCGGGTCTTTATGCGGGTTATTCTATTTTTTGTCCTTTTGTTTTTGGGAATTGCCCCAAATATTGCCTACAGCCAAACCAAGCTTGAACTGAATGTCTCCGATCTAGAAGATTATGACGCCGATCCCGTCAGACTGGAAAGCCTGATTATTGAAGGATCATCTGAGGCCAATGTCGCAAATTTTACGATGACCGCTATTATCGGCAATGCTGACGAATATGAAGACATCGAAGCCGAATTTGTCTTGCCCTTGCCGACAGGTGCGATTGTCAATGATTACGCGCTCGATATTGAGGGCCAACTGGTTGACGGCGTTTTAACGGAACGGGAACGGGCGCGTAAAACCTATACCGACAAGGTGGTTGAAGGCATTGACCCGGGCTTTGCAGAAACCTTGAATGATAATCGCTACCGCACAAGAATTTACCCCATTTTTAGCGAAGATCGCCGGATCATTCGCATGGGATTTTCCGTGCCTTTAAACCAAGGCACGAACTGGATAGTTGAAAGCGACGTCATTGCTAAAAAGTTGAAAGTCAGTGCTCCCGATTTTGGTATTAATTTTGAGACAGAAAACACGCCCTTAGATCTAACTATTCCACTTGGGGCATCAGACAAAAATTTGCGCTCAACTCTAGTCCGGCACGCAGTTGCCGGAGATTTTGCTCTACTCGCTTTGACACAAGATGAGATTGCGTCGCTTGAGCTTAGTGCGCCCCCGAGAGCCGAGACACTCGCAATCATATGGGACAGTTCCTTATCCAGATCTGATGATCAAATCAGCGAAGAATATGATTTGATTTCAAAAATTATGACAGATCTTGCCTGGGCGCAAATGGAATTGATCATAGGAAATGACCGGGTCCTGCATCGCAAAACCTATGGCGGCGCAAATGGCGACGCACTCCTCTCTGCCGAACTATCTCAATCTGTTATGGATGGAGGCACGCGATTACCGGCCTTGTTCCCTGCGGATCTATCCGCTGATATATGCCTACTATTTTCAGATGGAAATTCTCTTCACACAGGCTCATTCCCAGCACCCGATTGTCGGGTCGTCGCCATTAGCAGCGCTGATGATGTGAAACCGGGAGCCCTAAAAGCCTTATCAGAGCGTACAGGCGGGCAATATATGACCTTAGCCCAGATACAGAATGACGGTCTTCCGCAAACTCTTGCGCCAGCCTTATCCAGCGACGAGCTCATCCAACCCCGTTGGCTGGGATCGCCGCAAGACGGCCTGATTATGGGTCGATTGAAAGACAATGCTGGGAAAAACATCGAAGTCACAATTGGCGCTGTGGCCGGTGATATGACACTCAAGCACCGCCTCCGGAGTAAAATCACGCATAAAGGATTGCCGACGCTTTGGGCGCAACATGAAGCCGAGTATTTACGGGCCGAAGGTCTGTCTGTGGCTGAGTTGATAGACTTCTCGCGTCCCTTTTCGATGGCAGGTGCCGAAAGCGCTTTAATCGTCCTGGAAGAGCCCGAAGATTATGTTCGCGCTGAAATCCCACCACCCGCGACCTATCCCAAAGATTTGCTGTCCGAATATAAAGAGGAGCTGGCTGACCACCAAGACGAAAAGGCCGAAGAGCTAGAGGATCGGCTTGAAGAGATAGGTGAGGTCGCTGAGGAACTTAGCGATTGGTATGTTGAAATTTTCAATGATTACGACCCATCTGCATGGCCATTGGATCAGAGAGGTCGTACCACCGTCCAACCCGCACCACCCCCGCCACCCGGAGTTGTAAGTTCAGAGCCGAATGGAAGTTCGAATGAGGCTTTAGCAGATGTACAAAACGACTATATAATCGTTACAGCCCATAAAAGCGGCCCCACAATCACGGAAATACTACCCCGAAATTGGACCCCAGACCGGCCCTATTTAAAGGCTATGGACCGTGTGCCGTCCCAACGTCTTGAGGCGGTTTATGAAGACCAAAAACGAAAGTTTGGAAACCTCCCTGCCTTTTATCTAGAAAGCGCGGATCTGTTTCACAGAAAAGGGCAAAGCAACAAGGCCAGTCAGATCGTGCAAGGGGCGCTAGAGTTGCCATCCGCCAATACGCAAACTTACACCCAAGTCGCCCACCGCTTGCTCTCATATGGAGATTATAATCGCGCCATCGAAATCTATGAATTTGTCAAAGCCCTCTCTCCGAACCTACCCTATGTCTATTTTAATCTGGGTCTAGCCTTGCATGATCGATCCTTAACACTGGAAGGCGACGCAGCGCGGCAAGATTTGAAACGCGCCTTGTCAAATCTTGAACATGTTTTGCTTAATATTTGGGATGAGGATTATGAAGGGATTGAAATGGTGGCCTTAGCCGAGGCCAATGCCGTCTTCCATAAATTGCCACGTGCGGATCGACGTGCCTCCCCCTTCGCGCAATTCCTACACAGACCTATCCAAGCGGACCTACGGGTCGTGATTGATTGGAATACAGATTATACAGATTTGGATTTATGGGTTGAAGAACCTTCGGGCGAAAGCGCTTATTACGGTAATAGTGAAACGACGATTGGCGGGTTTATGTCTAATGATATGACGGAAGGCTATGGACCGGAACAATATCTTTTGAATTATGCGGTTTCGGGGACATATAAAATTTCCGCAAAATATTATAGCGATAGCGAATATGATCCCAACGGTCCCGTCACGATCCGAGCGCGTATTACGAGATATTTTGGCGCATCGGATCAAATGACCGAAACGATTATCATGGAACTTTCAGACGAAAAGGATGAGGAAAATGTCGGTGAATTTGTGGTTGGAGAGTAAATTGTCGGCGGGCAGTTAATTTGCTCAAAGGATTGTTCAAAACCACCAAACGCTATGTCGCACCTGCCCTATAATCCGCTTCAACACAGGCTTTTAGCTTCGCATGAGCATCGGCTT
>CAYRMO010000118.1:0-8197 GCA_964425355.1 uncultured Algimonas sp. | reverse complement strand
ACCAGGGACACACGGATTTTCAATCCGTTGCTCTACCAACTGAGCTATTCGGGCACTTCAAAGTGTGGCGGGTATATAGTCGGGGGATATGCGGGTGTCCACAGGCTTTTCACAGGAAATTCAACCTTCTGCATATGGGGTTGTGGTGGCTCATAAGCCATAAGCATCTCTGTCGTATCTACGCTGTGGATAGTCTGTGTGTTTCGGCTCTGGATCGCATTTTTATGCGTTTTGCATTCTAGAGCTTAAGGTGCAAATGTGACAAGTTGCTCAAAATTTTGCGCGCAGGGCGAATCGTAATGGCGATCGTGTTTTGTAAAGCGCGGTGCTAGGTGGATGGTTACATGGCTGATCTCAAATTTTCGGATCAACAACATCAAGATATGGCGAATGCGATTGCGGCGCTGTCTATGGATGCGGTGCAAAAGGCAAATTCGGGCCATCCGGGCATGCCTATGGGGATGGCGGATGCGGCGACAGTGCTGTTTTCACAATTTTTGAAATTTGATCCGAAGGCGCCGGACTGGGCTGATCGGGATCGGTTTATTTTATCAGCTGGTCACGGCTCCATGTTGATTTATAGCTTACTGCATCTGACGGGCTATGCGGCCATGACAATGGACCAGATCAAAAATTTCAGACAGCTTGGCGCGATCACGGCGGGCCATCCGGAATATGGCCATGTGCCAGGTGTTGAGACGACGACAGGGCCATTGGGTCAGGGCATTTCAAATGCGGTCGGCTTTGCCTTGGCTGAGCGCCATCTCAATGCGCGCTATGGGGATGAGCTGGTTGATCACTATACATATGTCATTGCAGGTGATGGTTGCCTAATGGAAGGTATTAGCCAGGAGGCGATTGGCCTTGCAGGGCATTTGGGACTCAACAGGCTGATTGTTCTATGGGACGATAATGATATTACCATTGACGGTCCGGTCTCGATTTCCAGTACCACAGATCAGATCGCGCGCTTTAAAGCGTCAAACTGGAATGCAATTACGGTTGATGGACATGATCGCGCTCAAGTGGCCGAGGCGCTACGTCAGGCTAAAAGCTCTGATAAGCCAACCCTGATTGCCTGTAAGACAACCATCGGGAAGGGCGCGCCGACCAAGGCGGGTTTGAATAAAGCCCATGGGTCGCCATTGGGCGATGAAGAGATCGCCGGAACCCGTGCGGCCAGAGGTTGGACACACGCCCCTTTTGAAGTCCCGCAATCCGTTTATGATGATTGGGCTAAACCTGCCGAAGCGGGCGGCAATGCCCATCAGGCCTGGAATGCGAGATTAGAGGCAAGTGCTAAGGCTGATGATTTCAAACGGGCTATGTCAGGCGAATTTAATGCGGGATGGCAGGAGACGTTCCAATCTTACAAAGACCAGGTCGCGGCGGAACAACCAAAGCTTGCAACCCGTGTGGCATCAAAAAATGCGCTTATCCCGCTGACAGAAGCCCTATCTGATATGGTCTCTGGTTCTGCCGATCTAGAAGGGTCCAATAAAACCAAGACACCGGCGACATCCGAAGACATTCAGGCCGGCTCATATGGTGGACGTTTTATAAATTACGGCATTCGCGAGCATGGCATGGCGGCCTGTATGAATGGCATGGCCTTGCATGGCGGCGTCATTCCATATTCAGGCTTATTTATGGTCTTTATGGATTATTGCCGACCCTCTGTGCGTTTGGCGGCGCTGATGCAAATCCAGACCATATATGTCGCGACACATGACTCGATTGGTGTGGGCGAAGATGGTCCGACCCATCAACCTGTTGAGCATTTGGCATCCTATCGCGCCATCCCGAATTGCTATGTCTATCGTCCGGCAGATTCTGTTGAAGTCGCGGAATGTTATGAACTTGCGCTACAAAATAAAACGGCGCCCGCCATCATGTCTTTGACGCGTCAGGGTGTGCCAGCTGTCCGTGATGATGCGTCTCGGAATATGTGTGAGCGCGGCGGCTATGTTTTGCGTCCGGGCAAAGGCTCTGACGATATTGTCCTATTGGCCACCGGTTCCGAAGTTCACCTTGCCGTTGAAGCGGCCGAAGCCCTTGAAGCCGATGATATTTCTGCGCGGGTTGTCTCTATACCGTGTCTGGATATTTTCCTGGAACAGGACGAAAAGTATATTCGTTCTGTGCTCGGGAAGGATCTGCCCAAAATTGCAATTGAAGCGGGCTTGCGACAGGGCTGGGACGGGCTGATTGGTCGTGAGGGCGGCTTTATCGGCATGGACGGCTTTGGCGCGTCTGCACCAGGCTCTGATCTCTTCCCGCATTTCGGGATTACAGCTGACGCCATCTTTAAAATGGTCAAAGAAAAACTGGCCTGATAGATCATGAGAGCCTTGTCTGAAGATGTATTTGTAGCGGGGCAGATTGGCCCGGATCAAATCGCTTTATTGAAAGAACAAGGCATTGCGACGATTATCAATAACCGTCCGGATTTCGAAGCGCCGTCGCAACCAAAATCAGATGAGTTGAAAAGCCAGATCGAGGCTGCCGGGCTAAATTACGCATTTCTTCCCATGGCTGGTGGTCTTTCATCCGAGCTTATCGAGCAAAGTGTCAGCGCTTTTAAGTCCCTTCCACGTCCTATTCTTGCCTTTTGCGCTAGCGGGACAAGGTCGACAGCCCTTTGGGGTTTTGCCCATGTAAAAGAGCTGGGTGTCGAAGGCGTCATGAACGCCATGCAAGCCGCCGGATATAATCTTGAGCAAATTCGAGGACCCTTGCAGCAATATCTCGAGAGCTCGAGCGCGTGAAACATTTACGACCTGGCTTTATCAGCTTGAGGGGCGGTATTGAATTTTTGCATGAAAGCTGGAATGCCTATCGTGTTATGGACAGGTCTTTAGTGTGATGCGTAGATGAAAAAGTCCGGATTGATATCCCGACAATATCCATGGATGCGTGGATATAATGGTAAGATTTTTACTGATGACCTTATCGCGGCGATTGTCGTCACTATTCTTTTAGTGCCGCAATGCCTTGCCTATGCTTTGCTGGCAGGATTGCCGCCGCAAATCGGGATCTATGCCTCTATATTTCCACTTGTAATCTATGCCTTGTTAGGTTCGTCAAACTACCTCAATGTGGGGCCAACAGCCGTTATTTCCTTGATGACCGCGGCATGTATAGCGGCGCTGCCAGAAGAAACACGTATCGTCAGTGCCGGCGCGCTCGCGCTACTGACGGGTGTTATTCTTATCGGGGCAGGGTTATTGAAAATGGGCTTTGTGATGAATTTCGTCAGCCGTCCTGTTGTGTCCGCCTATATCACAGGTGCCGCTTTATTGATTATCTTTAGTCAAATGAAACATATTCTGGGCGTGTCTGTTTCATCGCAGACGGCTTATGGGATGATAAAAGACCTGATTTCGCAAATCGGAGCGGCCAGAGGCCTGGCTGTTCTGACAGGTTTTGTCGCAATCATTGCGTTTGCCTCGGCCAAAACGATTTTGCCCTTTATATTAGTGAAGTCGGGTATTCGGGCAAAAACCGCGAAACTGATTGCGCGTATGACGCCTATAGCCATCATCGCGATTTTTGTTGTTTTCAGTGCCGTCGCAAATTTGGAAACTAAATATGGCCTTGCCGTTGTTGGAGACGTGCCAGCGGGTTTGCCAGGCTTTGCCTTTCCAGATCTTTCATTTGAGAGTTATGAAATGCTCCTAATGCCGGCCATTGTGATTGCAATTGTCGCTTTCGTCGACAGCACCTCAACGGCGCAAGAACTTGCGGCGCGCAAACGCGGACGTGTCGATACAAATCGAGAATTAGTTGGGTTAGGCGCGTCCAATGCGGTGGCCGGGCTGACGATGGGCTATCCAATCAATGGCTCCATGTCTCGATCTGCTGTCAATTTTTCAGCCGGAGGTAAGACCCCATTTTCCGGAATTTTAGTGGCTGTCTTTATGGGGCTAACAGCCCTTTTCCTAACGCCCGTTTTACAGAGCTTACCTCTATCCGTTCTCGCGGCCTTGATTATTGTGGCCTGTCTCAATCTGATCGATTTCGGAGCGATATGGAGAAGTTGGACCTATTCGCGCACAGATGGGATAACGGCTGTGGCAACATTCTTGTCCGTCTTGATATTGGGCGTGCAATGGGGCGTCTTGGTGGGCGTTGTCCTTGCGATGTCATTGCATATTCGACAGAGCTTGAATCCGCGCATGCCACTCGTTGGACGATTTCCAGGCACGGAACATTACCGGGATGCCGAACGCTTTAATGTCGAGGTTGATGAGCGGGTAAAGACAATTCGCATTGATGAGAGCCTTTATTTTGCTAATGCGCGTGTTCTCGAAGACAGGGTCGCCAAGATCGTAGAAGATCATTCCGACGTGACAGATTTGGTCCTGATGTGTACGGGCGTCAATCATATTGACGCGAGTGCTTTGTCCAGCCTCGATGAAATTAATCGACGTCTTCGTGGCTTGAACATTTCTTTGCACTTGTCTGATATGCATACGGTTGTTCGTGAACGGCTTTATCGTTCAAACTTGCTGGATAAACTAACAGGCCAAGTTTTTTTATCCCAGCATGACGCGATGACGGCCTTACAAGCCGAGCCGGATTGGACACAATTTTCTGATCACATTGATATTCACGGCTAGGTTTTTCAATCCTTTAAAACCCGGTCTGCAAATTTCGATTGTATTTAGGACTTTACGACTCTCATATTTATAGCCTACCACAGTCGGGACGAATGCCTTGTGTGAGCGCGATCCCCGCGCCCCTTGGCCAAAAGAGAGACTATACATGCCGGACGTGCATTCCTCCGGCTCTGAAGACCCTGCGGAAAAACCGCAGAGGAAAAAGAGTCGGGCGCGACATAAGCGCGGCAGAGGAGGTGGTGGAAAACGCCAGACATCCTCTCGCTGTTATGCTGCACTCGATCTCGGGACGAATAATTGTCGTCTTTTGATCGCGCGCGACCATGGCGACTCCTTTAAAATCATCGATAGCTATTCACGTGTGGTTCGATTGGGTCAGGGACTTGCTTCGACGGGTAAGCTGAGAGAAGACTCAATGGATGCGGCTGTAGAGGCCATTGGCGTATGTGTATCCAAGATGAAAGCGCGCCGCGTAAAACGTTGGCGCTGCGTCGCGACTGAGGCCTGTCGTAAGGCCAGTAACGGACAAGAGTTCCTCACGCGCGTAAAAGAAGAAACAGGCATAACCTTGGAAATTATAAGTCCTCGTGTTGAATCTCGGCTAGCCGTAATGGGATGTGTAAATCTGGTGGATCCAACCAAGGACGTTGCACTTGTTATTGATATTGGCGGAGGCTCTACTGAGCTGTCATGGGTCGATATTCGAAAATTAAATGCGGGAAATGAAGAGATGCGTCTTCATCGTCCGCCAATTAGTGCCTGGGCCTCTCTTCCAATTGGCGTTGTAACCTTGTCAGAACAAGTACCTGAAATAGATGATAAAGAAATTTGGTACAAAGAGATGTGCGACTTTGTCAGGCAGACGATAATTGACGCCGGATGTGAAACTCGGTTCACAAAGCACTTCCAGCAAGGGCGTGGTCATCTTATCGGAACCTCGGGAACCATCACCTCGCTTGCGGGGATCCACTTAAAGCTCCCATATTATCAACGAGCAAAGGTAGACGGATTGTGGTTGCGTGCCTCTGACGCAGTGGCTGTGGCACGCGACATGGGATCTCGAAGTTTTGAGGAAAGGGCACAAGAACCTTGTATCGGAGAAGATAGAGCGCAACTCCTTGTCGCTGGATGTGCGATTACTGACGTCGTTTGCGAGATTTGGCCGTCAAAAATGATCCGGGTTGCTGATCGTGGCCTTAGAGAAGGTATGTTAATTGGATTGATGAAAAAACGTCAACGCGCAATGCCGCAACAACCCCGTCACAAAAACGCTAAATCAAAATCCAAAGCAGCACCCGATCAAATGCCAAAACACGATGTTGATCCTATGGAAGGCAATCAACATGGCGCGTAAACCTCCATCATATAAGTCACGTCCAACCAAAGGAAAAATGAGTGGGTCCCTGAATAAAGACGCCAAGCGTGGGCGTGTGACCCCCAAATCAGATCAAGATGATGCAACCCGTATGTTGCATAAGAAAGTCAAAACAGCACGTGGGCGAAAGATTTCGTCCAAGCTCTGGATCGAACGACAAATCAATGATCCATATGTTCGAAAAGCCAAAGAAAAAGGGTATCGGTCACGCGCGGCATTCAAATTAGAAGAGCTCGATGAAAAATTTGGTTTGATTAAACCCGACTCGCTTGTCGTCGATCTGGGCTGTGCGCCGGGAGGCTGGGTCCAAATCGCGCTTAAAAAAGGCGCCAGACATATTGTTGGTATTGACCTTTTGCCTGTTGATCCAATTCCAGGGGCGGACTTGATAGAATTTGATTTTATGGACGAGTCTGCGCCTAGGAAAATAAAATCTCTCCTAGGGTCCGAACCAGACCTTGTCATGTCAGACTTGGCGGCAAATACGACCGGCCACAAACAAACGGACCACCTTAAAACAGTCGCCCTTGTCGAAGCCGCCGCTGAATTTGCTATGCAGACACTTCGACCCGGCGGTCATTTTGTAACCAAGGTTTTCCAAGGTGGCGCGGAGAAGACATTACTGGACCGTCTCAAGCGAAATTTTCAACGTGTGCAACATGCAAAGCCAAAAAGCTCGCGTAAAGGCAGTCCCGAAATCTATCTTGTTGCCTTAAATCTTCAGCACCGCAGCTAATTCTTGTCTTGAACGGCGGAAACTCTTTGCGCTCTGTAAATATTACTGATAACCGCCGCTTGCAAAAGAGATGGAGACTCCCATGGAGATTCGGGAAGGCCTGACCTTCGATGATGTCCTTTTGCAACCCAAGGCATCAAACATTTTACCGGCGGATGCGTCGTTAAAGACGCGGCTTACACGTGAGATCACGATTAATGTGCCTCTTGTTAGTGCGGCTATGGATACAGTCACAGAAGCCGGCCTGGCCATTGCTATGGCGCAGACGGGTGGCATTGGTGTGATTCATCGTAATCTCTCGATTGAAGAACAGGCGGAAGAAGTCCGCAAGGTCAAACGGTTTGAATCCGGCATGGTGGTTAATCCTATTACGATAGGCCCGAAAGCCAGTTTCGAAAAATTACACGCCTTACGCTCCCATCATAATATTTCAGGCATTCCGGTTATCGAAGATGATGGAAAATTGGTCGGTATTGTTACCAATCGGGACGTGCGTTTCGCCAATGATCCGACCGTAAAAGTCGAAGATCTCATGACGCGGGATCTCGTGACGGTCAAAGCCGGTGCAAGCGAAGAAGAGGCAAGGGGCCTGCTACATAAACACCGAATTGAGCGGCTAATTGTTGTTGATGATGATTTCCGATGTGTTGGTCTGATTACCGTCAAAGATATGGACAAAGCCGAGAGTTTTCCAAATGCCTGTAAAGACGAGAAGGGGCGTCTCCGGGTTGCGGCCGCGTCAACGGTCGGCGACGCGGGATATGATCGCGCTATCGCTTTGATTTCAGCTGGCGCCGATGCTGTTGTCATTGATACGGCGCATGGACATTCGTCTAAGGTCATCGACCAAGTAAAGCGTCTTAAGAAAAATTACCCTAAAGCTCAGATAATCGCAGGAAATATTGCAACTGAGGCCGCTGCCAAAGCTCTGATAGAGGCTGGGGCTGACGCGATTAAAGTCGGTATTGGGCCAGGCTCAATCTGTACGACCCGAATTGTGGCCGGTGTCGGCGTACCGCAATTAACGGCGATTATAGATGCCTGTAAGGCCGCGAAGAAAGCCAATATCCCGGTTATCGCGGATGGCGGGATTAAATATTCGGGCGATATGGCGAAGGCTTTGGCTGCAGGGGCCGAGAGCGCAATGGTCGGGTCTTTATTGGCCGGAGCCGAAGAAACGCCTGGAGAAGTCTTTTTATATCAAGGGCGTAGCTATAAATCCTACCGTGGAATGGGCTCTGTGTCTGCCATGGCACGTGGCTCTGCTGATCGTTATTTTCAAAAAGAAGTCAATGACGCCATGAAATTGGTTCCAGAAGGTATTGAGGGCCGTATTGCATATAAGGGTCCTGTTGGACCGATCCTGCATCAACTTTTAGGCGGTATTCGTGCAACAATGGGATATACAGGATCTGCTACCATTGCGGAGCTGCATAAAAATGCGGAATTCGTAAAGATCACGGG
>CAYRMO010000117.1:0-8197 GCA_964425355.1 uncultured Algimonas sp. | reverse complement strand
TAGGACAATCTTATGCGATTAATTCAAAGGGCGTTGCCGTTGAAGATATAGCGTCCGACGATGGTGGCTTTCTAATCGGCTCGGGCCTCGAAGGCGACCAATCCGACATTATCGGCGAATTTGAATTTGGACTTGGCAATTGGCTCAATTCCAGAACCCGCACGCGATTTAATGAAGATACCAGTGCGTTCACACGGATCGATTCAACATTGGGCTTCAAAACAAAATGGCTGAGTGGCGGGGCGCGTTATTTTAAACTTAATAGTGCAAGTCGCCAGTTCATCGATAACCCCGATGCCCCACCAGAAGAAATATCTGCTAATTTAAGACTGCGCCTGACGGACAATTTTTATACAACCTATCGGATCACACGTGACCTTGATTTGGATACAACGCGTCGGCAAACATTTGGCGTGGGATATCGTGACGATTGTCTCTTGATAGAAGTTCGATATTCCGACCAAAATTTCAACAATGATGCAATCTCAAATAATTCCAGTATCGGCTTCAGGATCGCACTCCTTACACTAGGTGGCGTTGGTGGATAAACCCGCATAAAACACTAAGCCATGAGACTTAAAATAGGATACGAATTTTAAACTCGCTCTAAAACATATAGCTCAGACATAAAATCGCGTTTTGTATGTCTATCAAATTTTAGCTCTTTAAGCTTGATCGGCAATCCTGATGACATCAGATTGTCGCCCTGAACGTTTGATTTTAAGCGATCACACGCATAATGTTGATCTGGTTCTAAATGTCTTAGCTTGACCGGTCGGAAAGGCTGATTGACGCCATTTAAAATCTGGAAATAAACGAGGAAGATCTTAGACCTATCTCGTGTGGTAAATTGCCAACAGACATCATTATCCGTTTCGAGCAGTCTCTCAAATCTACCCCCAACATATCGGTCGTGCTTTCCTTTGCTAAACGCATCAATTTTTTGAAGTGCGGGCTTATTCGCATCTAGATCGGTTTCATCCAGCGATATACCGCGCGCCGCGCAAAACAGTCCGGCTATCCGCATAGACGTGCAAAGATTCCGGCGTAAAAAATGATTTGCCGGGTTCGAGCTGCCAGCCAAAATTAAACGGATTAATGCCAATCTGGCATCTGACATCATCATATTCGCCGCGCTCGATATTAATGGCGAAATTTCCGCTATAGATAAGGGTGGAGGCATAGATTTCACCATGAGATTCAGTTGTCCCTTTTCCCGTCATCGCAACAAATGGATTATGGACCGCACTGGACGCACCTCAGGAAGATTCAATGACAAAGCGACCACGTGGGACGCCTAAGCGCTCTTCGCTAAATTCCCGTCCATAGCTTCCATGCAAATGCAGGATTTCGTATTCGGCAGGTGGTAGATCGAGACTACTACTAAAGGCCTGTTCTATTTGGATATTAGACCCGGAATTATTGTCGATTTTAACGGACTGGGCCAAGACAGCATGATCCGCATAAACCGTATAATATAAATGGATCAAAAGATTGTGGAGCGGGTCTTCTAGGGTGATAATTAATGTTTCACTATTCCCACCTCGTGCAGATGGCAATCCCGCGAGCTCAGGCTTATCTTTGGTGATCTGATGACGTTTATAGAGATATGAGAAAATCGAATTGTCGTCTGCATTCGTCCCGTGAAAGCTTGGAAAGCGATAACCTGATCGTCCGAAAGTTGGATATTCCTGTGCCATCCGATTGAGGTTTAAATTCGGAACATCCTCAAAACTGGAAATCAATCCGTTCTCAATACGCGGAAATGACCAGCCCGCTTTTAAGGGTTCAGAGAGGGCTTTGCCAAAATATTTATGTTCTAACATACCTTCAAGGGTCACAGAAAAAACATAAGAGAAAAATCGGTTCCCAAGCGCGAAGGTTAAATCATCCGAGATATTGATCATTGAAGATATGCAGCCTGTTTGATGCTTATTTTTTCAATTGGCAAGACGTGGCCTGTCAGATAGGCTAGATCATGACGATCGAAAATCAGGTCATTTCCAAAGCTGAAGATAAGCCCGTTTATCGCCGCCATTATAGGAAACGCGATGGCCGGGATCTCTATTTATATGGCTATACGCCGCATGAATTTGCGCCATTGGATGAGGAAGCATTTAACGTTCGGAAAGGTGGCGAGTTAAGATATCACCCGCTTCGTCAAGAATGGAATGTTTATGCCGCCCATCGGCAAAACCGGACCTATAAACCCTCGACCTCAGATGATCCCCTGGCTCCCTCCAAGCTCAATGGCGCGCCGACCGAAATCCCTTTTGAAGATTTCGAAATAGCCGTTTTTGACAATAAATTTTCAAGCCTGCATCACAGCGCCGTAACGCCTGAAGTCGTTGCAACATATAAGTCGCGTCGGGCGACCGGTCATTGCGACGTAATTGTTTATGGTCCTGAGGCCGAAGGCAACCTTCTAACGATCGGGCAAAAAAAACGCCGTTTATTGATTTCGACCTGGTCCGACAGATATCAAACACTTTTTGATCAAGGGCATAAATTCGTTTTACCTTTTGAAAACCGGGGCGATGAAGTTGGCGTGACATTGCATCATCCCCATGGTCAAATTTATGCCTTTCCAGACATTCCAAATGTGCAGAAAAATACCCTAAAGGCCTTTCGGAATGGATATGATCTGGTCAAAGAGATCGGGACGTTTGGGGCCGAATTTGAAGTTGCTTCTGCGGGTGGTATGATCAGCTATTGCCCGCCCTTTGCACGCTTCCCGTATGAGGTCTGGATAAGTTCGAGAACATTTTCACCAGGTCCGTGGGCCTTTGATGAAACCCAGCAAGATGGATTTGCGCATTTACTCGGGGAGATAACGCGAAAATATGATGCCCTTTTTGAGCGGCCCACGGCCTATATGCTTAGTCTTCACGCGGCGCCCGCAGGCCATGATGATGTGTTTCAATTCACGGCGCAATTCTATCCGCTACTCAGGTCAAAAAATAAGGTGAAATATCTCGCCTCAGTTGAACAATCTACGGGCGTGTTTACAGTGGACATTATGCCAGACGACGCCGCGCATAAACTTAGAAATCTATGATGAGCCAATCCCTTTTTTCCGAGAGATTCGGCGACGCGCCAACGTTGAATAATTTCACGCCGGGACGTGTCAATCAGATCGGCGAACATACGGATTATAATGGGGGGCGGGTTTTGCCGACGGCTCTAAGCTTGGGTCCGGAAATTTCGCTCTCTCCACGCTCAGACAATCAGGTCACTATTTTTTCATCATCCTTAGAAGATCTTTGCCAAAGACAGATTGAGAATTCACTTCAAGATCACTGGCCGGACTATGTTTTAGGGGCGATCAAATATGCGAATATAGAAAATATATTTTCAGGCGGTGCCAATATTGCGATTGGTTCGACCCTCCCAGAAGGCGCGGGCCTGTCCTCATCAGCGGCACTCCTCGTCGGGGTTTTAAAACTCTGTGTCGCGCAAAGTGGCCAAGTCATGGATGAGATCAAAATCGCCAAACTTGCACAAAAAATAGAAAATGAATTTATCGGTGTTCCCTGTGGGATTATGGATCAAATGGCGGTCGCTTTGGCTAAGCCGGGACAAGCTCTGAAACTGAACACCCAAACATTGGAGTATTCAATCATAGCCTTCCCGGCGTCTCACGTCATGGTCATCATTCATTCCGGCGTCTATCGTCAGCTCAAAGAAGGTCGTTATAAAATCCGAAAAGAAGAGTGCGATGAAATAAAAGCAAAATTGGGACGCCAAGATATTTGCCTTATCGAACCTTCAGATCAGGAGGCTCTCAAAGACTTGCCCGATCATATTCAACGTCGCGCCAGACATTGCATGACGGAACATCGCCGTACAGAACGTGCGGCCAGTGTATTGGACGATAAGGATATGGTTAGTTTTGGGAAACTCATGACAGACAGTCATAAGTCGATGCGAGATGACTTCGAAATCACCCTGCCCGCTTTTGATAGGATCGTGGACAGCGCGGTCACCTTAGGCGCTCTGGGCGCACGTATGACCGGTGGCGGATTTGGGGGATGTGTTGTGGCTTGCGTGAAAGCTGATCAGGCTGCAAGCTGGACAGGTGCGCTTTTAGACAAACATCCAGAGGCATTTTGCGTTGGCTGATTTATCCGGACAGAAATTTCTCGTCATAGGCGGTGCGGGCTATATTGGCAGTCATGTCTGCAAGATGATAGCGGATCATAATGGTTTACCCGTGACCATCGATAATTTCTCAACGGGTCACAAACATGCCGTTAAATGGGGGCCATATGCGGATGTAGACCTTCAAGACGCTATTGCAACAGACGCAGCCCTATCCACCCATAAAGACGCCCATACCGTCATCCATCTTGCCAGTTCGATCGAGGTTGGCATTGGGGAAAAAGAACCGGCCAGGTTTTACAAAAACAACTTTATCGGTGCCTATAACCTGTTTGAGGCCATGCGAGCCCATGGACTAAACAGACTTATTTTTTCTTCCACGTGCGCGACCTATGGCGAGGTCGAACACATGCCCATAACAGAGGATATGGTTCAAAATCCATTTAGCGTTTATGGCAAAACCAAGTTGGCGATTGAGCATATGATCCAAAGTTACCATAAGGCCTATGACTTAAACTATATCATTTTTCGGTATTTCAACGCGGCAGGCGCCGATCCATCGGGCGAGATTGGCGAAGAGCATGATCCCGAAACCCATCTGATCCCGATCGTCTTACAGGCTGCGGCCGGACGACGCGAGACTATGAAAATATTTGGATCGGATTACGACACGCCAGACGGTACCTGTATAAGGGATTATATCCACGTGAATGATTTGGCCAACGCCCATTTATGCGGGATAGAAAAATTCAACACTGGGCTAAAACAGGCAGAGCTTAATTTGGGCACTGGGACAGGGTATAGCAATCTTGAAATCCTGAAGATGATTGAAAAGGTAACGGGTCTGAATTTAGTCTATGACAAAGCCCCAAGGCGGGCGGGCGACCTGAGCCAGCTCTATGCCGATGCAAGGCGGGCCAAACATATTTTGGGGTTTGAACCAGCACAGTCTGATCTGGAGCATATTATTCAAACGGCTTGGAATTTTTATAAAAAAGCGTGGGCATTATGATCCCCAAGCTTGGCGTCTGCTACTATCCCGAACACTGGCCGCAACATATGTGGGAAGCGGATGCCAAAGAAATGGATGAGTTGGGCTTGTCACTTGTACGGATTGGAGAATTTGCTTGGAGTCGTATCGAACCTGAGCCCGAAAATTATCAATTTGAATGGTTGGATAAAGCAATAGACATTTTAGGCGATGCCGGACTTCAAGTCATTCTTGGCACGCCTAGCGCAACACCGCCGCGTTGGATGATCGATAAATATCCGGATATGTTGGCAGTAGATCGAGATGGCAATCCACGCACATTTGGCTCACGTCGACATTATTGTTTTTCCCATGCAGGATACCGTGAAATCAGCGCCCAGATGTGTGAACGCCTTGCCAAGCGATATGCCAATAATCCGCATATATATGCGTGGCAAATTGACAATGAATATGGCTGCCATGATACGATCCTATCTTATAGCGGTCCCGCGCGACTTGCATTTCAGGACTGGCTCGAAAAAAAATATGGCAACGTTCAGGCGTTAAACACGGCTTGGGGCAATGTCTTTTGGTCAATGGAATATGCCGACTTCGATGAGATCGACTTACCAAATTTGACCGTCACAGAACCTAACCCGTCTCACCTCTTGGATTTCAGACGTTTTTCATCCGATCAGGTCACCAAATTTAATTTCCACCAATGCCAGGCCATTCGACAATATTCTGACTTACCTTTGATCCATAATTATATGGGACGCATTACGGATTTTGATCATTTCGATGTCGGGCGCGACCTGGATATCGCTAGCTGGGATAGCTACCCTTTGGGGTTTCTGGAAGATCGATCAGATAAGTCAGACAACTTCCGACATGAATTTCAACGACAAGGCGATCCAGATTTTCAAGCCTTTCACCATGACCTTTACCGCGCCGTTGGAAAATCCCGTTGGGGGATAATGGAGCAGCAACCCGGCCCCGTAAATTGGGCGCCCTATAACCCGGCCCCGCTACCCGGCATGGTTCGGTTATGGTCCTGGGAAGCCATCGCCCATGGTGCAGAATTTGTCTGTTATTTCCGCTGGCGACAGGCTCCATTTGCGCAAGAACAAATGCATAGCGCCATTAAGCGAGCTGACAATAAACCGGCAGCAGCCCATCTGGAAGTCCAGCAACTGGCAAAAGAATTAACGGAGCTTGGCCCTTTAAAGCCAGCGCAAACGGCTATTATTTTTGACTATGAATCCGCCTGGGCCTGGGACGTACAACCCCAGGGACAAGACTTTGAATATTTCCGCTTGGTTTATGAGGTCTATGTTGCCCTTCGAAAGCTGGGTCTGGATATCGATATCTTGCCAGCAACGACCGACGATTTATCGACTTATGACCGCGTCTTTATTCCGGGCTTATTCTCGCTCGGAGATAATCTGACCAAAGCCATAAATTCCAGCGATGCGCAGATCATTTTGGGACCGCGCACGGATAGTAAAACGAGAAATTTTCAAATCCAGACTCAACCGCTGAAATCGATTGGGTTGGATATATCTACGGCCGCCATCGAAAGTCTGCGTCCGACAGAGACGATTGAAATCACTGGTGGTGGCCATTTTAAAATCTGGCGGGAAATGATTGAAACAAATCATGACGTGATCGCAAAGACAGTTTGCAATTATCCCGCAATTATCGCCAAAGACAATTTGATTTATCTCTGCGGTTGGCCAGATGCAAAGGGTTTATTAAATATTCTAAAACATCAATGCGGCATAGATCATCAGCCCCTGCCCGAAGGCCTCCGATGTCGGTCAATCGGAAACCACAAGCTTGACCTGAATTACAATACCCAAGCGGTGGATTGTAATGGCGTCAAAATTCCCGCAGCAGCTATAAGACTAGAAAATATAAAAACAAAAACATGGGCTATCCAAGATTAAGGTCGATATGACGGAATTACAGCTCACGCAAATTATGGTCTTTCTGGGTTTAACGGCTCTCATCGGCTTGGCAACCTATTGGTATTGCCGAGGGGCGCGGACAGATGACAATGGAGAACGTGAATATTTCCTCGCAGGCGGTAGTCTGAAATGGTATTTCGTGGCCGGCTCGATCACGCTGACAAATTTATCGACGGATCAATTGATTGGCATGAATGGCAATCAGATGGCTGTGGTAGCCTGGTAGGAACTCGCCGCCGTGGTCGGATTGATCATGCTCTGCTTTATATTCATTCCCGTTTATTATAAATATAACTGTACGACGACCACGGAACTTTTGGAAAAACGATATAATAACGTTCATATCCGCGCGCTAATTTCTATCTTATTTCTCGCCGGAAACGTCTTTATATTCTTGCCAACCATACTTTATGGCGGCTCGCTCTTCATGCAGCAAATGTTCGGCCTAGAACATATCAGCATCTATTATATCGCTATTGCCTTTGCTGTCATAGGGTCAACCTATGCCATTTTTGGCGGGTTAAGAGGCGTAGCCATATCGGATACATTTTCGGGCGTGCTCCTTTTGTCATTAGCCATATTTGTCGTCTGGGCTGCGCTCAAAGCGATTGATTTCGATTTCTCCGGCATTCCGCCCGAGCGCTTAAGCCTGATCGAATCTTATGACGCGCCGATCCCCTTTGCGACATTATTTACAGGCATGTTGTTCATCCAGATGTTTTACTGGTCTACCAATCAAACGATAACGCAACGGGCTATGGCCTCGCCATCGGTCAAAGAAGCGAAAAAGGGTATTCTTGCCGCGGCCGCAATCCGGTTATTAATCGTCCCACCGATTATCGTCATACCTGGAATTATTTCTTACAAACTCTATGGTGAAATTGGGGACAATCTGGCCTTTGGCAAGATCGTCGGCGATCTCTTGCCAGGCGCGTTAACAGGCGCCTTTGCCGCCGCCATTGCGGCCGCGGTTCTGACAACCTTTAACTCGATCCTGAACGCGTCGGCTGCGCTTTGGGTTTGCGATATTCATGATACCTATAACAAGACAAAGACGAATATCAAAACACTCTCACTCTATGTGTCCATCGTCATGGTTGTGCTGGCTTTCATCATGTTTCCCGTATTCTTACATGCAGAAAACCTCATCAACCTC
>CAYRMO010000116.1:0-8239 GCA_964425355.1 uncultured Algimonas sp. | reverse complement strand
GCGGGAAATGTTATTATTTTTAGAACGCGAGAGTGTTGAATTTTGCGGGCAGGGCTTAGCCCACGAGAAGTTTACTCGACATTTGCATCTTTCGTCTTAACTGACACGTAAAGACCTTAACTGACACATAATGAAAAGACATTTTTATCTGGGAGACTTTCATGCGCATTCAAACTTCTTTGCTGGCCCTTTTGGCCGCCGCGACCCTTACCGCCTGTTCGGGGGCAGAGACAAGCTCTGCACCCGATAAAGACACGAAGGCGGCTGTTGCTAGTGCCGTGACTTTGGATGAAATTCTGTCGCATCCTCGGCGTGTAGATGAGGCGAAGCGCGACAAATTCCGTCATCCGAAGGAAACATTAGAGTTTTTCGAGATTGGGCCGGGTAAACGTTTTGCCGAGCTTTGGCCCGGTTGGTACACGAATGCGACGGCGCCTTATCTTGCTGCGAATGGCGGTCAATATGTGGCTGTTCTTTATGCGGAAGGCGTAAATGAGCGCCTTGATCAGCGTATCGCGAAATATAAAGAAACCTATTCAGACACGTCTGTTTACGGTGATATCGAATATGCTGGGTTTTTGAAAGATTCCGGGCCGATCTTAGCCGAGGGGCAAGAACCGTTCGATGTTTTGGTGACCTACCGGAATGTCCATAACTGGATGGGTGGTGATTATGCTCAGGATGCATTTGACCGTTTTTATGCCTCACTGAAACCGGGTGGAATTCTAGGTGTTGTCGAACATCGTCTTCCTGAAACGGCTGTTCAAAACCCCAAAGGCAGAACAGGATATGTGCAGGAAAGCTACATGAAAGATCTTGCTAAGCGCGCTGGTTTCGAATTTGTCGCCTCCAGTGAAGTGAACGCCAATCCAAAAGATACGGCAGATCATCCCTTTGGTGTTTGGACTTTGCCGCCGCGGTCTCGCGTGCCAGAAGCTGGGAGCGCCGAAGCTGAAGACTTTAATGCAGAGGCCTACAAAAATATTGGCGAATCGGATCGTGCAACTTTGAAATTTCGTAAACCAAAATAGCACTAGTCATGGGGGTCTTTCGCCCCCATATATCTTGCGCACAAATGTTCGATTATATGGAGTTCGAAATGGA
This sequence comes from uncultured Algimonas sp., assembly GCA_964425355.1. Lineage (GTDB taxonomy): Bacteria > Pseudomonadota > Alphaproteobacteria > Caulobacterales > Maricaulaceae > Litorimonas. Next base: position 7,135 of record CAYRMO010000116.1, on the reverse strand, counting down.
AAATGCCGAGATTGCAGCAAAAATGACAGAAGCCCTCGAAAAAGCGGGTGGTCTGGATAAGTCTGTTAAATTTGATTTTGGTGATGGTGGTCAGGTTTTTGCCACGGGAACCGCGGCTGAAGTTGCCGATAAAGATGCGGATTGTACAATTAGCGTTGATAAGGCCGATTTCATTGCACTCGCCTCTGGGTCCTTGGACCCAATGATGGCCTTCATGTCTGGAAAGCTAAAAGTGGCCGGAGACATGTCTGTTGCGATGGGTCTACAAAGCCTCTTCTCAAACATGTAAGAAACGTACGGCGCAGCGGTTTGAAGAAAGCCGACTGCGCCATATTTTATGGTATCCCCTCTTCCAAATTTTGAAGAAGCCGAAATCGTCCTTCCGGGCGGCCGGCCGGTGCCTGCTGTTCTTGAGCCGCGGCTAAAGACGTATTTTATAGAACGCGAAGGTGTTCGCCTGAGAGTGATGTTGGCTACTGCGGTCACAGATACCCCGCGAGGATCAATCATATTCTCGCCCGGGCGAACGGAATTTATTGAAAAATATTTCGAAACAACTGAAAATCTGATTCAACTGGGCTTTAATGTCTTGATGGTTGACCCGCGCGGTCAAGGTCTTTCCGACCGGCTATTAGAAGACCGACTTAAATCCTATATTAGCGACTTTCAGATCTATGCCGATGATTTAGGGTTTGCGGCGGAAGAATTTGCTCCGCTCTTGCCGCGTCCCCATATTGGAATGGGACATTCCATGGGTGGGACGATCGTTTTGCAGTCTATCATCTCAGGCGCTTTGAACCCCGATGTGGTTGTCTGTAGCGCGCCCATGTTAGGGTTATTTGATTTGGAAACGCCTATTTTGCGAGCTTTTATTGTAACCTTGGCGAGATTGGGGCTAGATAAACGAAATTTACCTTGGCAGCGACAGCGGTCTGGACTGCCGATTCCGTTCCAAGGCAATAAACTGACCTCAGACAAGGATCGTTATCGCAATTGGGCGTCCTTTTTTCAGTCAACGCCTCGTTTGCGCGTCGGTCAGCCGACATATGGTTGGATTAGGGCCTCTTTGGCAGCGATGGCTTATGTAAATAGAAACGCGGCCAATCTCAAAATTCCCGGTCTCATGTTGGGTGCTGGCGCGGACCCGATTGTAGATCCCGCGAGTGTAGAGAAGTTCGCGAAAAATTCAGGCTGTGATTATGTCGTAATTCCCGGAGCTTTGCATGAGCTGTTTCTAGAAAGGGATGTTTTGCGAGATGACGCCTTTGCGAAGATAGAGGCTTTTCTTCAGGCTCAAAAAATATAACCAGCTATTGTCTATTTAACGTTTGCCTCTTACCGCGCGCAACATGCGGCGGTAGTTTTTTTTGATACCTCTAAGTGGACTAGCAGCTAGGCGTGTCATCCGCCGTACGCGGCGCCAGCGTTTACGCGGTTTGTATCGCGGCGTAAGCAACTCAAAAAAGACATCAGTCACGGCCTCCCAGCTATATTTTTCTGCATGTTTTATGGCGTCAGCCGGGTTCAATTTTTTGGCTTCTAGGCAGGCAGTCATCAAATCTTGGTCTACTATACCGGCCTGAGAGCCTGGAATAATGTCCACGGGGCCAGAAACTGGATAGGCCGCAACGGGCAGTCCGCTGGCCATAGCTTCAATAATTACAAGGCCAAATGTATCCGTTTTCGATGGGAAGACAAACACATCGGCATCTGCGTAATGCCGCGCAAGTTCGGATTCGAATTTGGCGCCTGTAAAAACAACGTCCTTGTGGGTGCGTTCTAGCTCAGCGAGCTGGGGACCATTGCCAACAATAACTTTTGTTCCTGGAAGATCGAGGTCGAGGAAAGCTTTCAAGTTTTTTTCAACAGCCACGCGTCCAACATTCAACCAAATCGGCCGCTTTAAACCTGCGTAGACGTCCTCTGGTGCGTTTTTTTTATCGGGGTTAAAGAGATCTGTTTCTACGCCGCGTGCCCAAGCCGCCAAACGTGTGAAGCCTTTGGTCTGTAAAAATGTGACCATGCTGGGAGTTGTTACCATTGTTCGACCGCCCGCATTATGAAACCCGCGGACGAAACGATAGGACCAGCTCAGCGGAATGATCGGTATACGGGCCTTGATATATTCGGGGAATTTTGTGTGATAGCTTGTGGTGAAGGGCATAGCCCATTTATGACACAGGATTTTTGCCATTTGGCCAAGTGGACCTTCGGTGGCAATGTGAATGGCTTCTGGACCAAAGGCAATCATCCGGCGTTTAACGTCATTATAGGCAAAAGGGGCGAGGCGAATATCGGGGTAAGTCGGTAGGGGCAGGGTGAAATAGTCATCGCTTGGGGCAATTACCTCTACCTGATGACCGCGCCGGCGCAGATTAGAGACAGTTTGGTCCAAAGTGCGTACTACGCCATTGATTTGCGGGTGCCAGGCGTCTGTGACGAGGAGGATCTTCATGTGTCAGCCAAAAGAGGGGAGTCCAGCTAGGAAACGGGGGCCTGTAATGGCCCCCTTCTATCGGCTTGTTATAGATTTTCAATGATGTCATGCGAATCGATATGTGAGGCGAAGGTATGGCGATATGTTGCGCTCTCGGTAAGGAGCGTCGAATCGGTCATCCGATTTGTCTCCGAGCTATGTAATTTCGGTCCCGAAACAAGTTCGTAAAAGACGTCAAGTATTTGATTTACATGGGGTAGCTTGTTTTTCAATCAACTGTGAATGGAATGTGGACAGCTGAGGTAAATCAGAAAAATACGTCGAAATTCCAAAGGCTTAAGACTCTGTAAACCATTTTTCGCCTTAAAGAGACATACTAGGTGTTGACGCTTTAGGGCAAATCAACACTATATGTAGTGGAACGGACAGTTCACCCTACATAATTATCTTCTGGGAACATGCGCAAAAATGCGTGTGGGGGATAGATTTGTGTGGCTTATTTGGGGAATAGATAATGAATGAATCAAACGAAGACTTCCGGTCGACGGACGTTTTAGCCGAGCTTAATCAACTGGATACGCAATCTATGGACGTACTTGCTGCAGATCTTGATGACCCGAACGCACCATCGGGTATCCCGATGAGCGATAATGCGGTTGCGCGAGAGCCAGAACTGGAGTTTAAGCCCAAGCCAGACCGTCCAAAACAGGTTAAAGCTCGCAATGAGTTATTGACGGATTTTGGTAAGCGTACGTTATTAGACCGGTATCTTCTCCCTGATGAGAGCTTCCAAGATATGTTCGGCCGGGTCGCGCAAGCGTATGGGGATGATACAGCCCATACTCAGCGGCTATATGATTACATGAGCCAGCTTTGGTTCATGCCTGCGACGCCTGTTCTGTCAAATGGCGGTGCAGACCGGGGTTTGCCGATTTCTTGTTTCTTGAATGCGGTTGATGATTCCCTCGATTCTATCGTTGATGTTTGGAACGAGAATGTTTGGCTGGCATCTAATGGCGGCGGAATCGGGACATATTGGGGGAATGTGCGTTCAATCGGGGAAAAAATTGGCCGGGCAGGTAAGACCTCAGGCATTATTCCTTTTATCCGTGTGATGGACAGCTTGACCCTCGCCATATCACAAGGCTCCCTGCGCCGAGGCTCTGCTGCGGTATATCTCGATATTCATCATCCTGAAATTGAAGAGTTTCTAGAGATTCGTAAGCCATCTGGTGATTTTAACCGTAAGTCTTTGAATTTACACCATGGCTTGAATATCACTGACGCATTTATGGATGCGGTTCGTGATGGAACTAAATTTGCCTTGATTAGTCCGCATACAGGCGAAGAGATCAAGAAAATTGATGCCCGCAAAGTCTGGCAGAAGATTTTGGAAATGCGCCTCGCAACAGGTGAGCCTTATATGGTTTTCTCTGATACAGTGAATAAGGCGCTCGCCAAACATCAACGCGACGCAGGTCTCAAAGTTCAGCAATCTAACCTCTGTGCGGAAATCATGCTGGCGACGGGTAAAGATAAATTTGATCGCCAACGTACGGCGGTTTGCTGCCTATCATCTATTAATGCTCAAAAATATGATGAATGGAAAGATGTTCCTGGGTTTATCGAAGATATCATGCGCTTCCTCGACAATGTTTTGGAGAGCTTTATCCAAAACGCGCCGGAGCACATGGCCGATGCAAAATATTCCGCTATGCGGGAACGTTCAGTGGGCTTGGGTTTAATGGGCTTTCATTCTTTGCTCCAAAGTAAAGGTGTCCCATTCGAATCCGCTCTCGCGAAAAGCTGGAACATGCGCCTATTCTCTAAAATTAGAGGGGATGCAGATAAGGCCTCGACGCGTCTTGCAGAAGAGCGGGGGCCTTGTCCTGACGCTGCTGATATGGGCGTTATGGAGCGCTTCTCCCATAAAATGGCGGTCGCGCCCACGGCGTCTATCTCTATCATTTGCGGCGGAACATCAGCAGGCATTGAGCCTATTCCGGCCAATATCTACACGCACAAGACATTGTCAGGGTCATTTACGGTTAGAAACCCACTCTTAGAAGCTCTGCTAGAAACGAAGGGTAAAAATACCGACGGTGTTTGGGCGACTATCCTCGAAAATGAAGGGTCTGTTCAGCATCTGTCCTGTTTGGATGAGCATGAAAAGGCAACCTTCAGAACGGCGTTTGAAATAGATCAGAGGTGGGTCGTTGAACATGCGGCGGACCGGGCGCCTATGATTTGCCAAGCGCAATCGCTCAACATCTTCCTGCCAGGCGATATTGATAAGTGGGATTTGCATATGTTGCATTGGACTGCGTGGGAAAAAGGTGTGAAATCACTCTATTACTGCCGGTCTAAGTCCATTCAGCGGGCGGCTTTTGCAGGATCAGAGGCTAAAACTGATATGGAAAAGGCGATGGAGGCGGCCGCACCCACAGATTATGATGAGTGTTTGGCTTGCCAATAACGGGTCCTTAAAGCCTCAAAAAACTTAACGATTTCAAGGGCTGTCATTTACCATGAAAGTCTTTTTTCATTGCCTGTTCAGGTTAAGGTAGTATGACTGAAACTATGGAAATTAAGAAATCTTTAAACGTATAAACCTTATTTGCGCGTAAAAAGTGTTATAATTTTCTGGATTATTGAATTTAAATCTGCTAGCACACCACATCATGTTTCTAGGAGCATGATATTAAGGATTGGCGCAAATCTATGCCTCAAAAAAGGCACATATCCATATCTAAAGCCTCACGGCCCTTGGCGGCTGTGTTGGTGTCAATGGTTTATGCGAGCTTTTCAACCCCATCATTGGCCCAAGATAAGGCCAATTCCGGTTTAGAAACCCTCACGGAAAAAGGGTTCGTTCCAGCTAGCGAAGGTTTAAACTTTAACTTACCCGCGAGCCCTGACTTTTCAACTCAAACAGGTCCACAACTCGATATACCTTTGCACGCCGCGCGATCATCATCTGTCTTTAAGCTCGATTTGACGTCCAGACCTTGTGCCGTGAGCAATGAAGGCTGCACGCGTTACGATGAAGATGTTAAATTGGGTCTTACAGACACATTCCGTCGCCGGTCCGAAAAAGGGTTAGATTTATCGCTTACACCACGGGCTTCCATGAGTTTTTCCAATGATCTGAGCGTGAAAGCTGTCGGGGCCATGATAGAAATTGGTGAAGACTTGCGCGAAGGCCCTGATTTTGAAAGCAATACATGGTATTTCTTTGCCGGTGCAGATGCAGAGGCCCTTACCTATGCACCCAACTCTGTCGGCCGGATTACGGACGGACAGTTCCACCTACAGGACCGTATTATTGTCGGGGACGCGCAGGCTGGTCTAGGCTACAGGATCGGTGATGCCGATGTTTCCTTATCCTACATGCGCCGTGAAGCCTCTGGCGAAGAATATAAATTTGTTGAAGATGCGGCCGCCTTGTCCTTTACGTGGAAGCGGTAAAGCTCCTAACCTCACATCTGTTATCTCGTGTTCCGTCAGAGGTGTTTGATTGACGCTGACCTCGCCAGCGACTAATCGCCCCCGCATGAATACTGAAACCTATATGACATCTAAAGCTTGGCCTTTTGATCAGGCGCGCGCCATTTTGCGCCGTCTCGATATAGAGAAGAAGCGCGGTATTGATCGTGGCGGCAAACCTGTCATTTTTGAAACGGGTTACGGCCCGTCAGGACTTCCGCACATTGGTACATTTGGAGAAGTGGTTCGTACAACCATGGTGCGTAACGCTTTTATCGCTTTGACAGAGGGCAAAATTGAAACACGTCTTATTTGTGTCTCAGATGACATGGACGGGATGCGCAAAGTGCCTAGCACGGTACCCAATCCAAAAGACCTTGAGGCTTATATGCAAAGGCCGCTGACTGATGTACCGGACCCATTTGGAACGCATGTAAGTTATGGCGCGAATATGAATTCGCGCTTGCGGGCCTTCCTAGATAGTTTCGGATTTGAGTATGAATTTAAATCTGCGACGGATCTATATCGCGCCGGCGATTATGACGCCTATCTTTTGAGAGCTTTAGAAAAGTTTGATGACATCATGAAGGTGATGCTGCCGACGCTGGGCGAAGAGCGCCGCGCAACTTACTCGCCTTTCTTACCCATCAGTCCAACAACGGGCCGTGTTCTCTACGTCCCAATGAAATCGACGGACCCTATTGCTGGAACAATTACTTTTGACGATGAAGATGGTACAGAAGTTACATTGCCCGTCACAGGCGGGAATGTGAAATTGCAATGGAAACCGGATTTCGGGATGCGCTGGGCAGCTCTTGGTGTCGACTTTGAAATGTTTGGAAAAGATCATCAGGACAATGCGCCGCTCTATTCCAAGATTTGTAAAATTCTTGGCGGTAACCCGCCTGTCCAATTTGTCTATGAGCTTTTCCTTGATGAAAAAGGCGAGAAGATATCAAAAACCAAAGGGAATGGGATTTCCGTTGAAGACTGGCTGAACTATGCACCGCCGGAAAGTCTTTCATTGTTTAACTTCGCAAAACCCCGTGCGGCCAAGAAGCTTTACTTTGATGTCATTCCCAAAACCGTAGATGAATATTATCAGCACTTGTCCGGATGGTCGCGCCAAGACGAAAAGCAGCGCGCGAATAATCCTGTCTGGCACATTCATAACGGCAACCCGCCCAATGAAAACCCGCCGCTGACCTTTGC
>CAYRMO010000115.1:0-8405 GCA_964425355.1 uncultured Algimonas sp. | reverse complement strand
TTTTTTCAACATTCATATTGTTATAAAAATTATTGGTTGATTGTTTTAAAATCACCAAATGATTGACGGGCGTTTTCGCGATGTCTTCTGCCAAATCGCGGGTCGCTTTTTCAAGTTCATCTGCGGGAACAACTTTATTTATGAGGCCGGAACTTTCAGCTTCACTCGCACTCATACTTCTGGCGGTATAGAGCATTTCTTTTGTTTTTCGCAGGCCAATTGTAAGAGGCCAAAAGAAGACCGTGGGCGGAATGCCTAGATCACGTCCTGCTGGGTGTCCGAAACTGGCGGCCTCGCTGGCAACGACCAAATCCGAGACGGCGAGTAATTCGCCCGCTCCAGATAGGCAAGCGCCTTGAACTTGGCAGATAATGGGCTTTGGGAACTGCCACATATCAAGCCAATAATCGAGGAGGGCCATAATGTCTTTTTTGTCCTGCTCTATCTCAACGCCGTCTGGGTGATTGGCGGGATATTGCGAGGTAATCCAGTTTTCTTCATTCAGGTCATAGCCGACGCAAAAGGCCCGACCAGCTGACTTTATTATAACAACGGATACGTCCTTATTTACCGCTGCATTATCCAGCTCGGCTTTTAACTCCGCGAGTAAAGTCGGCGTTAGGGCATTTAATTTCTCAGGCCGGTTGAGTGTAATCGTCAGAATTTTATCTGATATGTTTGTGAGGAGTGTAGTGGGCATCAGACTTCCTTTTTTACACGAACAAAACCCATCACAATCGCCGCCAAAAGCGCAACGGGGATAAAGACTGTGAAGGCTTGGTTGTAGCTTTGGTGGAGGGCGAATGAGTTTCCGACAAAGCCAATTGCGATAATGGCCAAGATGACGGTGAAAATATTCATCATACCTATGGCGGGAGCGAAATAATCTCGTCCAAATGTGTCTGCCGTAATTCCAGTCCAAACCGGATAAATCCCGCCAATGGCAATACCAACAAAGGCGGCGACCGTGACAAGCGCCGCAAAGCTCGTCATGTATATTGCGGCAAGTAAAAATAAGATATTGGACAGGCACACCAAGGCAAAGACAAGACGTTTATCAATGCGCTCAATCATCCATCCGATGAGTAGTTTACCTGCGATGGCCGAACCTGCAACAACGGTTGGGATGAGCGTGGCTTGAGCATTAGTAAAACCGAGGTTTTCGCCAAAGGGTTTTAGCGAAACCAGGAGAGCTTGGTCACTTGCTAAGAGTAATCCGCACGCCAGAGCAATCACCCAAAAGTCTCGATTTTTAAGTATTAGAGATGGATTGGCCGCTGTGATTTTTTGTTCAATGATTTGTGACTCGCCATCTGGAAATTGTCCAATATCTTCGGGTCGGGAAATGAAAAACCGAGTGATTAGAATTACGGCGATAAGCGCGATGGCAAGGCTCATATAAAGGAGAGCTGAGCGCCAACCAAAATAGAAAATCATAGAGCTGAAAATAGGTTGGACGATAAAACCGCCCGCAGATGTGGCGACGGCCGCTACGCCAAGAGCTCGTCCACGTTTTTTGTAAAACCAATTTGTCGACAGCACATTGGCGATAAAGGGCCCACAAGCCGTAAAGCCAAATCCGACGGGACCGGCGATGATGCCGAGCATTTGTTTGGGACTTTGCGAAAATGACAGCGCAATGAACCCTGCTGTAAACGCAAAAATGCCTGCCAAGGCCAATGTCCTGGGATTTATTCGCCTAATGCTCTTGCCAACAATCGCCGCCCAAATCGCGGAACTCGCGAGGAAGACCATCATGCCAAGATTAACCTGGTCGCGTTCCAGGCCGAATTCAGCTTCAATGGGCGTTACGAAATGCTGGAAAGAATAAAAGGTTGCACCCGCCATCAGCATAGCCGTGATGAAGCTGGCGCCTAAAACATGCCATCCTCTAAATCCCATTCAGGTTCTCCTTAAGTAGGTTTTGTGCCGCGTCTTCACCCATGACGCGGCTTTCACGGCGGGCGATTTTCCACGCGTCGCCATCTTTGCGCATCGTCCAGTGATTGACGGCGAGGCGCATGAGTTTCTGATTGTGATAGACGCGTGAGTAACCAAGGACTTTGGCTGTGTCGGTTTCGACGTCAACAATAAGTGGCCCGACTGTGTGAGCGCAATCGGGGAGTAGGGATTGATGCATCTCGGAGGCGAGCATATCGGCAATCGCTTGATGTCCTTTAAGCTCTAAATCACCCGCTTCGCCCGCTCGCCCTGCACGCGGATTGCTCACAACGTAAACCGCATCTTCAGTGTGACATTGAAGAGCAGCCTCGATATCTCCACAATCTGCTGCCAAGCCGTAGCGGGCAATAACGTTGCGTATCGCAAGCTCTGCTTCAACACGGATGATACGATTTTCAAGGCTCATCCTAATTTATGTGCGTCTTCGGCTATTTTGAGAAAACTGGGGGGTTCGCCGCCGCCAAAGACTTCTAAACAGGCACCTGACACATAAGCGTTTGAAGGGTCGGCAAGAAAAAGACAGGCTTTGGCAATATCCTCGGGTGTGCCCATGCGTTTCATCGGCAAATTACTTGCGAGATGCGCCATGCCTTTGGCGCCGCCATAATGGTCTGCACTGGCTTCGGTTTGGACAAGCCCGGCGATGATGGCATTGATCCGGATGTCAGGCGCCCATTCCATAGCAAGAGATGTCGTGACATTCAGAAGACCTGCCTTTGCAGCGCCATAGGCAAGAGAACCGGGCGAGCTTCGTGTCGCGGAGACAGACGAAATATTGATGATAGAGCCACCGCTTGATTTCAGCGGCTCATAGGCAGCTTGGGCGAGATTGATAGGCGCAAGTAAGTTTAGCGCAATGACTTTATGAGTGAGGTTCGGACTGGCATCCTTGCTCGCAACAGGCGGCCCGCCGCCTGCGTTATTAATGAGACAATCCACGCGGCCTGTTTTTTCAATCGCAAAATCGATGAGCGCTTTCGCTGCATCGCTTTCCCGAATATCGAGCGATTTGAAATGAGAGTTGTCCGGAAGCGTTTCAGGATCTCTTCGCCCGCAAATTATTATGTTCGCGCCTTTGGCTGAAAAATACTCAGAAATGCCGCGTCCAATACCGCGTCCCCCGCCTGTCACGACGATTGTTTTGTCCTTAAAGCTCATACTTGCCTGCGTAATAATTGATCTGATATGTTGCGCAAAATAATCTCTATGTATAGTCAAACTCTTCAATTGCGTAGACAATGAGTGAATAATGACCACAATCCCGCAAGTCCTCTTTGCGCAAGCTGTGCGCCGTCCCAATGCTTTGGCAATAGAGGATGGTGATTGGCGGTTAAGCTATAGAGCGCTGGCGGGGCAGGTAAAACAAGCGGCAGGCGTCATGCGCGCTATGGGCTTGGGGCATGGCGACAAATTCGGGATATGGGCACCTAATTGCACAGAATGGATTATAACGGCTTTAGCCGGGCAAATGCTTGGCGCAGTTATGGTAACATTAAATACGCGCTATAAAGGGACTGAAGCGGCCGATATATTGCGGCGGTCACATTGCAAATTACTTTTCACCGTCAAAGGATTTCTAGGGCATGATTATCCTGCGATGCTTGAGGGTCAAGATTTGCCAGATTTGCAAGAGGTCATTATTATTCGTGAAGAGAACGGGCGCGGGGCGTTTGATCGTTTTTTAGAACGTGAAGGCGACAGTATTGACGGCGTCAATGTTGCAGATAGAAATATTTCTGACATCATTTTTACATCTGGAACGACGGGCGCTCCCAAAGGCGCAATGACGACTCACGGACAAAATGTGCAAGTCTTTGAAAGTTTCACCGATGCTATCGGGATGACCGAAAATGACCGTTATCTTGTGGTCAATCCGTTCTTTCACAGCTTTGGCTATAAGGCAGGTTGGCTAGCATGCTTAATTAAAGGCGCAGCTATTTTCCCTTTGGCTGTTTATGATCCCAAAGATGTTTTGGCGAGAATAGAGCGCGATAAAATTACGGTCATGCCGGGCGCGCCGACTATTTTTCAAACATTACTAGCTCATCCAGATTTATCCAACCATGATATTTCAAGCTTGCGGGTCGCGACAACGGGGGCGACAACTATTCCTGTCGATCTAATCCGCCGCATGCATGAAGACCTTGGTATTGATGATGTGTTCTCAGCTTATGGCTTAACTGAGTCCACGGGCGTGGTGTCGCTCTGCCAAAAGGGAGATGATTTCGAAACCATTGCAACGACCTGTGGTCGACCTCTACCAGGGACGGAATTACGCCTTGTCGATGATGAGGGCAAAGATGTTGGTGTGGGCAAGGAAGGTGAAATTTGGGTGCGTGGTTTTAACGTCATGCAAGGCTATCTCGACGACCTTTCGGCGACGGCTGAAACAATAACGCCTGACGGTTGGCTAAAGACGGGTGATATTGGAACTCAAAATGCGAGGGGATACATTCGGATTACAGACCGAAAGAAAGATATGGTTATTGTTGGGGGGTTTAATGTTTACCCAGCTGAGGTTGAAAAAGCCCTCTTGCAACACCCAAATATTTCCGATGCCGCTGTGGTTGGAATGAAAGATGCGCGATTGGGTGAGGTCACACATGCCCATGTTGTGACGGATGGCGCCCTCGAGCAAGCGGAGCTAATATCATGGTGCCGCGAGACTATGGCGAATTATAAAGCGCCGCGGCAAATTACGTTTCATGACGTTTTGCCTAGAAACGCCTCAGGAAAAATAATGAAGTATATTTTGAAAGCGTAATCATTTTCGACATTTTTACGCAAAACAGCAATATAACTCCAGAATTACTTGTATTTGCGTATTAAATATCATTGAAAACTGCGCATTCATCAGTATGCTATGATTTCTAATTGAGGAGTTTGTCATGGGTCAAGCAGCGCTTAAGTCTGCCGATATTGGTCAGGCGCTAGATATCTCATCTGCGCTGGATGTTGTTTCGGAATGTGCGGCCGAAGGGCGTGAGAAACGCGAAATCCCAAAAAAAGCTATCGAAGCTATTCGTAAGACAGGTTATTTTCGGTCTTTTTTACCAAAGCAATATGGCGGATTAGAGCGTCCGCCCCAAGAATTCTTCAAAGCCTCTATTGATATTGCTGAGCGTGACATGGCGACGGCTTGGGCGAGCGGAATTATTGCCGTTCATGCCTATCAGCTATCCCTTATGGATCCGAAAGCAGCGAAGGATGTTTATGATGCGGGACCCGATACCCTCATCAGCTCATCTTACAACCCTGCTGGTGCTAAGGTCGAAACGGCAGATGGCGGGTTCATGCTCTCAGGGCAATGGGGCTGGAGTTCGGGGTCTGGGCATTGTGACTGGGTGTTGCTTGGTGGACTAATATTTGATCAGGGGCCCGAGAATATACATTACCGGACATTTTTGGTCAAAAAACCTGATTACGAAATTGAAGATACCTGGCACGCCATGGGTCTGCAGGCGACAGGGTCAAATGATATTATCATCAAAGAGCCAGTATTTGTTCCTGAGTACCGAACGCATCATCAAATGGATGGATTTAACTGCAAACACTTCCAAGATAATGAGATGTACGCAATTCCTTGGGCTCAAATGTTTATTCGCGTTGTGTGCACGCCAGCCATTGGTGCGGCGAAACATGCGCTTCAGCTTTTTATTGATAATGCTCAAGGTAGCTCTACGGATGTCACCCGCTTGGCGAGTGATCCGGATGTCACCCGTCGGGTCGCCGAGGCCTCAAATCTTATCGATGAGACCGAGGCAATCATGTATCGTAATTTCGATGAAATGATGGCCGCCGTATATTCGGGTAGTGAAATCCCGATGACGGACCGGGTGAAATATCGGTATCAGGCGAGTTTGGTAATTGAACGAATGATGCAGTCTGTCGACTTGGTCTTCGATATCGCGGGCGGTCGAAGTGTTTACAGAAATTCTCCTATCCAAGATATTTGGCATGATATTCATATTGCTCGGGCCCATGTTGCAAATAACCCAATAGGGTTTGCGCGTAATCTTGGCGGCGTTTATCTTGGCGCTGATAGCACGGACGTCTTCGTCTGATGGCTGTAGAAAAAGGCCCACCAGAGGGTCAATATGTGCAAGCGGGCCCCATCCGGATGCACTATCTCGAATTTGGAAATAAGGATGGCCCTCCGGTCGTATTTTTGCATGGCTCGGGTCCGGGAAATAGCGCATGGGCAAATTTTAGATTAAACAAAGATTCCTTTGCAGAGGCAGGATTTCGAGTCCTTATGCCTGATATGATTGGGTTCGGATATTCAGATAAGCCATTGAATTTAGGGGATTATACGCTTCAGCTTTTTTGCGATACGTTAATGGCGGGGCTTCGCGCATTAGGTGTCGAAAAATGTAGTTTTGTCGGAAATTCTCTGGGAGCGGGCGTTGCTATTCAGATCGCGCTTGATCATCCTGAATTTGTTGAGAAGTTAATTTTAATGGGTCCTGGGTGCCTCGAAGAGCAAGGCGCCTATTGGACGATGCCCGGCATTGCTAAAATGATGGAAGCGAATAAGGCGGGCATGAGCAAAGAGACGCAAGCCGACGTCATGCGATTGTTTGCTTTTGATCCAAAGCATGTGACACAAGAGCTAATCGATATGCGATGGGTGATTGCTCAGGACCAACCTAAGGAAGTTCTGACAACAATGAAAACTCCAGAGCTCGGTTCCAGGATGAAAGAGCTCACTTGCCCCATCCTTACATTTTGGGGGGCGAATGATGAATTTATGCCGCCGCAAGGCAAAGAGAAATGCCTGAAGGCGAATGATCAGTCACGCTTTATCGAGGTCAATGCGTGTGGGCATTGGGTTATGATCGAGCACTCTCGGATGTTTAATGCCGCCTCGATAGATTTTTTGAGGCATGGCTAATGGAGGTCTTAGACGCTCATACTGAAATAGCGCGGCAGCTTTTTGACGCTCTGAAAAAGGGTCGTCCGATCGCCCCATTGACCACTGCCTATCCAGATATGACGATTGATGATGCCTATCAAATTTCTTTGGACTTTTTAGATCTTAGGACAAAGGAAAATGGCGAGACAATCATAGGTAAAAAAATCGGCGTTACCTCCAAGCCAGTTCAAGATATGTTAGGTGTGTTTCAGCCTGATTTCGGATTTCTCACAGACGTCATGTACGCCCCTGACGGGAAAGTTCATATGGATTGTCATATCGCGCCTAAGGCAGAAGCAGAAATTGCCTTTAAACTCAAAAAAGGCCTCAAAGGCCCCGGCGTGACGGGGCAAGATGTTATTGACGCAACGGAATATGTTCAGCCCTGTTTTGAAATTGTCGATAGTCGCATCAAAGACTGGAAGATAAAAATCCAAGATACTGTCGCTGACAATGCATCTTGCGGCGTTTTTGTCCTAGGCGAAGCCAAACTGGCTCCAGCAGACGTTGATCTGAGCGCCTTTGAGGTCATTGTTGAGAATAATGGGGAAGAAGTAAGCCGAGGCTTAGGGTCTGCGGTGCAAGGTGCGCCGGAAAATGCGGTCGCTTGGCTGGCCAATACACTTGGTGAATATGGTATTCCATTTGAAGCTGGTGAAGTTATTTTGTCTGGTTCTCTCGTGCCCTTACATACGGTGGTTCGAGGTGATAAAATGACCATGTCGATTGAAGGATTTGGCGGGTGTGAGGTCGAATTCGTATGAGTAAAATTAAAACACAAAAAAAGAAAAGGGGATAGATATGGGTGTTGCAAATTTAGGCTATGCGATTTTGGAAATGCAAGATCCGGGAGCTTGGGCGAAGTTCGCCAAAAACGTTCTGGGATTTGGAGTGGCTAAATCTTTTGGTGAAAAAGGGGCCAAATATCTTCGCATGGATAATAGTCCCTTCCGCTACCTAATTAGAAAAGGGGAGACGGACCGTTTTCTGTGCGGCGGGTACCAAATGTCGTCGAAAAAGGCATTTGAGGAACAGATTAAGCGTCTTGAACGAAAGAAAGTTCCAGTGACGCGCGGCTCTGATAAAGACTGTAAGCATCGAGCGGTTAAAGCGCTTGCGAGTTTTCATGACCCATCTGGAAATATGGTGGAAATCTTCTATGGCCGAGAACGCGGTGAGCCTTTTAAACCGGGGCATGGAATAAAGTCATTTAAGACTGGGCAAATGGGTCTTGGTCACATGGTTCTCCCAGCACCAGAAAATAAAAAGACGATCGACTTTTATCGTAAAGTCATGGGATTTGGCCTCTCTGACGATTTGTCTCTTCCCGCATTCGCGGAAGGTCTGCCCAAACAACGTATCTATTTTATGCATGCGGAAAACCCGCGCCATCATACGCTCGGGCTTTATAATTTTCCGAATCCAACTGGTGTTATTCATCTTATGGCGGAAATGAATAATATGGATGAAGTCGGCCATTGTATGGACCGTGTGAAAGCCGCGGGCCTCCATATTTTTGCATCGCTTG
>CAYRMO010000114.1:0-8463 GCA_964425355.1 uncultured Algimonas sp. | reverse complement strand
AAGTAAAGTTTAGAAAACAATTTACCTAGGGCAGAAAACCCCCTATTCCCGCCAGGTAGAGGGGCTTTATGGATGTTTCGAAAAATGTAAACGCTGAAGAAGATATTACCCGCTTATTAAAAGAATGGCGGGATGGATCTCAATCAGCCCGCGATGAATTATTTGCGAAGCTATATAAAGAGCTTGTACTCGTTTCATCCGCACTCCTGCGTAAAGAGGGCCGCGTTTCTCTCTCGACGGGCGACCTTGTTAATGACGCGGCGGTTCGACTTATTCAGCTAGATAATATAGATTGGCAAGATAAGGCGCATTTCATGGCCTTATCGGCCAGAATGATGCGCAGAGTATTGATTGACCACGCCCGCAAGAAAGACGCTGATAAGCGCCATCATCAAAAAGTTACATTAGTCACGCATTTGATGGGTGGAAGTTCTGAAGCGGTAAATATTCAAAAACTAGAACATGCCCTTTTGAGGTTACAGGCCATTGACCCTGTTCGAGCCGATATTGTTGAGATGCGATATTATGGTGGCTTATCATTAGAAGAAATAGGCGTTGTGGTGGGCATGTCACCCTCATCGATTAAACGCAGGTGGCGCGCCTCAAGAGCTTGGTTGCTTAACGCCATGGAAGACCAAGAACTTGACACCTAATGACTGAATAGAAAACGCGGCTTATCTCCTTCGGCTAAAACGACGGCTGAGAGTGGACCGCCATAACAGGCGCCCGTATCCACATTTATGCGCCGCCCGTCTTTGGATATGTCGGGGTAATCGGTTAGAGTTGGCGTGTGGCCGTGGATAACTGTTGTTCCGATTAATTTCGGATTTTCCCAATGCTCGCTTTGAAAAAAACGCGCATTTCGAGTCCAGAGATGCACATCTTTATCATATTCCGGATAGGTTTCAGGATTAATGCCGGCATGAACGAATATAAGATCACGAGCCTCATCCCTATACAGCGTTGGGAGCGATTCAATCCACTTAAGATGTGTATTCAAGGTTTTGTTTTTTACATCATCATCTGCATAGCTCGCCAATGTTCGTTCGCCGCCATTTGCCAGCCAGTGATGTCGCGCTGTCTGTTTTGGGGATTGGTGGGCTTTGAGCATTAGCACTTCATGATTGCCCTGAAGATTAATGACGTCAAAGCCTTTTTCTTCGTCTAAGCTCTGAATATAATCTATAACACCGTGACTATTTGGACCGCGGTCTACATAATCTCCAAGATGGACAATCGCAAAGGATCGATCAACATAGATTGCATTGTGGTAGTTTAATATATGGTGATGCAGAGATCGCAATTTGTCCAATTCACCATGAATGTCTCCAATTGCATAATAAACGAGACTCACAACGTTTATTTTTCCTCTCTAAACTAAAGCCGCGAACGCTTTTCAAAGTTTGACCGTTTTCTTATCAAATTAGGCTGACATCATATTTATAGCAGACCGAATATGAACATATGCATCTTTATAGCTGTCCCAAGACGGAATGAACAAAAAGCTAACCAATTTCTCTCTTAAGTAAAATTGGGTTGAGCATGATAAAATTATAACCGGTCTTTGTGCCCCGCTAAGGACCTAAACAATTCCGTAATCGTCATTCCCATGGTCATATTGTTGATAATCGAAACTGGTCGTCATGGCCTCTTGTGTCATCTCTTGTTCGACTTCAGGCATGTCTAGACCCTGCTCATATGTTGCCTCTTGCGCCGCTTGAAGCACAGAGGTGATCTGCTCTTCCGCGCTCAGCCCCTCTATATCCGACCCACTAACTGTTAGCTCATCGACACCTGCCGCTTGGAGGTTTTCTAGCATGGTCAGGGCGTCTGGGTGATTAACAACGTCCCTTAAATCAGAGTCGATCCCCGATTCATTTAGCGTCGTTCTGGCCTGTTCCAATATTGAGATGGCTTCATCAACGGAGACATTTTCCGCAATGTCAGTTGCAGTATTGGAATGCTGACTCACATGTGCATTTTCGTGCATTACGAGACCCTGTTCAGCCGTCACGCCCGTGGATGAACCATCTGTGGCATCATTAGCGCCAATTTGGTTTAATGCGGTCTCAGCTTGACCATTTAATGCGGTGGAAGCCTGTTCAAGTGCATCGGTCATTTTCTCAATGCTATTTGAGGCCTCAATTTCCGAAGTGATGTTATTTGGGTCAACTTCAAAGGCCTCTGCGTCATTGTGATTTAGCGATTCTGTGCCCGTATCCGCAATACCGCCCTCTGCCGCGTCCTTTTCGCTTTCGGTTTCATCTATCCCTGCTTTTTCTACAATTTCACTCACGCCCTTCAAGAGCTCGCCAATCTTTCCTAACATTATGTCCTCCAATCCATAGTCGTTTAAGCCTTAAATGTGTTCAAACCCCACACACAAAATTAGTGTTCCTATTAATAGATAGCGTGAAATTTTGACCAAACAGGTCAAAATAAATTTTCTGGAGAGCGGTTTTTTGAATATCCATTATTGTTGCAAATTTAAAGCTGGCAATCCAAAATTATAAATCGCACCCATCCGCGAGCTTAATGACTTCCTTATAATTGATATCATCTAATGCAGTCGCCGTTTTGTTTCGTTGCATTATTTCATAATAATTTTTAGCTTCTGACAAACTTGCGCAAGCCTTGGTAATATTTGGAACTTTCTTATAAAAATCTCCCAACATGGCATGGTGTACAAATAAATTTGCCAATCTATCCGGTGCATTAGATTTTTCTTCAAAGCGTTTTTCATACCATTTTAGAGTTTGGAGCAATCCATCTTCAGCATCTTTATGTCTATCAAGAGCTTGGAGAGGTGCGGCACGTTCAGCGATAATTACATAGTAAAACCAAGTCGCGTCTTTATCATTTGGGTCAATTTCTAAACGCATATTGGTAAATTCAAGTGCCTTTTTATAATCCGAAAGAGCCGCTTCATAATTTTCTAAGTAACTATGTGCATATGCGCGTCGCCAATGACCTATCGTTCGATCGCGCATAAGAAAGCCATCTGTTTGGGCATCTGTATGCGTGGCTGCAATTTCTGTATCTGCAATCGCGATATCTAAAGCCTCAATAGCTTTTGCATAGTCCTGCTGAATGGAAAAAGAATTCGCAAGATTTCGTCCTGACGAAGCCTTTAATCGCATAATACGAAAGCTCTCTGGGTCGTCTTGCGGAAACTCGGCATAAAACTCTCCCGCTTTTTCAATACAGTCTTTCAATAAATTTTGCGCCCTTTCAATATCTCCTTTAACGGTCCAAATTTCATCGCGGTAACAATATGAATATAGATAGGCTCGTTGCATCGAGAGATGACTTGGGTCAAGCTCTATGCCCCTCTCTAGGTACCTTATTGATGTCTCTAGCTGTTCTTCAGCGAGGTTAAATAAACGGCGTGGCTGAATATTGACTTCTGCCATATTATAATAAAGCAGGCCAAGAGCAAAAAGGGTTTCCGTGTCCGGCGGGGCTGTTTCATCAAGACCTGCGAGGATTTGTTCAGAGGATTCAAAATAGAGATCGGCAGCTTCTGGGTCCGATATATTGCCATATTTACTCCCCGCAACGGCTCTGCCCAATTTCCGATACCCAATGGCGATGTCTCTTTTAATGTCTATTGGTGCGTCATTGGCTTTCGCTAGGTCATCTAAATATATTTGCGAAGCTTCGATAATCTTTTTCGTGGCTTGGGTGGAGCCAGGGATTCGATAAATTTCGTCGTGAATGTCAGTCATCAATGTATCGGCCAAAGTTCTTACATCATTAAACCTTTTATCGGCTTCAAGCCTTGCAGCCTCTGCTCGTTTATATTGAAAAATTGTGATGCTGAAAGCGGCAATGAGACCCATGATTGCGAGGCTTGAGGCGATAGACCCTAAACGATGACGCTTGATAAATTTCGAGATTTTATACCCGGGTCTAGAAGAGACCGCTGCTACTGGAAACCCGGTAATATATTTTTGAATATCACCAATTAATGTATCTACAGAGGCATATCGATTTTGTGGGTCTTGCTGGGTAGATTTTTCAACAATCGCTTTTAGGTCAGATGTTGTGTGTTTGTCTCCGAGTAGGGATTGAAGCAATTTACCTAAAGAATAAATATCGGATAAGGTATTCGCGGCAGCGCCCTTTGAGCGTTCAGGCGCAGCGAATCCAGGCGTAAAGCTGAGGCTAGGTAAGGCGTTTTGTGAAGACTCTAAAACTAAGGCTTCGTCTAGTGTTTTTGCAATGCCGAAGTCTATTAGTTTTACGTCACCATCGCGTGTCACAAGTACATTATTTGGCGTAATATCACGGTGGACAATCAAATTTTGATGGGCGTAGCTTATGGCGTTGCAGGATTGTACAAATAGCCTAAGCCGCTCAGATTTACCGGCCTGGTTGGTTTCTACGAATTCTGTGATAGACAAACCATCTATCTTTTCCATGATTATATAGGGTTCACCATCTTCCGTTGTTCCGCCGTCAAAAAGCCGAGCGATATTTGGGTGTGAAAAATCGGCGAGTGTTTGTCGCTCGCGCTCAAACCGTTTTATGATGGGTTCTGACAAAACCCCAGGCTTTATCACCTTGATTGCAACAGTGTGTATGAAGTCGCCCGTTTTGCGCTCGGCTTCATAAACAGCGCCCATTCCACCTACGCCGATCTGTGATTTGATCCGGTAAGAGCCTATCTCAATATTCGTGAGATCCTTTTCCACATTGTCATGAATTGCCTGGCCCGTTTGGATTGCTGAAGTTCTATTTGAATCGCGTTTAAGCAAGGCTTCTACGCGGTTTCTTAGTTTTTCATCGCCTCCCCATTTCGATTCGAGAAAAGCCGTTCGCTGATCTTTGGGATATTCTAAGGCCTGCTCGAACAGCTGTAAGGCCCTAAACTCGATATCATTTTTTGATTTTTTCATGGTTAGCGCCCTCGGTGAAGAAACTTATCTATAGCCTGTTCTAAAGTAAGCGTAATTATTTATGATTTCGGGTCAAATTTTTTTTGAAACACCTATGGTCAGATTCTCAACCAAATTTCGCCTTCCTTAGTCGAGCCAATATGCTATGCTTAAATTGAGGGCAGCATGACAAAATCAAATTCTAATATTGAGCGCAAGGCATTAGCGTTATTTGAACAGTCTTTTGAATTGCCATCCGATCAGCGGCGGGCTTGGCTCATCAAGCAGACAAAATCTTCACCCGATATACAAAAGCGGGTTTTGAGCTTTTTCGATGCTGAACGCCAAGATTTAAACCGTATGCAAACAGGATCTGTGGCAAGTGAGATTGGGGTGGATGCCAAAGTGCCCGCTCACATTGGGGCTTATGCCATTCGGGAATTGATTGGTCAGGGCGGAATGGGAGCGGTCTATCGAGCTGAACGAGACAAAGGTGATTTCGATCACGTTGTCGCGGTAAAGATCATCAAGCCAGGGCTTTTATCTGATAAACTTGAGCCCCGCTTTCAAAACGAGCAACAAATTCTGGCAGGTTTTAATCACCCCAATATCGCCCGGCTTTATGATGGCGGAAAAACCGAAGATGGGTCGCCATATATCATTATGGAATATATTGAGGGCGCGCCGATCACGGATTGGGCGAAAGACAATCACCTAAGTCTTGAGGATCGTCTTAAGCTTTTTAAAACGACATGTCTTGCTGTAAACTACGCCCACCAAAACCAGATAATTCACCGCGATCTTACCCCATCCAATATGTTGGTCACGACAGGCGGCCAGGTCAAATTAATAGATTTCGGCATTGCAAAACCTCATGCGGGAGAAGTCGAAGACAGTCACCCACCCAACTCCTTGGCGAGTCTTAGCTTTACGCCCGGCTTTGCCGCTCCGGAACGCTCGCAAGGCGCGGCCGCAAACACATTAACGGACATATATTCGCTGGGGAAATTACTCGAGGCTTTAACAAAGCCTTTGTCTCCATCAGAGGACCTAAGGGCTATTATTGTCAAAGCCGTACAAAAAGACCCAAAGGACCGATACACCTCCGTTGATGCCTTACGAGAGGACATAACAAATTATACAGACGGATTTACGGTCAAGGCGCACCCACAAAGCCTGGCCTATTCCGGCCGAAAGTTCATCTCGCGAAATCGTGGGCTCGTTCTGACGTCTTGTTTGGCTTTGATGGGCCTTATCGGAGCATTGGGAATAACCACCCATTTATATCAACAGGCTGAAACGGCACGCGCGACAGCAGATAAGCGATTTAACGAAGCTAGAGACATGGCAAATTATATGCTTTTTGATCTCTATGATGAACTTCAACCCATATCGGGGAATACCAAAGCCTTGCAAGATATGGCGGATCGCAGCAAATCCTATTTGGATGATTTGTCAAAATCATCCAGAGCCAATAACGAACTCGAATTAGAAACAATTCAAGGCTATCACCGACTTGCCAATATAGAGGGAAACCCCGTCACCTCTAATCTGGGTCGACGAGATAAAGCACGGCAAATTTTGGACATTGCCGAACAGCGCCTCGAGGCCTTAGCTTTAGCAGAGCCTACGGATATAGATGTTTTGAGGGAGCAAGGAAAACTGAAATTCTCTCAAGCCGTCTTCGCTTATATCGCAGATGATGACAATGAGGCGAGTATAAAATATGCTCAAGACGGCCTTAAAGCCTTAGATCAATTGATTTCCAAAGACCGTTCAAATATGTCGGACCTAAGCCTCCGCCTCGAGGTTTTTATGTATACGGGCAAGCCCTATATCTGGTTGGATCAAAGCGCAAAGGCTGTTGAGGTTTATCAACAGATCGAAAAAGAATATTTAGCTCTTGAGGCCGATAACCCAAATTCTGAAGAGGTCGAATATGGTGTCGCCTCATTCTATACAAGTTTTACAGAAGTTCTGAGTTGGCATATTTACCTTGTTGAAGACAAACCTGACGACATGCTTCGCGTGGCAGATGAGTCTGTACGAAGAACGGATATTTTACGCGCTAAAACAGATACGCAAACAGATTACCGGCGAGCGAGCGCGGTAGCGTATTATAGACGGGCTCTCGCATTGGGTGATCTCTCCTGGTTCGAAAAAACAATCCCAGACCTGAGGGCGGCTCGAGAGATTTCACAAAACTTGGTTGCGGACGACCCAGAAAATGCGAGTAGTTTATCCCTCCTGAGCGCGATTAACTCCCAATTGATGATTGATCTGAGCTCCATTGGGGAGCTTTCTGAAGCCGAAAAGATCGGCAAGACTTTAATTGAAAGCGTGCGAAAGCAACATATTACTGACCCGGAAAATCCAGGCTATTGGCGAACTTATTTCCAAAAGCTTCAAATGGTTGGCGAGGTTTTTTTTGAAGCAAAAGAATATAAAAAAGCCTGCGAGTATTTTTTAGAATCTGCCCAAAGCGCTAAATCTTTTGATCAAGAAATTGGTATCGGCGAAACGGATAGAGTTCACATGTATGCCGACCTCTTAAAGCAAGACAAAGCTTGTAAAGAGGGTCGTATCTCCCAGCTCAAATTAGACGAATAGCGAATAGAACGCTTGGAAATGATGGAGATTCTATAGGGTTAGATTGAGACGAGACAATAAAAGTTCTTGATTTGTTCTTGGGTTTTGAGTTAGCGATAGTAAAGATATATAGATATTTATAGGTTTTTCATGGTTGCCCGTATTACGACAGTTGCTTTTCAGGGCACCGAAGCCAGGCGTGTAGACGTGCAGGTTCAGGTCGTTTCCGGGGCCAAGCAAATTTTTAATGTGGTTGGCTTGGCCGATAAATCCGTCTCGGAAGCCAGAGACCGCGTCCGCGCAGCCTTTGTCTCTCTCGGCCTTCATTTGCCCGGCAAAAGAATTACAATCAACCTTGCTCCAGCAGACCTTCCCAAAGAGGGCGCCCATTATGATCTTCCCATCGCTTTGGGTCTATTGGCGGCGCTTGGGGCTATTCCCGCAGATGCAATTGCGGAATTTGCGGCGATCGGAGAGCTATCGCTTGACGGGACGATTTGTGCAGTCCCGGGCGCTTTACCGGCTGCTGTTATGGCCAATGCGCAAGGCCTTGGTTTGATCTGTCCAAACCCGAATGGGGCTGAAGCGGCTTGGGCCGGCGACCTCCCGCTTTTAGCGCCGCAAACACTTGTTCAACTGATCAATCATTTTAAAGGAACGCAAATTTTATCCCGTCCGGTCGCTGGTGAAATGCTGACCGTTGAGAGCCCATTGGATATGCAAGACGTTCGCGGCCAAGAAACCGCGAAACGCGCCTTGGAAATTGCCGCAGCTGGCGGACATAACCTACTTATGGTCGGACCACCCGGGTCTGGGAAATCCATGCTCGCGGCAAGACTACCGGGATTACTGCCGCCATTAGAGGCGAGTGAGTTGCTTGATGTCTCAATGGTTCACTCTGTTGCGGGCCTCTTAAATCGCGGGCAACTCTCACGGCAGCGCCCATTTCGGTCTCCACATCATAGTGCGTCTATGGCGGCTATGGTGGGTGGGG
>CAYRMO010000113.1:0-8643 GCA_964425355.1 uncultured Algimonas sp. | reverse complement strand
CCGCCTCGCCAAACGGGCCCTGTAAATGAAACGCAGACGGGTACATCAGAGTGGGTTGTTCAAGTCGCATCCGTGCGCGATGAAACAGATGCGCGTAATTTGTGGGCCGGGTTAGAGCGAAAGTTCCCTAATCTTGTGAGATCTACGGCTTCAGATATTAAACGCGTAGATTTGGGCGATAAGGGAATATATTACAGACTTCGCGTCGCGGGATTGGCAAATAAGGCATCTGCGCAAACTCTGTGCTCAAATTTGAAAGCGGGCGGTCAAGATTGTCTTGTCACGCGTCGATAAAGCAATGTCTGCCCCACTGTCCTGCATCATTGGTCTATCCAAAACCTATCTAACCAAAGAAGAAAGATATTTCTTAAGAGATGCAAACCCATGGGGGGTGATCTTATTTGCTAGAAATGTCGAGACGCCTGAGAAATTAAGGCAACTAACAGGTGATATACGCGATGCTATGGGACGCAATACGCTTATTTTTGTTGATCAGGAGGGCGGGCGTGTTCAGCGATTGAGGGCGCCTTATTGGCCCAGCTATCCCTCTGGAGAGGATTACGCAAAAATTTATAGGCTAGACATTGACGATGGTCGGCGCGCTATTTTTCTTGGCCACCGTTTGATTGCACATGATCTTCGCCGCGTTGGGATTACAGCCGATTGTGCGCCGGTATTAGATCTCCCACAAAAAAATGCAGACCCCATTATTTCTGATCGTGCACTTGGAAAAACGACGTCTGACATAATTGACATGGCGCATGCAGCGATGTCTGGATTAATGTCTGGAGGCGTTGCGCCCGTAATCAAACATATTCCAGGCCATGGACGCGCAAAAGTGGATAGCCATAAAGCGCTTCCAAAAATTAAGGTGTCGGGAAAAACGTTAGAAAAAAGCGACTTTAAACCCTTCAAGGCTTTACGTGACGCCCCTATGGCCATGACGGCACATGCTGTTTACAGTTACGCAGCAGAATCAGCTGTAACGGTGTCTGAAAAGGCTTTGAAGCAAATAATCCGTGAAACAATAGGATTTGATGGACTCTTGATGAGTGACGATTTGGATATGAAGGCGTTGTCCGGCGATCTGACGGATAAAACAGCTCTGGCGCTTGCTGCGGGTTGCGATATTGCCTTGCAGTGTTCGGGTGTGCTCAAAGATAGCGTCGCTGTGGCCAAAGGATCTCACGCATTATCAGGGGCAGCGCTGCGACGCGCCTTAATTGCCGATTATTGCTCTGATCATATATCTTTATTTGACGTGTCTGCTGCGCGCGCTGAATTTAATGCCTTGATGGCGTCATGATCGAGGAGTTTCAGGAGGATCTCAAATTTGAAGCTGTGATGGACGCAGCTGATGAAGGGGAGTCCCTTGTCCTAGACATAGATGGTTACGAAGGACCATTGCACCTCTTGCTTGAATTGGCCCGTAAACAAAAAGTCGATCTGGCTCGCCTTTCAATCCTTGAACTCGCAGAACAATATATTGCCTTTATAAAGTCTGCGCAGGATTTGCGTATAGAATTGGCGGCGGATTATCTCGTCATGGCGGCATGGCTCGCTTACTTAAAATCTAAGCTTATTATTCCAAAAGAGGGCGGCGATGTTGAGCCCGAAGTTGAAGAAATTGCGGCTCATCTTGCCTTTCGTCTGGAACGTCTGGAAGCCATGCGCCGCGCTGTAGATGGCTTGATGCGTTTGCCGCAAACGGGGCAGGCGGTTTTTGTTAGAGGTGAGCCAGAAGGCCTTCGAAGTCGAACGTCACCAATTTTTGAAGCTGAAATGTTTGACCTTTTAAAGGCTTATGGTTCCTCTCGCAGTCGTGCCGCTATTCGCAATCATAAATTAGTAAAACCGCGTATCATGAGCTTGGATGATGCTAGGACAAGATTACGACGTGCATTGAGTGCAACTGGAATTGATCTGAAAGACTGGGTTGAACTAGAAGGTCTTCTTCCCGATGGCGCCGATATTGGCGCGGACGGCGTGCCGCAAGCTTCTGTAAGGGCAAGCTCGTTATTGGCAGGCTTAGAACTCGCCAAAGCGGGGCAGATTGAATTGCGTCAGCTAAAAACCTTTGCCCCAATTTTCCTGCGCGAATCCCAACATCTCAAAAAGGATCAAGAATGAGCAAAACGTCTGATCGTATCAATAAAGCTCAGGCTGGCATTGAAGCCGGTGTTGTGGACCTGACCGAACGTCTAAAATCCAAAGGGGATATAGATGCCGACCTTCGCTTGCTCGAAGCTTTGCTCTTTGCGGCCGTTGAGCCCATTGACGTTCCGACTTTACGCGAGCGCATGCCAGAAGATGTAGATGTTGGCGCTTTATTGGCACGTCTAGCCAGAGATTATGAAGGGCGGGGCGTGAACCTTGTGCGCGTTGCAGATCGTTGGCGGTTTCAAACCGCGCCTGATCTCGCCGAAAATCTCGTCAATGTCACAGAAGCTCGACGGAAATTATCAAAGGCCGCGCTCGAAACCCTGGCTATCGTGGCCTATCATCAACCCGTGACGCGCGCTGAAATTGAAAATGTTCGCGGTGTTGCCGTGTCAAAGGGCACGTTGGATGTTCTTATGGAGTTAGGTTGGTTGCGCCTGCGGGGACGGCGCCGAACGCCAGGGCGCCCTGTAACCTATGGGACGACAACAGGCTTTCTGGCGCATTTTAATTTGGAAACAATTTCCGATCTTCCGGGCCGAGAGGACCTCAAGGCAGCGGGATTACTCGATCCGCGCCTACCAAAAGACTTTGAAATGCCCGAACCCATGCAGCTTGATGATTTGGCTGTGGATGAAGACCCGCTTGAGGACGAAGCTGACCCAGAGTTTTTCGAAGACTTTTTGGGTGAGGATGAAGAAAATTCTTAAGTCAGCGGCATAAGGAACTTGTTGTTTCGCCTGACGCTGTCTATCTATAGGGCTAAATAGACGAAGGAAATTATCCATGCCGCATTGGACAGGTCTTGTAGTTATCTTAGTGATTGTTCTTGTTCTCTTTGGAGGGCGGGGCAAGTTGTCTTCAATCATGGGCGATATGGGCAAAGGTATTTCATCCTTTAAAAAGGGTTTGAAAGACAATGTCGAAGACATGAAAGACGCCGCGGAAGAGGCGTTAGATGTGACACCCAATAAGTCTGATGATGTTAAAGAAAAGCGCTAATCGCTTGTAATTAAGGGCTTTCTGCCCATGCTACCTTCAATTGGTTTTATGGAAATGATGGTTTTGGCCTTGCTGGCCATTATTGTCGTTGGTCCTAAAGAACTCCCCAAGCTCATGCGAACGCTAGGCCAATATATGGCTAAAATTCGTGCCCTTGGGAATGAGTTTAAATCGGCTTTTGACGAGATGGATGTTGATGATGAGGTGGCCGCTATTCGTCGAGAGATTGAAGAGCTGAAAAAAGTGGGCAAGCTTGGCCTTGATGAGGTGGAAGAAGATTTAAAAGCAGAAATGCGTGAATTGGACGACGAATTGCGCGCGGGCATTGATCAGTCTTCACCGCATCGGACTGGAAACAACGATAAGCCATCAAAAGATGACTGATCGTTTGGAACATAAAGATGAGGTTGAGGCGAGTGAGGCGCCGCTTTTGGATCATTTACTCGAATTACGATCGCGTCTCATAAAAATGTGTGGTGCTTTTGCGATTGCGGCACTGATCTGTATTCCTTTTGTGAATGAAATTATCGCCTTTCTCATGCAACCATTCAATGTGGCGCTTGATAATCACAATGAAAATCTCGTCGAGCAGGGTTTGGAGGCGCTCGATCTTGGTATTATTGCCACGCATCCGCTTGAAACCTTCTTTGCAAAAATGAAAATCGTTTTGTTTGGCGGGATTGTCCTAGCCTTTCCAATCATAAGTTATCAGATTTATCGCTTTGTTGCTCCCGGCTTGTATAAGACGGAGCGCTCTGCCTTTTTGCCGTATCTCATCTTGTCGCCAATTCTATTTATCCTAGGGGCAACGCTTGTTTTCCTTTTTGTATTCCCATTCGTTATGGAATTTGCGCTGAATCAGCAAAATCTTGCGGACAGCCAAACGATCGATCTTATGACGAAGATTAGTGATTATTTGTCACTCTCGATGATGTTGTTTCTAGCCTTTGGCCTAGCATTCCAACTTCCAGTTATTTTATCTTTATTGGGCCGGATTGGTATTGTTACGGCCAAAGGGCTTCGCGCAAAGCGAAAATATGCCGTTTTGGGGATTGCTGTATTTGCCGCTTTTGCAACACCGCCTGATCCCATTACGCAATTCATTCTTGGGGGGGCGATATATTTGTTATATGAAGTTTCGATTTTATCTGTCGCGGTTTTACAGAAACCAAAACCCGTCGAAGAAAGTTAGCGCGCTTTAGGCTTTCATTAATCACGTTGGTTCATAACTATGCAATCTTTATTATTGCATTAGGACGAGAACCATGCGTGCCACATTATGTTTAGCGACAGCTATTTTTGCGCTGGGGGCGGCGTCTGCATCTGCGCAGACTTATGTTAAAAAAATTATCGAACCCGTCGCGCCGACAGTCGATGATATTATCAATGCGCCCATTGAGTATGACAATAATGGCGTCGTCAAAGCTCAGTATTTTAAGGCCGATGATCTTTCGGAAGCTGAATATCGAGCTTTATTGGAAGAGGCTGATCGTATTCGTGCCTATCAAGATGCGACAGGTGGGATCGCGTCACAGTCTTCGTCTTCAACATATGCTTATCCAACGACCTCTTCGACCGCGATTTCGAGTGGGTATGAAGTTGAGATCTTTGAGCCGTCTTCCGCTGTCCCACCCAGCTATACGCCATATGAGGTGGCCCCGACCGAAGTTCAGGCGGCGACACCAAGTCGAGTTCATCGTGTCGCAAAAGGTGACACGTTATATAATATTTCCAAAAGATATGGGACTGACGTTGCCTCAATCAAATCTGCAAATGGATTGACCGGCACAACCTTATCAATTGGTCAGCAGCTATCTATTCCAGGCGTTTATGCGTCGACCTTAAATAGCACAACCTTGCAGCCAATTTTTGCGAGTGCACCCGTCAGAGACGGCGTGGTGACACGACGTGTTGTTGAGCAGACACCGCTAAGACAGCAACCCGTTATTTCATCCGGCACGCAAATCTATGCCGTTTTACCGAAAGATACACTATATTCTATTTCGAGACGTACATGTGTCGGTGTTCAAGACCTTATTATCGTCAACTCTATTCAAAATCCGAATAGTTTGCAGCCTGGTCAAAAATTGACCCTGCCGTCTGGCCATTGTCTCGCCAAATAGGTCTTAGACCGGTAACAACTACATCTTTCTCATCTTTGCGCGTTGCAATGATGAGAGGGCTCCCTATATAGCGTTTTAATCTTCGCGGCGGACTCAATTCGCCGACAACAAATTATAACGTGGGGACGTTATTATGATAAATTTGATCCAACAAGCTTCCACTGGCGGCCCGGCCGGGGGCTTCATGTCTTCGCTGCTTCTTTTTGGTCCACTTATTCTAATTTTCTATTTCCTTATCTTAAGGCCACAAAACCAAAGGCTGAAAAAACATAAGGCTATGGTCGAAGCGCTACAACGTGGCGATGATATCATTACAAGTGGCGGAATTGTCGGCAAAATCAAAAAAGTGGGCGAGGAAGACCTAACAATTACCTCGGGATCATCCGAATTGAAAATTGCGCGTTCCATGGTTGCTCAAGTCAAAACGACAAAAGCGGCAAATGACTAAGATAGTCATTATTTTGTCGTAAAGGACTGAAAACATGTTATTTTTCTCACGATCTAAAATTTTGATGATTTTGGGAGCAGTCCTTCTCGGCTTACTCTTTGCCGCACCCAATGCGATGAAGTCCGATATCCGAAATAATATGCCGGCCACGTTTCAGCGAACAATTAATCTTGGCCTCGATCTTCAAGGCGGGGTACAAATGAAGCTAGCCGTTGATTTGTCGACGATTATTGATCAGGCTGTTCAAAATGAGCGTGAAGCGATCCAAGACTCACTTCGAAATGATGGTGAGAGGTTGACAACTGCGACAACGCCTACGGTTCAAGGGAAAACAATCTTTGTGCAAATGCGGACAGCTGAAGATGCGGATAAAGCCTTTCCGCGTTTGCAACAATTATCAGCGCCAATTGATCCCACCACCCTTGGTGGAGGTCGGACAATAAAAGTCGAACGGGAGTCAGAGAAAGTCATCACGGTTGAAATCACGGATGAGAATATTGACTTTATCCGTGAACAGACAATTGATAAATCAATAGGCGTTTTGCGACGTCGGATCGACCCCCAAGGTGTGTTGGAGTTAACGCTCGCGCCCGAGGGAAATGATCGAATTTTATTACAGGTTCCTGGGGCACAAAATAGGGACGAAATAATAGTAAGAATTCAGACGTCAGCCAATTTGTCTTTCCATCTTGTAAATGAAGAATCGAGTGGAAATGAGACAGTTCTAAGACGAGCGATTGAAGGTCAGCGTCCAGGCGTAAGTGACGTCTACTTCCCATACGCAGAATCTGAGGGCACGGGTGGCCTGATCGTCGCCAAAAGAACTAGAATCACGGGGGAGTGTCTAAAAAGTTCGTCTTCAGGCCCCCACCCACAAACCGTGAATTCTTCGGTCGTAAATTTTTCATTTAATGTGAGATGCGCGAGAGAGTTTGCGAATATGACGGCAAAGAATATCAATAGAAGATTTGCCGTGGTTTTGGATAACGAAATTATTTCAGCTCCAAGAATTAATGGCGTTATTCCCAGTGGGTCCGGATATATTGAGGGGAGTTTCACGGCTGAATCATCTCGCGAATTATCGACGCTTCTAAATGCGGGGGCTTTGCCTGCGAAACTAAATATTGTCGAGGAAAGAACGGTTGATCCATCTTTGGGGGCCGACTCTATTCGAGCGGGGAGAATTGCTTCAATGATTGGGCTCGTTGGCGTTGCCCTATTTATGTGGCTATCTTATGGATTGCGGTTTGGCACAATCGCCAATTTGGCGCTGGCCACGAATATTATACTTATCGTTGGTGCGCTAACTCTCTTTGGGTCAACCTTAACCTTACCGGGGATTGCGGGTATTATCCTGACCATTGGTATGGCGGTTGATGCGAATGTGTTGATCTTTGAGCGTATACGCGAAGAAACCTATAATGGGAAAACTCCAATTAATGCGATTGAGACGGGTTATAAGCTTTCGCTTGAGCCTATTTTGGATGCTAATATCACGACGTTGATCGCAGCGATCACGCTCTATTTCATTGGCTCAGGACCTGTTAGAGGTTTCGCTGTAACGCTTGCAATTGGTATTGTGATGTCCGTCTTTACAGCCGTAATTTTTGCAAGATTGCTAACGGCCACATGGCTGCGCGGCAAACGTCCAAAAACCCTCCCTATTTAGAACCAGGATCTATTCGTCATGAAAGATATTTCACTCGTCCGTATCCTGCCGGTTCAGCCAAAGGTACCATTTATTGCGCTTCGGGTTATTGCAGGGATTATTTCAATCCTCGCGATCATCGCGTCTATTTTCCTCTTTACGACAAAAAGCCTGAATTATGGCATTGATTTTACAGGCGGTACCGTAATTGAAATCGGATCTGTGACACAGGTCCTGGAAGACTCTAAGGTCAGGACGGCGCTCGAGGAAATGGGTGTTGAAGGGTTTACGGTTCAAGGCATCCAGCCCCCTGAAGGCTCCGAGACAAGTGATGGGGTAAAGATTGAGAACCGTCTCATTAGAATTGGTTTACAGCTCCAAGACGAAACCGGCGAAGCAGGCGAGGGCGCGCAACAAGTTGCCCTAAAAGCCGTTACGGATGGCTTGAGAGAGCGTTTGGGGGATTTCTTCGTTAGAAGTACGGATGTCGTCGGGTCCCAGGTGTCAGGTGAACTTCGGCGGAAAGGTATCCTATCCGTCGGGATCGCGCTATTCCTCGTTCTGCTTTATATTTGGTTCCGGTTTGAATGGCAGTTTGGCTTAGGAGCCGTATTAGCGCTGGCGCATGATGTGATCTTGACAATTGGCGTCTTTAGCCTGTTGCAGATTGAATTTAACCTCACAATTATCGCCGCGATCCTGACCATTGTTGGATATTCCCTAAACGATACGGTGATCGTTTATGACCGTATTCGAGAGAATTTGCGCAAATTCAAAAAGAAGCCCTTACCCGAAGTGCTCAATATCGCGATTAATGATACTTTGTCTCGGACGATTTTGACATCGATGACGACGCTACTTGCCCTTTTAGCGCTTTATATTCTGGGTGGATCAGCGCTGAGAGGATTCTCTTTTGCGATGATTTGGGGTGTCTTTATCGGAACCTACTCATCCATCTTTGTCGCGTCACCTTTACTCTTATTCTTAAAGTTAAAGCGCGGTGCCAATACAGGTGGCGAGGTCGAAGTCTAAATTCGTTTTATGCCAGTGGGCTTTATGGCCCATATTGCGTGTCCAATTACCCAAGACTGCGGCGTTGATCCGATCTTCTCAGAAGAGGTGCTCTCAGCGCTATCGCCAGTCCAATAGCAAAGCCCTGAGTCAATTTTTGAAAGTCGCTTGACCATGCGACCCAATCGGTCATGCTGAAGCACATAAATAAACCCCGGCTTTAACGACCGGGGTTTTGTAATAATTATATA
>CAYRMO010000112.1:0-8653 GCA_964425355.1 uncultured Algimonas sp. | reverse complement strand
AGAATGGACTCTATGCCAATCTACCAAATGGAGGCGCTGGCTTATCATGAAGGCATTCCAGGTCATCATATGCAAATCGCCATTGCCCAAGAACTAGAAGGCATTCCGACCTTCCGCAAATTTGGACGCTATACGGCCTATTCCGAAGGCTGGGGCCTTTATACGGAATTCCTGCCCAAAGAGATGGGGCTTTATGAAGACCCTTATTCTGATTTCGGCCGGCTAGCGATGGAGCTTTGGCGCGCGGCACGACTTGTTGTCGACACAGGTCTCCATGATAAAAAATGGACCCGTGAACAAGCCATTGACTATCTAAATGAGAACACACCCAATCCGACAGATGATGCGCGCAAAGCCATTGAGCGCTATATTGTTATGCCGGGTCAGGCCACGGCCTATAAGATCGGCATGAACAAGATCCTCGATCTCAGAGCCGAGGCCATTACCGAATTAGGCGATGACTTTGATATCCGCGATTTCCACGACGCCATCCTCGCAACTGGCGCGGTTCCGCTGGATATTATGGAAGAGCAAGTCGAAGCCTATGTTCATGCCACAAAGGCGAAATAGATGTCATCGCAAATATCGCAGCAAAGACCCTCGGGACAAGCCCGAGGGAGACGAAGGTATCAGATTTAACAACAAGACCGTCGTCTTAGTGCATTTTGAAAAATGCACGACGCTTTGTCCCTAGGACCTCTAATACGACCTCTCGATACCAAGACGCCCCTAACTCAAAGTTTATTCTTATTTGCTAAACGACCGCCATGAAGTCGCAGTCGATGAAATATTTACCAGTCAATTTGGCTAATATTCTCATTAGTTTTGGGACCATTACGATTTTGACGCGGCTGCTCTCTGCAGCTGAATTTGGTCGATATGCGCTGGTGATTACAACTCTAAACTTTGTCCATATGGGGCTGTTTACATGGCTGGAAGCGTCCATGGCGCGGTTCAGAGAGCGCGCGGAAATCAATGGTGAAATACCATCTCATTATAGGACCTTATATCAATCGGCCTTATGCTTACTCGCAGCCATTGTCCCAATATTGCTCCTATTGATATATGTTTTGCCGCTAGACGACCGTTTAAGGCTACTCCTTACATTTACGACAGTCCTTACGGCCTTCCAGTTAATCTATAATCTTACGCTTGAAGGCCACAAAGCCGCACATCGGATAGGCCGATACTCTACTGTTCACAGCACGCAACTCGTCCTGAGCTTCGCGATCGGAATTATATTAATCATGGTTACGCCGCTAAGAGAGGCTGGGCCGTTTATTGGGATGCTTATTGGCGCTTCGGTCGCGGTATTGGTTGAAACACCCTTTGTCCTCAAGCGGATGCGCGGCGGTAAGTTTGATAATAAACGCCTTAAAGAATATCTCACCTATGGCACACCCATATGTTTTTCTCTCGTGCTGGCTTATGCCCTTGAAAATGGCGATCTGTTCTTCATCAAATATTTCATGAATGACCAATCTGTCGGAGCCTATAGCGCCGGATATAATTTGGCCAATCGGAGTTTTGACTTTATCTTTATCTGGCTCTCAATGGCGGCAGTTCCCGTCATTATTTCGACCTTTGAACGAGAAGGAAAAGACAGAGCGAGAGAGGCATTGGCAGACTATTGCAACACATTGATTGTAATTACCCTGCCCGCAGCTTTTGGCATTGCCCTCGTCTCAAAAGAAGCCGTCTTTGTTCTGGGCGAGCCCGTCCGCCAAGACGCTCTAAATATTATGCCCTATATAGCCTTTGCGGCCTTGCTAAACGGATTCATAAATTTTTATGTTCACCAAGCTTTTGTGCTCGCCAAGAAACTCAATATTCTAGCAGGATTAATGATCTTACCTGTTTTGATCAATTTCATCTTGAATATTATCTTCATTCAAAAACTCGGCCTTCAAGGCGCGGTGGTCGCAACATTATGTGCTTATGGCTTTGCGACTATTCTGACCGTCATCGTAGCGCGGCGTATTTTTGCGCTTCCCTTACAATTTATCACCTTTCTTAAATGCGGGTTTGGTTGTCTGGTCATGAGTTTTTGCCTTATCACCTTCCCCTTTAATGCGGCCTGGCCAGATTTTGTCACCTTGTTCTTAAAAGCCGCCTTAGGCGCGATTATTTATGGACTTTGCGTTTATCTCTTAGATACGGCCAATGTTCGTCAGTTGGTAAAAAACATCCGGCGTTGACGCCCCCATCATTCGAGACCCAATCTGGAACGATTATTGCTTATCATAAGCCAGAAGCTTGGCTTTGTCCGATATTGAAATAATCCATGAGGGGTGATGAGAATGATGAGTGCTCTGCTAAAGGCTGTGTCAAACGACATTCTACCTGAAAAGATAGGTCACAGCGATATTGCTGAACACCGGAATTCCGCTATTGATTGGCTCAAACGTGCACAAGATCTAACGGGGGATGGCGGCGTAAGCTATGGTTATTATCTCCGCGGTCGCCCAATGAATAAATATGGTTTGGGATGGCGCCCCAGCTATGTTGAAACATCAGGCTATATTATTGAAACATTTTACGATGTAGCTAAACTTCATAGTGATCCAGATATGGCGCGCCGCGCAGAAACAATTGGGCGTTGGCTGATAACGGTTCAAAACGAAGATGGATCCTTTTCTAATGATAGTATGGATCAAAGCGATGGACTTGTCTTTGATACTGGCCAAGTATTATTCGGCCTAACACGCTGTTTCAAAGAAACGCGCGACGACCAATTTTTGATATCGGCTGCAAAAGCTGCGCTTTGGCTAGAACGTCAACAAGATGAAGACGGAGCGTGGCGTAGAAGCACGCATAAAAATATCGTTCATAGCTATAATGCGCGCAGTGCTTGGGCGATGTTAGAATTTGCTAAAATCTCTAAAAACAAGAAAATAGAAGCTGCAGCGCATAAAAACCTTATTTGGACCATGAGCCAGCAAACAGAGCGGGGTTTATTTGAGAATGCCAGCTTCACACCTGGAACGCCGGCCTTCACCCATACAATAGCATATGTCATCCGAGGGCTTTTTGAAGGCGGGGTTTTATTGGGCGACGAAGCCATACTCACCGCCGCCCTTAAGGCGGCTAGGACAGTCGCGGATCATGTTGAACCCTCTGGGTTCATGGCTGGCCGTATAGGGGTGGACGGCACGATTGATAGCAAATTTTCATGCCTAACGGGTAACTGCCAAATGGCTATCATTTGGTATAAGATGAGTGCCTTTTTTCAAATTCCATCTTTGGCAGTCGCCGCGAATAATACGATGGATTATGTTCTGAACTGTCAGGACATCAAAACCGAGAACTTAAATATTAAGGGC
Organism: uncultured Algimonas sp.; assembly: GCA_964425355.1. Classification (GTDB taxonomy): domain Bacteria; phylum Pseudomonadota; class Alphaproteobacteria; order Caulobacterales; family Maricaulaceae; genus Litorimonas. The sequence continues at coordinate 5,330 of CAYRMO010000112.1, read as the reverse complement.
GCTATCAAAGGGTCCAACCCTATTTGGGGAGGATATACGCCATTGGCTTATCCGAATTGGGCAACGAAATTTTTCATCGAAGCATTGATACTTAAAGAAGGGGTATAAGGTCATGAGGGGACAAGGGAAAAAACAGTCTATATTAAATTGCGGCTTTCATGCCGTGACCGAAAAAGATGTCATTGACTGGGTTGCAGCTGGGCAAAATACGGGCAGGCCACGATATATCACAACCGTGAATGTTGCGATCCTCATGATGATGCGCAAAAATTATCGCTTAAAACGATTTATAAGAGACTCAAATTTAACCGTGGTTGACGGTCTCCCGATTGTTTGGCTCTCAAAACTTATTGGAAAGCCCTTACCTGAGCGCGTTACAGGCATAGATTTGTGCAATAGCCTATCTGCATTTGCAAATCGGAGCGGACAGTCAGTTTACCTCTTAGGTGCGACCCAAGAAATATTAGACAGAACCCAAAATCAACTTCTAAGAGACAATCCTGGGCTGATCATTGCCGGAACAAGTAATGGCTATTTCGGTCCTGAAGACACAGCTCATCAGGTCGAAAAAATCAATCAAAGCAGAGCAGATATTTTATTTGTTGCGATGGGCGTCCCGAGACAAGAATATTTCCTGCAGGATAATTTGGAACGATTAAATGTCAAATTAGCTATTGCAATCGGCGGAAGTTTTGACGTGATCGCAGGGGCGAAAAAACGAGCTCCACTCTGGATACAACAAACAGGTTTGGAATGGCTATTTCGGGCTATGCAGGAGCCTCGCCGTTTGGCAAAGCGCTATATTGTGACCAATGCTCAATTCCTAAGATTGAGCTACATAACTTTAATCAGCGAAAGATCTAAACGCGTCAAAAGATGAGCCAAAATCCGGTCGACGGCTTTGCCGTCACCATAAGGGTTACTGGCTTCTGACATGGTTTTATAGGCATGGGCATCATCTAACAAATGTGAGGTTTGATCGACAATAAGCTGTTTATCTTGCCCAACTAATTTTACCGACCCGCTTTTCAGAGCTTCGGGGCGCTCAGTCGTTTCGCGGGTAACCAAAACAGGTATACCAAGTGACGGGGCTTCTTCTTGAATGCCGCCGGAATCTGTAATGATAATCGAAGATTTCGTCATAAGGTACAGAAAAGAAACATAATCTAATGGTTCAATAAGATGTATATTGTCTTGGCCAGACAGGGTCTCAGAGACAATTTTCTTCACATATGGATTGAGGTGCACCGGATAAATAATTTGGACATCATCTCGCTGGGACAACTCTAAGAGAGCATTGCAAATATTTTCGAACCCGACGCCAAAGCTTTCTCGCCTATGACCCGTTACCAAGATAAGCTTTTTCTGCGGATCTAACGCTGGAAGTGTATCGACGATGGATTTACGCAAATCGTCCGAGGCTTCCAATTGTTTTAGAGTCGAAAACAACGCGTCCACCACCGTATTGCCCGTGATCACAATGGTTTCTGGGTCGACATTTTCTGCCAATAGATTTCCTTTTGCTTTTTCTGTAGGCGCAAAATGACAAGCTGTCATAACCCCCGTAATTTTTCGGTTCACCTCTTCTGGCCAAGGGGAATATATATCATGCGTCCGAAGCCCCGCTTCGACATGACCTACAGCTATTCTTTGATAATAAGCGGCAAGCGCAGCAGCAGCCGTCGATGAGGTGTCACCATGCACAAGCACCCAATCTGGCGTCTCTTCTTTTAAAATAGGCTCAAGACCGAGCAAAATTTTCGATGTGACATGTGACAGGGACTGACCAGGCTTCATAATATCAAGGTCATAATCAGACGTTAGATTAAATATGTCCAAAACCTGATCCAACATCTCCCTATGTTGCCCTGTTACACACAGGACGCTTTCAAACTCTGGATGCGCGTTTAAAGCTTGAACCAAAGGTCCCATCTTTATCGCTTCGGGACGGGTCCCAAATACGGTCATGACTTTTATGGGTTTTTGACGCTTCAAAATAGTTTTCCCTATGCTGGCTCAATACACAAAAACATGGATGTGAATTGACGCGCTTATAGGTGAAAAAGGTTGATAAGCGGTTGAAAAGACGTTCGGCCATCCCTGCGACATCATAGCAAAGACCCTCAGGAAAGGCCTTTGTGAATTATTTCAAAATGCACAGAGGCGACGATGAAGGAGAAGTTCTTCAATCATTCGTCTTCCTAGGGCCTGTCCCTAGGACCTCTTGGATTTCAGATTCGTACCCAGGACTACAAATTAAGCTCGCGGATGGTACATACGAAAATGTGAAGATCACGAATTAATCGTCAATATTGATGAGCCATCTAAAGCATGTTAGCTCCTTATTTAATCCTTAGGAGTGAACATGAAAATACCCACAGAAGGCGTAGGAAGCGTCCCAAGACCTCAATATCTTATTGATGCTTTATCAGGCTCAGCAGATGGAAGCGTAGCACCACAAGATCTGGAAATTGCGATCGATAAGGCTGTTGCGGAAACGATAGCTGAAATGACTGCGACTGGGTCATCAATCATTTCCGATGGCGAACAATCTAAAACAAGTTTTGTAACCTATCCGCTTGATGGGCTCAATAATCTGGCGCCGGACGGTGCCGTTATTCCTTTTGAAGACGGTCATACACGTCAATTACCTCGTCTCACCAAAGGGCCGTTTCGTTATAATGCCTATACCGGGCAATATGTTTCTCGCGCGCGCAAACATACAAGCCTACCGCTTAAACAAGCCGTCATAGCACCATCTGCAATGAGCCTTCTCTATCCTCAAACAGGTATAGACGGGTATTCTCAAGCTGAATTTCTCGAAGATCTGACGTCTGAATGTGCCCGCGACATCCGTTCAGCATTTGATGCAGGCGCAGAAGTCGTGCAGCTCGATTTCACAGAAGGTCGCCTCGCCTGCAAATTGGATCCATCAAAGGGATTGCTAAGACAATTTGTTGATATCAATAATAAGGTTTTGGCCCATTTTGACGATGGGGAGCGGGCTCGTATTGGTATTCATACCTGTCCTGGCGGAGATCATAATGCGACCCATTCAGCGGATGTTGATTACGCCGAACTCCTGCCTGACCTATTCCGGATGAATGCGGGTCGCTTTTACATTCAGATGGCAAGCGAAGCAGACAAGCCGCGCGTCCTTGATATTATCCAACGTGAACGTCAGGCTGATCAAGTCACCTTTATTGGCGTGATTGACCCTTGCTCAGGCGATATTGAAACGCCAGAAATAGTTCGTGACAGAGCATTAGAAGCGGCTGAATTTCTCAAAGGGGAGCGGTTTGGAACGACCGATGATTGTGGGTTTTCGCCGTTTTCTGACGACCTCGCTATGGCCCGGGCAACGGCATTTGCCAAAATTAAAGCCCGAATAGATGGAACAGCCCTTGCGACGCAAAGTTTGAGCTAGCTGGCCTGTTCACTTCATATGTCCGCGCACTTACGGGCAAGAAAACACGTCATCCTAGTTTCAACCACCTTAAAACAATAATCGAAGAGGTGCGCCAAATGGATGATGACATGATAAAATTACAAATATTCACGACTGGCGGTACGATTGATAAAGTCTATTTCGATGCTTTGTCTAAATTTCAAGTCGGGGATAGTGGTATTGGAAATATGCTAGCGGAAGCTAACATAGGCTATCCCTATAAAATCACACCGTTAATGCGTAAAGATAGCCTTGAGCTGACGGATGACGATCGCGACATTATTCATAAAGCAATTCAAGACGCAAGATCTAAAAATATTATCGTGACCCATGGAACTGATACAATGGCGGTTACGGCGAGACATGTATCGAATATAGCAGATAAAACCATTGTCTTTACAGGATCCATGTTACCTGCGACACACCGCGCGACTGATGCCGTTTTCAATGTCGGCTTTGCAATCGCGGCCAGTCGATTACTGTCCAATGGCACCTATTTGGCTATGAATGGACAGGTCTTTGATCCCAATAATGTGGTTAAAGACCGAGATGCCAGCCTATTTAAATCTCAATTGTAATTCTCGGTTTGTGTGCTTTGATGCAAATATTGATCTCAGGGCGTCCTTAAAAGACCCGCGAGACATTCTCGAGGGAGACGAAGAAGGATAGTCTTTCAATTTAGGGCTTACTAGGTTTCCCCCTAGGACCTCCTAGGCTTCAGACCTTTCAGCTATCTATCACGCTTGCAGACGCTCACTGCGTTCATGCATTTCTTGCGCCTCAATAGACAAGGTCGCAATGGGGCGAGCATCTAGGCGCTTGAGACGGATCGGATCACCAGTCTCTTCGCAATAGCCATAAGTTCCATCTTCAATACGTTTTAAGGCCTTATCGATTTTATTGGTCAGCTTTCTTAAACGATCCTTGGTCCGGAGTTCCATCCGACGATCGGCATTAGCCGCCGCTGTGTCCGCTGGATCAGGATGAGAGACGCTCTCACCTTTCAGATACTCAACCGTATTGCGCGTTTCTTCGGCAATATCCTCTTTCCAAGCCAGAAGTTTACGACGGAAATATTCCTTTTGCTTATTGTTCATGAATTTTTCGTCGTCTGACGGCAAATAGCCCTTTGGGAGCTTTACGGGTTTTTTGGGTTTCTTGGCCATGGATACGTCCTATTCATCCCCTAAATGTTGTGACTCACTTTGGAGTCCTCATTATTTTCGCGCGTGATAGCCTCACAATTTCCGATCCACAAGGTCGATTTCGCCCCAGTCACGAAAAATTCACATGATGATTATGCAGCAAGCAACCTTGCACTCACTCCGCCTTGTCGTAAAACCGCCTGAACGCAATGGAGGGCCAGAATGGCTAAATTTGAAGGCACTGACAATTATGTCGCGACCAATGACCTTAAAATGGCGGTCAATGCGGCAATCACATTGGAGCGCCCCCTCCTAATCAAAGGCGAACCCGGGACGGGCAAAACGGTTCTGGCTCATGAAATCGCCAAGGGCTTGAACGCCCCTTTGATCGAATGGAATGTCAAATCCACAACCAAAGCCCAACAGGGTCTTTATGAATATGACGCCGTGGCACGCCTCAGGGACTCACAACTCGGCGATGACCGCGTCCATGATATTAAAAACTATATCAATAAGGGCAAAGTTTGGGAGGCGTTCGAAAGCAAAACGCGCCCGATCCTCTTGATAGATGAAATCGACAAAGCCGATATCGAATTCCCAAATGACCTTTTACACGAACTCGATAAGATGAGCTTCTCCGTCTATGAAACCGGCGAAACCATCACGGCCAAACAAAGACCGATCATCATCATCACATCAAATAATGAAAAAGACCTGCCCGATGCATTCTTACGGCG
>CAYRMO010000111.1:0-8826 GCA_964425355.1 uncultured Algimonas sp. | reverse complement strand
ATTGCGCCGACTTATGATCCTGAAACAAACACGCTTTTTGAAATCGGTTCAAAAAACGAGTTTGAAGTTGGCGGCCTTCCAGCCAAATTTAATGTGTCAGCCTTTTATAATGATTACGATGATTATCAGGCAACGACTTTACTTTCGACAGCTCAAATTATTGATACACAAGGGGTTGAGCTGACACCGGAGCAATTAATGGGCTTGGGTGGAAATATTGTGTCCTTTACATTTAATGCCTCGGATGCAGAAATTTACGGTGCGCAATTTGAAGGCGGCCTTCAATTGCCTGGTGATATAAATCTTGATGGGACATTGCTTTGGTTAGCCGAAGCTCGGTTTGTCAATTCTCAAGACGTGCAGGATAGTCGCTTCCAAGCTGATGTGGATCCAGATAATGCTGTTGACCGTAACATTGAAGGCAATCGATTGATCCGTACGCCAGAATGGCAATTTAACGGATCTGTTTCAAAGGCTTTGGATGTTAAAACCGGAACTCTAGATGGCATTGTATCAGTCGGTTATAGATCCAGCCAACATATGACCATTTTCAATGGCATTGATTTTAACAATCCCGACAATCCAGATCTTCGTTTGAACGATTTGGTCCGTGGGTATTGGACTGTCGATGCTGGTATGGGATATTCTCACGGCGATGACGGAAAATGGCGGATTGAAGGCTATGTCTCAAATCTAACAAATGAAGTTAGAGAACAAGCTATTATCATTACTCAGTTCGATAATACGCGGTTTTTCTCGACGCCTAGAACCTATGGTCTTCGTCTCAGAGCTAAGTTTCAGTGATTCAGTTTAGCCACTCCTAAGCAAGCGAAATTTTTATGACCTATAAGTCTATTCTTCTGGCGGGCATTTGTGCTGCGCTCGGTTCAAGCTTGGCGCTCAGCAGCTGTGCTCCCTCCAAAGCGGAAGCTAAATCATGGCCATCCGTCAGAAGCCCGATTGGATTGGACGATAATATCGAATCCAAAATCGATGACTGGCTTGAGAAAATGAGTGTTGAGCAAAAAGTGGGTCAAATGATTCAGGCGGAAATTAAATCAATTTCGCCTGACGACGCCGCGAAATATCATATTGGCTCCATTTTAAATGGGGGTGGGTCTTGGCCGACGGAAAAAGCGGATGGTCCTCTTGGGGCTTGGTTGAATATGGCAAACCTATTCCATGGAGCCTCCATGGATACTGGGGATGACCGATTGGCGATCCCCATCATGTGGGGAACAGATGCGGTTCACGGTCATAATAATGTCGTGGGCGCGACAGTCTTTCCGCATAATATTGGATTAGGGGCGGGGAATAATCCGGCCCTTATGCGCGACATCGGAACAGCCACCGCCCGTGAAGTTGCCGTTACCGGAATTGACTGGACCTTCGCACCGACCGTGGCTGTAGCAAAGGATGCCAGATGGGGACGGACTTATGAAAGTTATTCATCTGATCCAAAGATCGTAGCTGACCTCACCAAGGACCTGATTATAGGCCTTCAAGGCCATCCCGCCTTAGAGAATTTTTTGACCGAACAAAAAATCATTGCAACGGCCAAGCATTTTGTCGGCGATGGTGGAACCGCGGCCGGAGATGATCAGGGCGAGACGACTTTGTCCGAAGATGATCTCTTCAAAATTCATGGTCAAGGCTATGTTCAGGCGCTCGGCGTTGGGACCCAAACCGTCATGGCAAGTTTCAGTAGTTGGAATGGTGATAAGCTCCATGGCCATAAATATCTCCTCACAGATGTTTTGAAAGGCCGTATGGGGTTTGATGGCCTGATTGTTGGCGATTGGAATGGACACGAGCAAATTGAGGGCTGTACAAAATCGTCCTGCGCGCAAGCGATTAATGCGGGGATTGACCTCATCATGGTGCCCGAAGATTGGAGAGCCTTTCAGTCTAATACGGTTGCGCAAGTCAAATCGGGTGAAATCGAAATGTCCCGGATTGATGATGCTGTACGTCGGATTTTGCGGGTAAAATACCGTGCCGGTATGTTTGATAGCGGGAAGCCATCTGCGCATCGCCTAGCCGGCAGAGCTAAATTAATTGGACATGAAGATCACCGCAATGTCGCACGACAAGCCGTGCGTGAGTCGCTCGTTTTATTAAAAAATGATGGCGTTCTTCCCATCGATCCATCCAAGACAATCTTGGTTGCGGGGTCAGGGGCGGATAACCCGGTCATGCAATCCGGTGGTTGGACTGTCACTTGGCAAGGCCGCAGCATCGAAGACCGTACCCTAAATCCGCGCAACTATTACAAGGGTCATACAACTATTTCTGAGGGCATATCTGCCGCCGCAAAAGCATCGGATGGGAAGGTCACGACAGATGAGGACGCCTCAGATGTTGAGGTGGCTATCATTGTGTTCGGAGAACAACCTTACGCGGAATTTGAAGGGGATCTTGAAAATTTAGATTTTGATCTGGCCGCTAACGCCGATTTTAAATTGGTGCAAGAATTAAAGGCGAAAGGGATCCCTGTTGTCACAGTCTTTATTTCAGGCCGCCCGCGAGGTGTAGATGCCGCGATTGAAGCCTCTGATGCCTTTGTTGCCGCATGGCTGCCCGGCAGCGAAGGCGCCGGTGTGGCGGATGTTCTATTGTCCAAAAATGACGGAAAACCGTCCTATGATTTTCGCGGCAGGTTGCCATTTGCGTGGCCACAAACTGGGCAAGATCTGACGGAAACAACGGCCAAATATAAACGTGGCTATGGGCTGACCTATTCACAAGCGCGGTAAGGGTTGTTTATGTTTCTCTCGACATTAGATTTATTCATCGTCGCGATCTATGCGGTTGCTTTATTCGCCATCGCGCAATGGGTCTCAAGAGATTCAGGTGGAGAGAAAAACACGGAAGACTATTTTCTCGCCGGTAAATCCCTGCCGTGGTGGGCGATTGGCGCGTCATTAGTCGCAGCAAATATATCGGCGGAACAGATCATTGGCATGTCGGGTGAGGGGTATAAGATTGGCCTCGCAATTGCGGCATATGAATGGCAAGCGGCTATTGTTCTCATTATTGTTGCTAAATATCTACTGCCGATATTCCTAAAGCGCGAAATTTATACAATGCCGCAATTCCTTGAGACCCGTTTCGGGGATGGGGTTAAAACGACCATGTCCGTTTTTTGGATTTTCCTTTACACAGCCGTAAACCTAACTGCCGTTATGTGGCTTGGTTCCTTGGCGGTGAATACGCTAACAGGTGTGTCGTTATTTTGGGGTATGGCTGGTCTTGCTGCCTTTGCACTCGCATATTCAATGTATGGTGGCCTAAAGGCCGTCGCGCTGACGGATATTCTCCAAGTGATTATCCTCGTCATTGGCGGCCTGATTATCGCGTGGTTGACAATGGGCATGATCGGGGGAGATGCGGGCGTATTAGGCGGGTTTGAGCGCTTATATACAGAACTTCCCGGTAAGTTCGATATGATCTTAGAACATGACCACCCCGCCTATAATAAACTCCCGGGAATTTGGACGCTTCTTGGTGGTTTATGGGTGCTGCATTTCTCTTATTGGGGATTTAACCAATATATTATTCAGCGCGCGCTCGGCGCAAAAGATGCGCGTGAAGCCCAAAAAGGATTGGTTTTTGCCGCCGGCCTAAAACTGCTTATGCCGCTTATCATCGTCCTGCCTGGGATTGCAGCTGTCATGCTCGCCACACCAGAGCTTAATGTGATTGATAAGGATGTCTTAGAGACGGCTTCTGATCGAGCCTATCCAGAAGTCATGAAGATCATGCCCAGCGGTTTGCGCGGGTTAATTTTTGCAGCGCTCATTGCCGCGATTGTATCCTCATTGGCGTCCATGGTGAATTCAATTTCGACGATTTTCACAATGGATATATATCGCGCTAAACTCGCCACAGATCGTAGCGAAAAACACTATGTGACTGTGGGTAGATTAACAGCATTCGCAGCGATGTTGATCGCCTTGATTTTAGCTAAGCCTTTGTTGGGCGATATGGAAGGAGCCTTCCAGAAAATCCAAGAATGGACGGGGTTTGTTGCGCCGGGTATTGTGGCCGTTTTCCTGATGGGCATGTTTTATAAGCGAACGAATTCGGCTGGTGCATTTGCAATGCTTTTCACATCCGTAATAGTGTCGATTATATGCTACACGGCCTTTGACAGTTTCCCTTTCGTCAATCGCATTTGGGTTATCTTCCTTGGGTGTTTGGCAATTGGTGCGCTGGTGTCACATCTGACGGCAGAACCTTCGGAAGGTCAGCCCGTAATTTTGGGCGATATAAATTTTAAAACATCAGCGAGTTTTAATGTCTGGACAGTTATCATCGCAATAATCCTAATCGCGCTATATGCGGTCTTTTGGTAGGTTTTGATTCCAGTGAGTTGAACTTCGAAGGGGATTGGTATTGCCCATGCGATGGTTCACATTTTGATGGATCTGGTCGAATTCGGATAGGTAAAACGGGATCCAATTGTCCGTTTTACCTGTCATTTTTTTGCATCATACAAACGTGGCGCGTAAATTACGACGTTCATTTGGTGTTATGTCTAACGCCAATCGGTTTGCGATTTTGCGCTTTATAGGCTCAGAAAACGAACCCTAATTGTTCGGAATTTCATCCGATCTAGAGTCCAGGAAATTGGACCTTTTTTTGTTTTATTTCTAACTCTAATCGGTTTGCGATTTTGCGTTTTAAAGGCTCAGAAAACGAACCTTATTTGTTCGTTTTCTGAGACGTTTATGTTTGAGCGCAAACTCGTTGTTAGTTTTAACTTCGCGAAGCGAATTTAAAACTAACCACCCAAATCATTGAGTCCGCGGACTTTGAGAAGCGGATCAATGGCCGGATCTTTGCCGCGGAAGTTTCTGTAAAGCTCATCGGCTTCTCTGAGGCCACCTGACTCGTAAACCCATTTTTGTAGCTTGGCTGCGAGTTCGGGGTCATAAATATCACCGGCTTCTTTGAAAGCTTCAAACCCGTCAGCATCCAGAATTTCGGACCAGAGATAGGCGTAATATCCGGCCGAATATCCACCCGCAAAAATATGGGAGAAATATTGTGAGCGGTAGCGCGGCTCAATTTCTGGCGGCAGGCCATAACCTTCGAGCACTTTCTTTTCAAATGCGCGCGCATCTTTAATCTTGGCAGCTTCTTCAACGGTGAGCTTATGCCAAGCCAGATCTAATAAGGAGGCGGCAATAAATTCCGTTGTCTTGAACCCTTGATTAAAGGTTGAGGCGTTTTTCATTTTCTCAACAAGTTCGGTCGGAATGACTTCGCCCGTTTCATAATGTTTGGCATAATCAGCCAGCACCGCATCTTCACTCGCCCAATGTTCAAGAATTTGAGCGGGAAATTCCGTATAGTCACGCGGGCCGTCAACGCCCGAGAAATTCTCATAGCGAATTTGCGTCATCAAGCCGTGCAGGCCATGTCCAAATTCATGGAAGAGGGTTTCGACTTCACCAAAGCGCATAAGGGTCGGCTCGCCCTTTGGCGGTGTGGTCAGGTTCATATTATTTGTGATGATGGGACGAACAGAATTTCCGTCAATATTCGATGTGTCACGATAGGAGCTCATCCAAGCGCCGCCGCGTTTGGATTCACGTGAATACATATCCATCATAAAGAGGCCGAGATGATTGCCGTCCGCGTCTTTCACATCATAGCTCGTCGTAACCGGGTTCCAGACAGGCGTGTCGACTTCGGTAAATGTGATGCCGAACAAATTCGTCGCCATATTAAAGGCACCTTGGCGAACGGAATTTAATTCGAAATAAGGGGCGAGGGCGGCGTCATCAAAGGCAAAGCGTTCCTGGCGAACGCGTTCGGCATAATGCCACCAATCCTGTCCTTCGGCTTTAAAGTCATTTCCATCTGCCTCTATAAGCGCTTGAATATCCCCCAGTTCTTCCTTGGCGCGCGCAAGTCCTGGGCGCCAAACCCGCAAGAGAAATTCTTCAGCGGCCTCAGGTGTCTTTGCCATGCGGGTTTCGAGTTGATATTCTGCATGAGATTTATAGCCCATGATGCGCGCGCGTTCGGCGCGTAATTGCGCGATCTTGATCGCAATCACGCCATTATCGCCTTCACCGGTTGAGGCGCGGAGACGGTATCCATTAAAGAGCTTTTCGCGTAGCTCCCGATTGGTCGATTGCGTCATGAAGGTCTCGAAGGGAGACCGGTTCAAGCCCACCACCCATTTCTCTTCTCCCTCGACTTTGATCGCTGATTTGAAACTATCGCTCAATCCGCCCAAATCGTCGGGATCTGTGATTTCGAGTTTAAACCCGGTCGTAGCTTTGAGTAAGTTTTGACCATAGCTGGTGGTCAAGGATGAGAGTTCTTCATTGATCTCGGCGACACGCGCTTTGCTATCTTTATCAAGATTGGCGCCGGCTCGGACAAAATCGCGATAGGTGAGTTCCAGGAGACGCGCATCTTGTTCATCCAAACCCAGCGAATCTTTTTTGGCGTAAACAGTTTTCACGCGATCAAATAGGGCTTCGTTAAATTGAATATTGTTGAATTCACGTGTCAGGAGCGGGAAAATCTCACCTTGTAACCCTCTAAGCGTATCATTCGTATCTGTGCCCACAACATTGCCAAATGTACCGGAGGCTTTGCCAAGCTGTTCGCCAGCCATGTCTAGCGCGACAATGGTGTTTTTAAATGTCGGCGCATCTTCATTATTGACGATGCCGTCAATTTCTTCGCGAAGGGCCAGAGCGCCCGCTTTGATCGCGGGCATGTAATGGCTATCTTCGATCTTTGAAAATGGTGGAACGCCGTAAGGTGTATCCCAATCGGCTTGGAATGGATTTCCCTTTAGCTCATCTTTCGAGACAGCCAGCTCATCGGCCATAGTCGAGGCTTCAGCGGCTTGTTCAGCGGCAGGCTTTTCGGCCTTGACGTCTGTCTTCTCTGACGCGGAACAAGCCCCTAAGGCTAAGATCATTGCGACGATTGAGGCTGTGGCTAGATTTGATTTCATGTCTGACTCCGTAATGTCTGTCTCATTTCAAATGAGGGGGGCGGCGATTGACCCAATTCTCTATGGAACAATTTTGAAAAGGTCAATTTTTGCCTTATGGTTGGGTTGGACTTTCATTTAAAACAATGACGAGGCGTGATGTTCCGCTTCCTTCTATTGGGGGGGAGCGATGAACGATTTTCGGAATCGATGTCAGGCTGAATTGTTTGCCCTTGAATATTGCGGGATATCCCGTCGGCACAGTCTGAATAGGGTCTGGCGTTTCACCTCTTGGGGCCAAGCCAAATTCAGTACCAGGTCCCATATAGGTACAGATCAGTCGCGCGCTCACATTATCAATGTGAAATTTGCGGCAGGCATTATCTTCGATAAGCTCAACGCGTAAAAGTAATTCTGATGTGCCCATCGTTTCTGAGAATTGGCCAGCAAGCTGTTCCACATCATTGGCGATCCAATGTGTGATTGCATCATTGCAAAATTCCCAGTCTTGAAACACGGCAAGCATACTGGCTCTGACGTCAGAAACCTCCAGATGAAACCGTTTATTCTCCACGATTATTCCTGATAGTTCGCCAAGTGCGCGCTCTATCACAGATGGCATTTCGCGCTCGCAAATGACCATATCAATATCAGGATGTTTGATGTGGTTTAAATCTTCAATTGATGCGCCCCTAAAAATGGGGCTCGCAGAAACGGGCAGGGAAGAGTGTTGGATGGTCACGTCAGGCCTAGGCAAAAGAATATCAGAATTGAGTTAAGCTACCCTATAACATAACAATTCGGCTACGTAATAAAAATCGACGAGGTGTGAAATATTTCTGCAGCACAAGCTTGCTCTTGACTCTTTTCGAAATCCGACACAGCTAGCCACCGTCAGGAGGCTGGACGGCTGCATGCAGTTTATCTGTGTGAGGAAAGTCCGGGCTCCAACGCGTACAGGATGCCGGGTAACGCCCGGCGGGGGTAACCCCAGGGAAAGTGCCACAGAAAGCAAACCGCCATAATTTTATGGTAAGGGTGAAAGGGTGCGGTAAGAGCGCACCGGGGGTCTGGCAACAGACGCTGTCACGGTAAACCCCATCCGGAGCAAAACCAAATAGGGACGACGCTGTGCGTCGCGTCATTGTCGTCCGGGTTGGTTGCTAGAGATATGTTGCAAAACATATCCCAGATGAATGGTCGTCACGCCCCTATGGGCGTACAGAACCCGGCTTACAGGCCTCCTGACATATCGCGATTGAAATACGGCGTCAGCTATTTCCAACTCTGCCATATGACAAAGGCGAGGGGGAATAAGCCCATCCCATCGGCGATTGCAATTTTTTGCAAGGCTCCAGAGGGCAGACCTTCCCGGACATAAAGGAAAAGAAAACTCACCATGCTGATCGTTAAAATGATCGAGGCCAGTTTTCGACTTTCGAGATTAAACATGGCGATAAGTGCCGTGATAAATAGGGCAAGAAACAAGAAGGCGCGATGTGTTGTTAAAACGCCAAGGTCACCACTTGGAGATATGCCGTAAAGCGTCTCGATCAATTTGGGCCTAAACACCGGTAGAGACGGGGATAGGTGAATTAAAGCCAATAACCCCCAACAGACCTTTGTTAAGTTTTCCATAAAGAAACTCTCAATATACTAGGCATAGTGTTAGAGTTTTTGTCGCTTAAAGGCAGCGACGAATATTGACGTCACTCTATTCTAATATGTTTCAATTTTTTTGCCTGATGGTGCCAAAACTTCTCAAAATTGAAAAATTTGTCATTATGCGGCCATAATTTTGCAAGGCAGGACTGGCCTAAAAAATGAGATAAATATCTGCCAAACTAGACTTTATTGAA